>JALOAH010000151.1 GCA_023228865.1 Porticoccaceae bacterium | reverse complement strand
AGGAAGATCATCTTTTTATTGTGCTGGGGAGTCCTGTCGCCGAGGTCGGGCGCGACCATGATTACGACTGGGCAGTGGTGGAACCGTCCTCCATGCGCTCACTGATACAGCTTGCGGGGCGCATTCGCCGCCACCGTATTGGTGAGGTAAAAAACCCCAATTTGCTGATTCTCGATACCAATCTGCGTTTCTATGAGCGTCGCCCCAATCAGGCGGCTTTCTGCAAGCCGGGTTTTGAAGAAGATAGCGGTGATTTTCACCTTGCCCGGCACCGCCTGCAGGAATTGCTGAACGAAGAAGAACGCAGCGTCATCGATGCCCGCCCGCGTATCCTGCCAAGACCCGATGAGCAGCTTCGCCCGAAGGAAAACCTGGTGGATCTGGAACATGCCCGACTGCACAGGGAGATGTTGCCTCCCATCACTCAGATGGCCCCCGTACCGCACCGTGCACGTTTTGCCCCCAAAACGACGTTGGACGCCCCCACCAACGCCAGCAGCTTCTGGGCCACAAAGCACGCCTGCCTCACCGGCGTATTGCAGCAACAACAACCCTTTCGCTATGACCCCAAGCCCCGCCTGGATCTGGTGCTGTTACCCAACGATGATGAAGACGACTACAGACTCCATCGATTGGCGGAAGGCAAGCGCAAGTGGGAGAAACTCTATATCGAAATCGAGAACAGCCTGAACCACCGTATCCCACCAGATGCGGTGCAGGGTGAAGGTGTCACTCCCTGGGCCAGAACGGACTTTATGGAAGCCTTGATGGAACAAGCTGAAGCCATGGGCCTGTCACTGGACGACTGCGCCCGGCGTTTTGCTACCGTCAGCCTGCCGGACGCCACCCAGGGGTGGCGGTTTCATCCGGTGCTTGGATTTGTTAAGGCAGATTAAATGTACATTTTTAGGAGGCAATTGAATGGAAAAATATAATCCACATCGAGTATCGTCTATCCGTGCTGTATTAGAAAGACATGTAACTGATCGACTTAACATTGCGCTGAAAAAGTTGGAAGGGAAGGAGGACAGCGTCTCAAGAAAAGAGCGAGAGAAAGCACTTAATAATTATCGATTAGATTTTATATTGGAGGAGGGGGCTAAATACGCAAACCAAGTACAAATAGCTACTCACATAGTCAAAGGAACCCATCCCGATCCAAAGGTTAAAAATACGAGTAATTTAAATGTAAACCCTGAAAGTCAACCTCAGTGGACAGAAGTTGGATCCCATATTTTAAATGGCAATAATTTTTCTGTGGATGCGACGGGTAATGGCGCTGTCAATAAAAAGGTATACGAAGCGTATCTTCTCCTCGGCAAAAGATTTGATGGAGAATCAATACTTGACCTTTTAAAAAAAGGAGACTCAGATGCCATTTCTGCGTTACACCATATCCCTAATCAAGCCAAAAAATGGGCTGAGGACTTAGTGAGTATTGACGGCGTTAGAAGCCCTGAACTTGCATCCCATACTTTATCCAAGCAGCTTTACTGGCTGGTGGGCAATGACCCGGCTGACGACTCAGCCTACCATCTGCTGGCCCCGCTCTATGCCACCTCCTTGGCCCATGCCGTGTACGGTGTGCTTCAGGAAGACCGCTTTGGCGAAGCCAACAAGGCGGCCCGGCAGGCGCGCCGCGAGCGTAAGCCGCATCAGGGTGTATTTCGAGATTATCCTGATCTGGCGGTGCAGAAGATGGGTGGCACCAAGCCACAGAATATCTCTCAGCTCAATAGCGAGCGCGGGGGGAATAACTACCTGCTGGGCTCCCTGCCACCTAAATGGCGGGCACGGGACGTGCGGATGCCCTGGCATGTCAGCTCCGTATTCGAACGTATCTTTGGTAGACGCGACGAGGTCCGCAATACGATTCGCCAATTGCTGCGCTTTCTGGAAAGCGACCCCGCATCCACTATGGATACACGCAATCAGGTGGACAGCTATGTCGATACCCTGATTGATGAGCTGGTGCAGATGGCGGGTGAGTTTCAGCGCGCTTTTGAGCCGGGGTGGAGCCTTGATAAGCACTGCGAGCTGGCGCGGGCGGAACAACTCTGGCTGGACCCGCTGCGTGCAGAAAGCGATGAAGAGTTTCGCAAGGAATGGCTCTGGATGGACTGGCCAGCTCAAATCGGTGGTCGCTTTGCCAACTGGCTGAACAGCCAGTTGGAAGGCAAGTTGCCGGTGGGGGATGCGGAACATCGCCAGTGGAAAAAAGAACTGCTGGTGGATGAAAGCCCGGATGGTTGGGCGCGGGAACTGCAGCGTTTGCGCAAGAAACTGGATGCGCCCAGGTATATCCCGGTGCGGGAGGGAGTGGAATGATGACTTTTCTGACAGCCAGCGAGGGGCTCCTTGTCCTACCCCTGCGTATTCAAAACGCCAATGCCATCTCCAGCCCCTTGACCCACGGCTTCCCGTCCATGACAGCCTTTCTTGGCCTGATGTGGGCGCTGGAACGCAAGCTGGCCAGTCAAAATCTGGAGCTGGCTTTCGATAGCGTGGGAGTGATTTGTCATGACCATGATGAGCAGACCCATGAGGGTTACGTCAAAACCTTCCGCCTGACCCGCAACCCGGTGGACAAAGCCGGTGATACGGCAGCCATCGTCGAGGAAGGGCGTATCCATCTGGATATCACTCTGATCCTGGGAGTAACGGGCAATTCACAGAACAATCCCGTCATGCAGGATGACCCCGCACGCCAGACGCTTGCATGGCAGGTGGCCGATATGCTCGCTACCCTGCGTGTAGCCGGTGGCAGTGTATTGCCGCCTTTGTATCGTCCTGGCCGCCGTATTCGGCCCGAGCTGGTTCGATTGGCTGAGGACAAGGGAGAGCGCGACAAGCAGTTCCGTCGCTTGCGTCGCCAGTGGCTACCCGGCTATGCGCTGGTAAACCGCGATGACCTGCTGCAACAACGTTTGGAATCTTTGCGGGCCAGCAGCCCTGATGTTACCGCGCTGGATGCTTGGCTGGACCTGTCGCGTTTTAACTGGCGACCCAAGCCGGTGGAAGATGGCCAGGAATCGCCGGCGGATGGAAAAGTGGAGTGGGAATCCGATCGCAAGCAGGGCTCCGGCTGGATAGTACCGATCCCCGTGGGTTATGGGGCGCTCTCCGATCTTTACCCCGCAGGTGCGGTGCAAAACGCTCGCGACCAGAGCATGCCATTTCGCTTTGTCGAAAGCCTCTACTCCATTGGCGAGTGGATCAGTCCACACCGCCTGAATGATGTGAATGAACTGCTGTGGTATGCCGATAGCCAGCCCGAAAACGGGCTGTACCGTTGCCGCAATGATTTTGCGAAAGACCTGAAGACAACTTCACCCGAAACTGTTTAATTGAAAAGGAACCTCACCATGACACTGAAAACTGCATCTGTTCTTGCTTTTGAACGCAAACTCGACCCCTCCGATGCTCTGTTTTACTCCGGCAACTGGGATGATCGCGCCAAGGATGATCCTTGGCCAGCAGTGGTCATTCGCCCGAAGTCGGTGCGTGGCACCATTTCCAACCGCCTGAAAACCAAAGACCAGGATCCAGCCAAGCTGGATGCCGCCATTGAAAACCCCAATCTGCAAACTGTCGATGTGGCGGCACTGCCCGCTAACGCCGATACGCTGAAAGTCAATTTCACCCTGCGCGTTCTGGCTGGTACAGGTAAGCCATCCGCTTGTAACAATGCTGATTACGAAGCCAAGTTGCGTGAAACTGTGGGCTCCTACGTCAGCGCCAATGGTTTTGGCGAACTGGCGCGCCGCTATGCTTTCAATCTGGCCAACGGACGTTTTTTGTGGCGCAACCGGATCGGCGCAGAAACCGTGGAAGTGCAGGTTTCCCAGTTGGTTAAAGGCGCTACGCAGACTACGTGGACGTTCGACGCGCTGTCCTTGCCGCTGCGCAGCTTCGATACCGATAATGCGGATCTGACGACTCTGGAACAACTGATTGCGGCCGGTCTGAACGGTGAACAGCATGTGTTGCTGCAAATCACCGCATTTGTACGCGTGGGAGCGGGGCAGGAAGTCTTCCCTTCACAGGAGCTGATTCTGGATCGTGGGCGCGGCGACAAGAGTAAAACTCTTTATGACGTGAATGGTGTGGCTGGTATCCATTCACAAAAACTCGGTAATGCCATCCGGACCATCGATACCTGGTATGAGGGCGCCGATGAACTGGGCCCCATTGCCGTAGAGCCTTATGGCTCTGTCACCACCCAGGGCAAGGCTTACCGCCAACCGAAGCAGAAACAGGATTTTTATAATCTGCTGGACAACTGGATTCTCAAGGACCAGTCACCGGAACTTGAACAGCAGCATTTTGTGATTGCCACCTTGATTCGTGGCGGTGTATTCGGCGATGCGGGGTAACTCATGGACCATTACGTCGATATTCGCCTGCTGCCCGATCCGGAATTTACCACTCCGATGCTGATGGGCGCCCTGTTTGGAAAGCTGCATAGGGCTTTGGTTGAATTGAAGGCTGACCATCTGGGCGTAAGTTTCCCGCAATACCAGCTCAATCCAAAAACGTTGGGGGCTATCCTGCGGATTCATGGAACGGAACAAGGCTTGTCAGGCTTGATGCAAACAGGTTGGCTGAAAGGCATGGCTGACCACATCGCTGGCGTGGAAATCCGCCCTGTCCCGCAAACTGGCCAGTGCAGGGTTGTGAAACGCCGTCAGTACAAAACCAATGTGGAAAGACTGCGAAGGCGGCGCATGAAACGCAAAGAAGAAAGTTATGAACAGGCAACAGCGGCCATCCCTGCATCTGTAGAACGCCAGCCTGAATTGCCTTTTGTAACCCTGAGAAGCCAGAGTACAGGTCAGGCATTTTGTGTCTTCATTGAACTGGGTGAATTGCAGGCAGAGGGGGTTCCGGGCAGCTTCAATCGGTACGGCCTAGGCCAACAAGCTACTGTGCCATGGTTTTGACCCTTTTTCAAAGTTGTAGATAAAGTTATTTTAAATCAGTGTGTTAGCCAGAAGTCATAAAAAATGGTCTGCTGGCTTTTTTACACGAAAGCTCTTTAAAATTTAGACGCTTATGCTTTATTATTTGTACTTCACTGCCGTATAGGCAGCTCAGAAATATTTCCACCAGATAGGCCGGATTCGTGACCGCTTCACTGCCGTATAGGCAGCTCAGAAAGTGGACTGGACGTAGGGCAGGGAAGTGATGGTCTTCACTGCCGTATAGGCAGCTCAGAAAATCGTCAATTATCCCGCGCTCGACTACAGCGTCTTCACTGCCGTATAGGCAGCTCAGAAATGAAACACCGGGGAGCCGGTCAGAATCGCCGCCTTCACTGCCGTATAGGCAGCTCAGAAAGAGGGGTGGGCGGAGGAATAAGCTCCTGTATACTTCACTGCCGTATAGGCAGCTCAGAAATCCGCCTGGAAGCGTCGGGCCGCGCACCATCTCTTCACTGCCGTATAGGCAGCTCAGAAAATGCCGGGCAGCTTTAATGTGCAAATTACTCTCTTCACTGCCGTATAGGCAGCTCAGAAAAGGCTGGTGCCAGGGATGCAGACGTAGAGCTCCTTCACTGCCGTATAGGCAGCTCAGAAAAGCTTTGAGGGCGACCAGGCGTCTGCCGATCACTTCACTGCCGTATAGGCAGCTCAGAAAACTTGCTGCTGGTTGTTCGGCGCTGACTGGATCTTCACTGCCGTATAGGCAGCTCAGAAAACGGCCAGCGATGAGAGCGACGAAACCGGCATCTTCACTGCCGTATAGGCAGCTCAGAAATTCAGCAACATCAAGCTCCTGCGGGATTCGATCTTCACTGCCGTATAGGCAGCTCAGAAAATGCTGCCCACCTGACCACAGCCTGATAGCGTCTTCACTGCCGTATAGGCAGCTCAGAAAAACATTTTTGCGCCCATGCGCTGCTTGAAAAACTTCACTGCCGTATAGGCAGCTCAGAAAAGAACTGCCAGGGAAGCGGCAAGCCACTTAGCCTTCACTGCCGTATAGGCAGCTCAGAAAAATACACAGAGTCGCCCGCCTGGTTGCTCACCCTTCACTGCCGTATAGGCAGCTCAGAAAAAAAGCTCAGGCAACGATTGCCGGAGCAACCACTTCACTGCCGTATAGGCAGCTCAGAAAAGCGGATACGCTCTCAGAGGCGTGGCACAGTACTTCACTGCCGTATAGGCAGCTCAGAAAGGTATGGCACCGCTGAACTGCGCCCCTATTTCCTTCACTGCCGTATAGGCAGCTCAGAAATCAACACCGTGCTCAACTCAGGCAGCCGGATCCTTCACTGCCGTATAGGCAGCTCAGAAAAAGAACTTTGTGGCAAAAGGCGACGTTGTTACCTTCACTGCCGTATAGGCAGCTCAGAAATCCAAGATCCGGTTCGTCTGGATATTGGCGCTCTTCACTGCCGTATAGGCAGCTCAGAAAGACGCGAAAGCGTCGAACGGTGACAACTGGATCTTCACTGCCGTATAGGCAGCTCAGAAAAGGAATCCTTAGGGCCTGTTCACATTAATTGTTGATATAATTTCCGCATGGAAATCACATCGCAGCAATACAAAATTATCGAGCCGTTGCTTCCCATACCCCGGGGCAACATAAAAATCCCTAATTTACAG
>JALOAH010000046.1 GCA_023228865.1 Porticoccaceae bacterium | reverse complement strand
CGTATTGAAGTTGCCGATAATGTAGGCGAAGGCTCCCACGTAAAGCACCTTGCGAATCAGGCGAACCAGCACGTCATCGGCCTGCCCAGTGGCATGGCTCAGCGCCCAGAAAAGCCCTGCAATGGTCATGTCGATCACCACCAGGGTCGCTGTCAGAAACGCCACTTCTCCACCCAGCAACCCAAAACCCGAATCGATGTAGGTGGAGAAGACATTGAGGAAGCGGTCGATCACCGCGACATCATCCATGGCCACGCGCCTCCATCGGCACAGGTATCAAAGTCATCACGCTGCCTCAGTACCCGTAGAAGGAAACCGGTTGCGGCGTATAGGCAGTCCCCGCCCCCAAAAAGCGCCGAGTCACTTCCCGGCCACGCTCGGTGGCCGCCGCTTGCCGGGCCAGTTCCAGTGACGCGGCTCGGTCCTGGGTCAGTTGCAGTTGCTGCGCCTGGATGGATTGTTTAGCCTGCAACGCCAACAACTGGTTGGTCGCTTGCATGGCCTGCAGGGCACCGTTGGCCATTTGGCTCTGGCTCACCAGGTCAGAAAGCACCCCTTCATCGTCGGCCAGGTTCTGGGACACCTGCCCCTGCATGCGCATCGCCGTGTGCAGGCCATCAAGGGTGTGCGACCAGCGCTCGCGGGCATCCTGTGCCATGCGGTCACCGCTTACGGTAGCCGCATATTCCTGCGGGTAGAGCCTGGCAAATTCCTGGTCAATAATGGTCACCTCATAGGCCAAGCCCTGGGCCTCGGCAATCAGGCGTCCGCTGGTCGCCAGTGCCGAACGCAGCCGATTCACGGTGTTGAAATCGAGCCGCTCCAGGTTCCGCGCCTGGTTAATCAGCATGTTCGCCTCGTTCTGCAGCTGCTGTACCTGGTTGTTGATCTGCTCCAGAGTGCGGGCGGCGGTCAGCATGTTCTGCGCCAGATTCGAGGGATCGAGCACAATATCGCCGACACCAAACAGAGCCTGGGCGGGCTGGGCGACGGTGAAGGCAATGACGCAGGTCAGCGCCACCACGCGAAACCGGGATACCAACGAGCGTTTACGGTTCATGACTCTTCCTCCAAGGAAGTTCCTGCGGTTGAGTGTTGATCAAGCAATTGCGCCGCCCAATCAAGGCCGCGATGACGCAGCCAGGCGGCGGCAAAATCAGATTCCGGCATTGATGCCAGCAGCGCATCCATCTCACGTTGATCCTCAGGCGTCGAGGCACCGGAAAAGGCGAGCGCTATCTGCCCCAGATCCAGGTCGAACAGGCGATTGCCGAGGCGTGACTGGTAGTAGTAATCCCGCTTGGGCTCGGCTGTGGCGACAATCTCGATCTGCCGGGCATTGAGCCCGAAGCCTTCATAAATGGAGCGAGTCTGTGGCTCGGTGGCCTGGGGATTGGGCAAAAAAATGCGGCTCGCGCAGCTCTCGACAATGGCCGGGGCAATGCTGGAATCCTGGATATCCGCCAGCGACTGGGTGGCGAAAATAACGCTGACATTCTTCTTGCGCAGGGTCTTCAGCCACTGGCGGATGCGCGCCGCGAACACCGGGTCGTCGAGGAATAGCCAGGCCTCATCCAATATCAGAAGCGTCGGCGCCCCGTCGAAACGCTCATCAAAGCGTGCGAACAAGACTCCCAGTACGGCCAGCACCGCCGCGCGGCTGGCCATCAATTCCTCCATCTCGAAGCATTGCACATCGGCTGTACCCAGGCGGTCATGCTCGGCGTCCAGCAGCTTGCCGTGGGTACCACCCAGCAGGTACGGGGCCAGCGCCTGGCGCAGTGCATTGTCCTGCAGCAGGACGGAAAATCCCGTCAGGGTGCGCTGCTCCACCGGCGCACCGGCCAGGCTTTCCAGAGCCGACCAAATCGCGGCCTTTTCATCGGGACCAAGGGTCGCCCCTTCCTGCCGTATACGCCCCTCCAGCCATTCCGCCGCCCAGGCGCGTCGATCCTCCCGGTCGATACCGGCCAGGGGTTGAAAGGCAATCTCGCCCTCCGCACCCAGGTCGTAGTGCTCGCCACCAAGGCCCAGAATCGTCGCACGCAGCGAACGCCCCATGTCGAAAGCGAAAATCCGCGAACCCGGATAGCGACGAAACTGCAAAGCCAGCGTGGCCAACAGCACCGACTTGCCCATGCCGGTAGGTCCCACCACCAAGGTATGACCGACATCACCAATATGGGTGACCAGCCGGAACGGCGTGGCGCCATCGGTGCGCGTGACAGTCAACGGTGGGCCGTCCAGATGAACATTCTTCATCGGCCCGGCCCAGACCGCCGACACTGGCAACAGGTGCGCCAGGTTTAGCGTAGAGACGATGGGCTGGCGCACATTGGCGTAGACATTGCCCGGAATAGAAGACAGCCAGGCTTCCACGGCATTGATTGTCTCGGGGATGGTGACAAAACCCCGTCCCTGGATGACCCGTTCCACCTGGCGCAGCTTCTCATCGGCAATAGCCGGGTCGTCGTCCAGCACCGTCAGAGTCGCGGTCACATAGCCGAAGGCCACTTGGTCACTGCCGAGTTCCTGCAGGGCGGCATCCGCATCCCCTGCCTTGTTCGAGGCATCGGTATCCACCAGCGGACTTTCTTGCTGGAACAGGGTCTCGCGCAACAGCGCCGCCACATTCTTGCGCTTGGCAAACCACTGCCGGCGCAGGCGGCTCAGCTCCCGCTCTGCCTCTGCCTTGTCCAGGCACAGGAAGCGCGTATTCCAGCGGTAGCCGAATCCCAGCCGGTTCAAGTCATCCAGAATCCCCGGCCAAGTCGAGGTGGGGAAGCCCCGCACCGAGGCAACCCGCAAGTGCGCCTCGCCCAGCGTCGGCGCCAGGCCACCGGTCAACGGGCTGTCGGCCAGCAAAGCGTCAAGATGGAACGGTGTCTCCGGTACCACCACTGGATGACGGCGAGTGGAAACAGTGCCGTGCAAATAGGTCAGCGTCTCACTGTCATCCAGCCAGGCCAGTTCCGGCATCACGCCATCGAGCAGATCGAACACGCGGTCCGTCTCCGCCGTAAAGGCGTCCAGACGCTCACGCCAGCTCGCCCCCTGGCGAGACGTATTTTCGTACAAGAGGCTGGCCGCCCGGGCACGGGACTCTTCCGGTGGCAGGTACATCAGCGTCAGGTGATAGACGCTTTCGAAGTGACTGTGGTCTTCCTCGAAAGCAGCCCGGCGTTCCTCATCCACCAGCCAGGAAAGCGGCTCGGGAAACTCCGACTGCGGATAGCCTGCTGCCTGGAGTCGTTCGGCTTCCACGAACAGCGCCCAGCCCAATCCCAGGCGCCGCAGCGCGTTATTGAGCCGCGCCGATGTGGCGATCAGCTCACCTTGGGTGGCGCTGTCCAGATCCGGCCCGCGAAAGCGCACCGTGCGCTGGAACGATCCATCCTTGTTGAGCACCACTCCTTTAGCGACCAGCCCTGCCCAAGGCAACCAATCGGCCAACAGGGCGGGACGCTTGCGGTATTCGGTCAGGTTCAGCATCGTCTTCCCTCACACATCCAGCAGAGGCTTATGCTTAACATGCCGCAGGAACACCGCCATAAACTGCGGGTCGGCCTGGGCACCCCATACCGCCAGTGAATGCCCAAGCAGCCACAGCACCAGGCCGGGCAACCACAGTTGCAACCCCAATCCCACTGCGGCTGCCAGGGTGCCGTTGGCGATGGCCACGGTGCGCGGTGCCCCGCCCAGCAGAATCGGCTCGGTCAGCGCCCGGTGCAGCGGCACCTCGAAACCATCGGCGAATGCGGACACTTCGTTCATGCCACCACCGCCCCGCCGGAGAAGCTGAAAAAGGACAGGAAGAACGAGGAGGCCGCAAAGGCAATGGACAGGCCAAACACGATCTGCACCAGCCGCCGAAAACCGCCGGAGGTATCACCAAAGGCCAGCGCCAACCCGGTGGCGATAATGGCGATGACCGCCACAATCCGGGCCACCGGCCCCTGGATGGAATCGAGGATGGATTGCAGCGGTCCTTCCCAGGGCATGCTGGAACCCGCGGCCTGAGCCGTTGTCGCCAGGCACAGCAACAACGCGGCAAACACCAGGGTGTTCAAGCCGGAGCGTAAAACCGGATTTACAGAAATCCGCATTGGATGGGCAGCGGTCATGATGGTTCTCCAGTTGTGGTTGAGGATGAGGCGATTGAGGATGAAAGCGACAACAGGGATTCGTCGAGGTGATAGCCGTTGCTGTCGAAACCGGTAACCCGGGCCACAGTGCGCACCTTGCGGGCACGGCCGCGCCCCGCGATAAACACCACCACGTTCACCGCCTCGGCAATCAGCGCACGCGGTGGCGTGATGGCGACTTCCAGGATCAGTTGTTCAAGACGAAGCAGTGCACCCTGAGCGGAACCCGCATGCACGGTGGCGATGCCGCCGGGATGGCCTGTACCCCAGACCTTGACCAGGTCCAGCGCCTCGCCGCCGCGCACCTCACCGACCACCACCCGGTCCGGGCGCAGGCGCATGGTGGCCCGCACCAGCTCAGTCATGGACACCACGCCGGGGCGAGTGCGAAGCGGGACGTGGTCTTTTGCGACACACTGAAGCTCAACCGTATCTTCCAATACCAGCACCCGGTCATCGGTGGCCGCAATCTCTGCCAGCAGTGCATTGGCAAGCGTCGTCTTGCCGGTACTGGTGCCGCCAGCGACCAGGATGTTCTGCCGCTCGCGCACCGCGGAGCGCAGGAAATCCGCTTGACCCTCAGCAAGCACGCCATCGCGCACATAGTCCTCCAGCGGAATTACCCCTACCGCGCGCTTGCGCAGGGCAAATGCGGGCGCTGGTGAAGCAGGAGGCAGGACACCCTCGAAACGCTCGCCGGTTTCCGGCAGCTCGGCACTCAGCAGCGGCCGACCGCGATGAACTTCCACACCCACGTGAGCCGCCACCAGGCGAATAATGCGTTCGCCATCGGCGGCGGTCAGCGTTTCACCGGTTGGCGCTCGCCCCGTGGACAGACGATCCACCCACAAACTGCCATCCGGGTTGAGCATCACCTCCACCACATCCGCGTCCGCCAGTGCGGCGGCGATCAACGGCCCCATGGCGGTGCGCAGCATGCGGATGCGCCGGTCGAGTGATTGTGTCGAGGATGACGATGGGTGAGCCGCGTTCATGATTCGCCCTCCCTGTCGAGCTGTTGTTGCTGCTCGCGCTCTTGGGCCTCAACCTGGGCGGCAGTCTCATCCAGCCGCCGCGTATCAGGTTCCAATTCTTCATAAACCTCCCGCACCAAACTGCGGCCACGTAAGATGTGGCGGCCCAACTGTTCGATAAACTGC
The DNA here is from genome assembly GCA_023228865.1 of Porticoccaceae bacterium. The sequence goes on along the minus strand of JALOAH010000046.1, from coordinate 32,184 downwards.
TCGAAGCGCGCCCTGCCCTGGGCCCTGGCCGCCTCCTGATGCGCCTCCGGCAGCGGCGTGCTCACCGTCAGGTAGTAGCGCACATACAGCGCCACTGTCTCGATCAGGATGTTCTGGTCCCGCTCCAGTTTCTCGAACTGGCGTGACAGGCGATCCAGACGTTTGGCCATGGCTGCCTCGCGCTTGTCGGCGGCATCGGGCGAGAGCCAGGACGCCAATGCCGCTGCAACGATGGACGACTTGGACACACCCTTCTTCGCGGACAACTCGTTCAGGCGTCTGGCATGGTCGCGCTCGATAAACAAATTCAGGCGGTGGCGGGAATGCAGTCGGCTCATAGGGCAATTCCATCGTCGGGGTCGAGGGCGGCCTGCCGTGCCAAACGTTGCAGGCGTGGGTCAAACTTCGAGGGCAAGGGCGTGATGCCATCCTCATCATCCAATAGGGCCAGGTCATTGGTGGGAGGTTTGGTTTCCGGTTCCCAGGTCACAGTATCAGAGAGTTCCGGTTGGCGGCGCGGACCGCCATCATCATTCCCTCCGGCGTTATCAACCCCGCTGGAAGCCGCAACCGGCACCGTCGGCACTGCCAGTTCGCTCCAGTTATTGGGGCGAACCTCGGGCACATCGACATAACGTCCTTCATCCAGAACAGGCGGCGGCAGTACCCGGCGGGTAAAATTGGCATCAAGGTAATAGCGCAGCTTCTTTGCCTTAATCGGTGGCTGACCCGAAACCATCACCACTGCTTCGTCCGGTGGCAGCTGCATCACCTCCCCCGGCGTCAACAGGGGCCGCGCCGTCTCCTGGCGCGAGACCATCAAATGCCCCAGCCAGGGTGCCAGCCGGTGACCGGCGTAGTTGCGCTGTGCCCGCAGTTCGGTAGCCGTACCCAGGGTGTCGGAGATCCGCTTGGCGGTGCGCTCGTCGTTGGTGGCGAAGGTCACCCGTACGTGGCAGTTGTCGAGAATGGCGTGGTTGACGCCGTAGGCCTTGTCGATCTGGTTGAGGCTCTGGGCGATCAGGAAACTGCGAATGCCGTAGCCCGCCATAAAGGCGAGTGCCGACTCGAAAAAATCCAGTCGGCCCAGTGCGGGAAACTCGTCCAGCATCAGCAACAGCTTGTGCCGGCGCTCGATGCCGTCACTACCATCCAATGATTCGGTCAGCCGCCGACCAATCTGGTTGAGGATCAGACGGATCAGCGGTTTCGTGCGGTTGATGTCCGAGGGCGGCACCACCAGGTACAGGGACACCGGGTGCTCGGCGGCGATCAAATCTGCAATACGCCAGTCGCAGCGGGAGGTCACGGCGGCCACGGTCGGGTCACGGTACAGCCCCAGGAAACTCATGGCGGTGGACAGCACCCCGGAGCGCTCGTTGTCCGCCTTGTTCAGCACTTCCCGTGCCGCCGAGGCCACCACCGGATGTGGCCCATCATCCAAATGCTTGGTGGTCATCATCCGGTGCAGGGTCACCTCGAAGGGACAGGCCGGATCGGAAAGGAAATTGGCGACACCGCGCAGGGATTTATCCCCCCCGGCATAGAGCACATGCAGGATGGCGCCCACCAGCAAGGCATGGGAGGTTTTCTCCCAATGGTTGCGGCGCTCCAGTGCGCCTTCAGGGTCCACAAGGATATCGGCAATATTCTGCACATCGCGGACTTCATGGGCACCGCGCCGCACTTCCAGCAAGGGGTTGTAGGCCGCCGATTTGGCGTCGGTGGGGTTGAACAGCAGGCAGTGGGAAAAGCGTGCCCGCCAGCCAGCAGTCAGTTGCCAGTTCTCGCCCTTGATGTCATGGATCACCGCCGAAGCGGGCCAGGACAACAGGGTCGGCACCACCAGACCTACGCCCTTGCCTGAACGAGTAGGCGCAAAGGTCAATACATGTTCCGGGCCTTCGTGGCGCAGGTATTTATCGTCGTGCTGGCCAAGAAAAACACCGGCATCGCCGGTCAGACCGGCACGCTGAACTTCCGCAGGATCGGCCCAACGCGCCGAGCCGTAGGTGGTCACCAGCCGCGATTGCCGGGAACGCCAGATCGACATACCGATCGCGACCACCACCGCCACCAGGCCACTGGCCCCGGCTATGGCACCGCCGGTGACAAACACGCCGGGCGCATAGGCGTCGAAGAAGAACCACCAGTCGAACAAGCGCCATGGGTGGTAAACCGGTTTATCGAGCAGTTCGAACCAGGGGGCACCCAAACGAGACTGGTAGCCCAGCGCGTCGGCCACCCACTGGGTGGCGCCCCACACCCCGGCGGCGACGATGCCGAACACCGTCAGTACCTGACCGTAGAGTACCCCTGTCGCCCGCATATCGGCCTCCGAATTTGCCCTGGTTTCGCGCGCACATGAGCGCGTCAACAGGTGTCAGATTCGGTGCTGGATCAGTGCCGGTCAAAGACTGTTATCGGCACAATGCTGAAGGGAAATGCAAGATTGCCAGGCAGGGGGAACACTGTAAAAACACCGCAAATAGCAGCGTATTCCAGCAACGCGGGTTATCCAGCGAAAGTTCTCAACCGGCAGGCATTAAAACGCTGGCTTTTCCTTCGGCGGTGTATACGGCACTTCGCCATCACCAAGGAACGCCTTGTTGGTGGCCTCGGCTACTATGTTGCACAGCTTGTCACCCAGCTCCGCACGATTGAGCCGACACTGCTCACGCAGCTCCTTGCGCCGCCCGGGATCGGCCAGCAGCGATTCCACCGTATCGGTGAGAGGCACATCAGCGGATGGCTTTTCAGTCGAAGCGGGCTTCTCGCCGCAGGCACTCAACAGAACGACAAACAGCAGTATGCTCAAACGTTTCATGATCAATTTTCTCCCTTGGTATCAGATGTGAACGAGTCTCCCTCGTGCGAGGGATCGCGGCTTATCGGAGTGACTCGCCCGATAAATCTTCGAAGGGTTTCGGATGGCTCGGCATCCCGTCGCAGCAACCAGGTTGTCAGCACCTGTGATCGTCCCGCCAGAGGCCGGGCCACCACCTCCTCTCGACGAGACGCGGCCAAGTGAGAAGCGCCCACCAGTGCCAGCGCGTAACCTGCCGCCACCAGCGTCAGCATCAAGTCGTGGGAGGAAACCTGCTCCACTATCAGGGGCTCCCGATCCGCACCGCGCAGGATGCGACGGATCTGGCGGCAGTGCCCTTCGCATGACTGGGGATCGCAGGCTACCAGCGGATAGCGCAATAGTTCATCCAAAGGGATCCGCTGGTAGGTCAAAAGCGGATGCCGTGCTGGCACGGCTACCACCAACGGGTCACTCCAGACAGGCACCGCCACAATACCATCCCCCACCTCGGCGGATTGGGCGAAGCCCACATCGTAGAGGTCGTCGTGAAGCCCCTTGAGTTGCTGCGCCAGCGGGACTTCGAACAAACGGATATCCACTTCCGGCTCTTCCTCCCGACACTGGGCGAGCACCGCCGTGAGGCGTGGTGGGGTGATGCCATCGGAGAGCGCAACACGCAACTGGTCATGAAAACCTGCGGCAGCAGCCTGCACACTGCTCTTTGCCTGCTCCAGGGCAGTGAAGATGCGTGGCACATGTTCCAGAAAAAGCTGCCCGGCGCGGGTCAACCGCGTACTGCGGGTGGTGCGGTTGAAGAGGCGAACTCCCAGCTCCTCCTCCAACTCCTTGATCGCTCGCGACAACGGTGACTGCTCAATGTGCAGGCGTTCGGCCGCTCGAGCGAAATGTAATTCCTCGGCGACGGCGAGAAAACAGCGAAGGTGACGTAGCTCCATGCAATTAGCTCCATATTCCAGTCTCTCTGGTGGTCATCCTTTTCATCTGGAATATGAACATCCATCTACTACGGGTGCTCTCGATGCTACCGGTTCAGGAAGAATTCCACCGGCACGACAAATTCCAGTATTTCACCCTGCATCTCCGTTGGTGGCTCGGGCAGAGGCTGGGCGCGGTCGATCAACTCCAGGGTTTCTTCATCCAACAGAGAATGGCCCGCACTCTGCTCGATGCTTTTTGCCAAGACATTACCTTCACGATCCATGGTAAAACGAAGATAGGCGACACCTTCCTGCCGGTAGCGACGGGCGCGAGTGGGATAACGCTTGGCTTCATTGAGTTTCAACATCAGGCTGTTTTGCCATGTAGGGATGGCAGTCGCGTTGAACGCCGGAACAACTACGCCCTGTTCAGGCGCCGCAGCTTCAAGATCCTCCTGTGCCGCGTCCGGCGGCGCGCTCGCCATACTCGACGGTTGATCCTCCGGGGGAAGATCTTCAGGCGCTTCCGGTGGTGGAGGTTCTTTAGGCACCGGTCGCTCTTCGGTCACCGGTTCGGGTTTCGGTTTTACCGCCACCTCGGGTTTAACCTCGGGCGGCGCGGGTGGTATCTCGGGTTCTGGTTCGGGTTCGGGTAGTAGCTCTGGTTTCGGCGGTGGCGTGGTTTCCGTCTGTTCCGGGCCGGGCGGCATATCCGGCTGGGACGTCGGCGCCACCGGAACAGGCGCCAGTTCAACCACCATGGCAGCGGGTGGCGGGGTGTTTGCCCCTGTGCTTTTCTCGGGCATGAACCACCAGGCCAAGGGCGCCCCATAGGCGATCAATATAATCAGCAGCGAGGTTAACCACCGCAACCCCTCTCTATCGCTTTTCAGGGGCTCGTCTTTCAGATCCGGAACTATCGCCAGGATATCCGGCGATGCGTCGCCGCCTGCCTTTATCAATGTCAGCCGGGGTTTGCGGGCGAGATTGTCCGTCAAGGGCTTGTAACCTCCGGCGCTGTGCTTTCCAATCCTACTAGGGCGACCTTCAGGTAACCGGCCTCCCGCAATCGGTTCATGGTTTGCATCAGGGTATCGTAATCAACGGTCTTGTCGGCACGGAGGAAGATGCGCTGTTCCGCATTTCCTTCCGAAGCGGTGTTGAGTACCTTGGGTAACTCATCCAGTGTGACCGCATCATTACCCAGCGCCAAACTGTGATCCGCCTTGATGGTCAGGTACAGGGGTTTATCGGGTTTCGGTTGGGGTTCCGCAGTGGACGCGGGTAAGTCCACCTTCACATCCACGGTCGCCAGCGGCGCGGCCACCATAAAGATGATCAGCAGCACCAACATCACGTCGATAAAGGGCGTGACGTTGATTTCATGGTTTTCCACCAGTTCATCGTCATGCTGGATTCTGGCACTCATAATCTACTCCTCACCGCCGGGTGTCTTACCTTGCACCGCGTAGCGACTGAGATCACGGGACACCAGCCGCAGGATGGCAGCAGATGTGTCCCCCACCAGCGCCTTGTAGGCGGCAATCTGACGGGCAAAATGGTTGTAGATCACCACAGCGGGTATGGCGGCAACCAAACCGAGCGCGGTGGCCAGCAGTGCCTCGGCAATACCGGGAGCCACCACCGCCAGGTTGGTGGTCTGCGCCTTGGAGATACCGATAAAGCTGTTCATGATGCCCCACACAGTACCGAACAGACCAACGAAGGGCGCAGTTGCACCAATCGTTGCGAGAATACTGGTGCCCTTGGTGATCCTGCGCCCGGCGGCCGCTTCCAAACGCTCCAGACTGGAGGCGACGCGTTCCTTCACCCCTTCAGCATCGGCCAGGGTGTTGACGGACAATTTCAACTCCTGGGCGGCAGCGCGAGTGAGCTCCGCGCTACCCTGGCCTTCGTCCAGATTATTATGAGCAGCTTTCAGGCTGTCTGCATCAGCGACAATGCTCAGGGTTTGGCGCTGGCGTTTCACCAGTACGCGTAGCTCCCGGGTTTTGGCCACCAGCACCGTCCAGGTGGCGATGGAGGCCAACGCCAAGCCGATCATCACCGCCTTTACCACCCAATCCGCCTGCATAAACATGCCCCAGGGGCTTAGATCATGGGGCAGAACCGGCTCCGGTTCGGCGCTTGCAGTTGCCATCTGCCGCTCGGTGCCGATTTCATCCAAATTTTCCGGGGTGGTAACGTCGATGGCAGAGGACTCCGTTGCAGCCCCAGTCTCGTCACCAGGGTCGGAGGCAGGCACCTCCAAACCAGGGGTTTGTCCTGTCTGTTGCCCGGTTCCGTTATCAGCAGGCTCTTGCCCCGTGACAGTCAGCGACAATAGCAGGCAGCCTATCAATAAGCCTGCCTGCCTAAATCCGTGATGAATCATTCCTATTCCTCGTATCCACGTTGATTTCCAAATGTCAGATCGCCACCAGCAAAAGCGCTGCACCAGCCAGGCCACTGCCTGTGGCGGTAGCAATCAACAGCGCCGGGCGATAGGTCAGCAGCCCAACCACCAATAGCGCCGCCACGCTTAACACGCCGAACACTAATACCAGGCCAAAACCCCACCCGGTGTTGGTGGTGGCCGTCATAAAGGTAATCGTCAACAGCGACCAACCGGCCATCCGCAGCCAGCTCCGGCGACTTTGATGTTTAATACGCAATCCCGCCTGGCGGGCGTGGCGCTCCATGGACAGCGCCAGGCAAGCGAAACCAGCCAGCGCCAACATCAGTTGTGTCAGGGTCGCCAACGGTCCGGCGCTCATAACTGCTCTCCATAAAGGGAGTTTCCGGGCGATGCTGTCGGCACCGAGGAGCCGGTGTTCGCCACAGGCAATCTTCTCCTGACCTGAAGTGCACACCACCCCAGCAGCAAACCTATGGCCAGCATGGTCAGATCGAACCCTGCAAACACCCAATCCCCGGTTGCCAGGCTCTGCCCCAGATGCCGATCAGTGGTGAACACATTGATCACGGGCAACAAACCAAATGCCAGAGCCGCAATACCCAGTTGCTCAATCCACGCGCGCGCGGTCGGTCGCAATACCGCATGGATCAGCATGGCCAGCCAGGCCAGGAACATACTATGCGCCTCCCAATCCGCCCGGCCTGTCATCTCTACCGGTAGCAAACGATTTGCCCAGAAGTAGGCGGCAATGCCCACCGGCAGGCCGACGATGGTGCCCACATTGAGTTTTTCCACCAGGCGTAATCCCAGGTGCGGCGTGCCGTGCCTTTTTTCCACCCGCTGGCGGCGCTTCACCGCCCACAGCACCAGGCCGGTGGCGATCATCGCCGTGCCCAGCAAGCCGGACAAAAAGTACAACCAGCGCAATAGCGGCGGCGCGAAAAGACCTTCATGTAAACCGATAAAGAGATCGCGGACATTTTTCGCCGCCGACGTCGCGGGCGGCACCTCATGCAGCAACTCGCCGCTAACGCCGTCGAACACTAGGCGCTCTCCAGTACTGGCCACGCGGCTCTCGATGTTTTCATAGAAAATAATGCGGGCGTTGCTGTCGTTGGGGTGGCGAATATCGATGCTGCGAATCCGTCCCTCGCCCCAGCGGGTTTCCACTGCCGCCACCAGCCCTGTCAATGGCACCAGCGAGGCAGATTCGCCGGTGGCTTCCGCGACCAGGCCCGGGGGATCAAAGACATCAGCGATAAACTGTTGCCGTGCGTCGCCATCAACACCGTAGTGAGCGGCTACAATCAGGGGCATGTACGAAAACCCCATAAAGATCAGGCCGGAGTAGGTGATCATCAGGTGGAACGGCAATGCCACCACGCTCAGCACATTGTGGGCGTCCAGCCAGGAGCGCTGACCCTTGCCGAGCCGGAAGGTAAAGAAGTCCTTGAAGATTTTCTTGTGGACGATAATCCCCGTGATCAGTGCCAGCAGCATAAACAGCGTGGCAAAGCCAACAAGAATGTCCGCCAGGGTGACGGGGAGATAGTGGAGCTTCCAGTGCATTCGATAGAGCAAGTGGCCGCCACCAGTATCGCGGGCGGCAAGGCGCTCACCGGTAACACCGTCCACATGATAATCACCGCTGACCGCGCTGGCGCCTTCGTCAACAGAAGCACCCTGCCAGAAAACGCCGGGGTAGGGCTGGTGACGACCGGCGGGCAGCGTCAGGAGCCAGCGCTCCGCCCCCGGAGCCTCGGACTTGAGTTGATCCATCAACAGTGAGGCTGTTTCAGCGGTATCCAACCCAACCTGCGCCGGTGGCAGCTCCGGCTGCATCCAGCGGTCAATCTCGGTATCGAAATAACCGGCAGTACCGGTGAGGAAGATAAAAAACAGCACCCAACCCAGGGTCAACCCCGCCCAGGTATGCAACCAGGCCATCAACTGACGAAAGCCCGCCTTGGGTGGCTCCAAAGTATCCGTGTCGCTGCCAGTCTGCCTCATGCCCACCGCCCGGCAAACCACAGGCCAACACCGGCCAGCACACAGGCGGGCACCACCAGCCCGAGCCAGACCTTGCCCGGCCGGCGCACCGTAAATGCCCAGATTGCCGCGCCCACATACACAACAAAGCTAAGCAGGTTGCCCACCAGCGCGGCCTCACCCCTAGGCAACGGCAATACGCCGCCCAGAAATACTCCTGCCGCCGTGGCCAGGGCATAGCCGCCCAACACCGTAGCGCAAATTAATGACAGCAAGCGCCATCCGGTTAAACCCATCTGATAACCACCTAAGTTCATTAAAGTGCCAACGCACGAAAAAATTTCGAGGCCACACGCCCTTGGCAGTAGGTGCGCGGCGCCAGAGAGCTGAAATCGAATAGGCATCCCTGCCGGGGCTGTCGCCCTTCTTTTCATCCTGATACCTATAATGACGAACGAGAGTCAAAAAAGGGCAACCCCTTTTTTGGGTTATATCTTCGCCAACTACCCATGTCATCGGCTTTTATCGACGTGAACCGGCATGGCTCAACGCCAATATTGCCTTTCCAGGTTCAGTCTAATCACGCCCTAAAGTCTGACACTCGCTGACAGCAACACGGTTCTCGGATCACCAATGCGAGTACCGTTAAAGCCATTCCAATAGTGCTTGTTAAACAGATTGAGGACATCCAGCCGCAGGGTGATTGGTTTGCCGCTTAGATCAAGTTGGTAGCGGGAGCCGAGGTCAAACAGGGTGTACCCAGGCACCTTGTCGGTGTTGAAGGTGTCGCCATAGCTGGAACCGTTGTAGAGTGCGGCTGCTGAGAATGACAGATTGCGCATGCTGGGCACAGTGTACTCGGCCCGGATCTTGAACAGCTTTTCGGCGACATCCGTTGGGCGCTTGCCTTCCAGCTCTGGATTCTCCCGCTGGTCTTCAACTTTGGCATCAAGCCAAGTAAATCCGCCGAGAACACTGAGATCCGATGTCAGCTTTCCCAAGAGGACGAACTCCACGCCCTGGTGAACCTGCAACCCATCTTGAACGAAACGCGGTGCGCCAGGGTTGCCCAAGTCGTAATATTGCAGGCCTTTTTCAATGCGAAATAGCGCGGTGTTGAGTGACAGATCCAGCCAGCTCAACTTGGCGCCGATTTCAATCTGTTCGCTGACCAGGGGGTCGAACACCTCTCCGGCGTTTGCAACCGGGGCGCCGTTATATTCGACGCCAGCGGTTCCACCTGACTCCAGAGCTTCCATGTAACTGATATAGGTGGTGAGATACTCCTGGGGTTTATAAAGCAGGGATAGGGATGGGGTCACTGCGGATTCATCGTACCCCTCATCAAAGGGGCTCCAGATGTAGGTCAATGTTTCCAAGGATGTATGAGCCACACCAAGTAACGCGGACCATTTTTCATTCACCGTAACATCATCACCAATGACGACATTCCGGGTTTTTTGGTGCGACACATTTTGCAGCACTCCGCGATTGACAGGCGCTATCGTATTTGGCCGACTGACGTACGTTGGAGAATCCAGTGTTAAACCGGTGAGGGAAATTGACGCTGCACTGGTCCCATCCATGCGATCCTGCCACGACTCGCTAAATTGATACCCAAGGGTCAGCTTGTGTGAAATTTCTCCTGTATCGAATCCAAAATCAGCATAGATCGAACCGCCTTTATCTCGTTGCTTACTTACTAAGTCGTTCACACCTGGACTGTACACGCCACTGATACTCTGGTCGTAAGTATGATCTGAAGTCAGTGTATTTCGCGTACTTTCCGACCCTCGTGTCCCCCGATTATCGATGTAAGCCCCGCGAATAGCGATGTTTTCAGCGATATCCCATTTCAGGTTTACTCCATACCTGGTGTAGTCGTACCACCGATTGGTCCAGGGCTGGCCCCAGGAAATGTCGTTGTCGATCGCACTCGCTTTCGGCCTTGAAACACCGTCACCAAAATACCAGTATGTCTGCGATCCATTGACGTCGTAGGTGCGCTTCATACCGTGGAGCTGTACCCAGAAACCGTCGAATAATTCCCCATCCAGAGCCAGGCTGTAAAAACTTTTCTCGATTTCTTGCCTCTCAATCGCGGTGTCACCATCTTGCTCAACCAGATTTATCCGGTAGCCGAAGCGACCGTCAGAATCAAACTTGCCGCCAAAATCACCGTGCACATGCCAGCTCTCGTTGCCAAGACTACTCAGAGTAATGTTGTTTAATCTCTCGTCAGTTGAGCGCTTGGTGATGTAATTGACAACGCCGCCAATATTGTTGGGGCCATACAAAAAGCCCGACAAACCGGTGAGAATTTCAATTCGCTCTGCATCCTCCGTAGTTGATGTATGGTTGTACTGGTCGTCTGGCACTCCATCCCGATAAGAGTTTTGTACTGTAAAACCCCGCATCATTACCCGGGGTTGGTTGTTCTCATGCTGGGGACGGACTAATTGGGTCGTGGGGTTCATACGAAAGACCTGATCCGGAGTCGTTGCCTGCAGATTTTCCATCAGCTCTTCGGAGTAAACGGTCATCGAATACGGTGTATCCTGCAACGTGCGACCCTGCCAGGGGCCGACTTGCGACACTTTCTCTGTGACGTAGCCCATTTCCGTGCTCCCGTCACTCACGGAATCTCCTGTCACAGTAACGGGCGGCAGCATATTCGCCTGTGCCTGCTGCAATACATAATCCCCATTACGTTGCCGAACCGCCCGCTGCCCGGTACCGCTCAACAGTACATCGAATCCTTGTTCAACCGTGTAGGTACCTTTCAGGCCGGAAGACTGGACATCCCCCAGTTGTCCGGCGTCGAAAGACAACGCCACACCGGCCGCACCCGCGAACTGGCTGAGCACCTGGCTCAGCGGCCCGGCGGAAATCGTAAAGTTGCGGGCTTCGCTTGCGACCCGCGGGGTGGTGGGTTCGGCGGCGTTGGCGATGGAATAAAACGGCCCAACCGACAGCACCGCTATGGCGATGCCAACTGCCAGGGTTAAAGGCTTCTTCTCCGGTTTTCGTTGTGTGCATACTTTCGTTGTGAACATTGCGGCTCCTTGTCTTTGCCAGGTTTCAAGGGAGAGCCGATTCAGGAAGTGCAAATGTGCAACGTAGCGATAAATTTTCAAAAAGATTTTTTGTGGAGCCAAACTTTACGGCGACGGTTTGTCGATAGATGTCCGTCTGACATTTTCGCCTGCAGGGCAGGCTCCTACGGAATGCAACCATGCCTAAGCCGGGGTGATGCGCACAAAATAGCTGGTTACCCGCTGTTGACGCACGGGGAACGCCCGCTCCAGCACCATCAGCGCCCGGTCGGTATCGTCCAGGGGAAATGCGCCTGAGACCTTTAAATGCGCAACAGCCGGATCACAACGCAGCAGGCCGGGGCGGTAGCGGGTCAGTTCCGCAACCAAGTCGCCCAGGGGCATGTCCACCACCATCAGGCTGCCGTTGACCCAGGATACGGTGTTATCTGCCAGTGGCTGCGGATCGCCAATCCGGCGATCGGTAAAATGCAGTTGCTGACCCTGTTGAATTTCTACGGGCTTACCGCCGTGAGCGGCGGTGACCCGCACCGCTTTCTCCAACACATTGACGCGGGCGCTGTCGCGGTCGATGCGCAAAGCAAAACGTGTGCCCAATGCCTCTACCCGGCCCTGCGGCATTTCCACGATAAACGGGCGCGGGGGAGAAACCGGGTCCGGCGCGGTCTGCACAAGAATTTCGCCCCGGTGCAGGCTGACCTGTCGCACCGCCTCGGCATAGCGAACATCGGCAGCACTGTCGGTATTCAGCACCAGCAACCCGCCGTCGGCCAGGGTGACTTCCTGCCGTTCGCCGGTGGCAGTGGTGTAACCTGTCTGCCACTGGCGCCAGGGCATGACCTGCCAGGCAATCAAGGCCACCGGCGCCACGGCGGCCACCATACCGAGCCGACGGATCAGTTCCCGGCGAGTCAGCCTGGCTTCATTTAATGCGGATACGGTAAACTCGCCGGGCAGCCGGGAAAAGTTGGCCTGAACCTGCTCCACTTCAGCCCAGGCAAGGCGATGATGGGGGGACGCCTCCAGCCATTGTCGCCAGTATGCCCGGTCGCTATCTCCTGCTTCGGAAGCCTGCAGGCGGGCATACCAGGCGGCGGCATCACTGACAGCGCGGCGCAGCTCGATGGAGGCAACAGAACTATTCATAATTCACTGCGCTCCAGTCGAAAAAGGCAGCAATGCTCCATGGCTTTAGCCATGTAAGTGTTTACCGTGCGCAACGACACCTCCAACTCCTCCGCTATCTGGTGGTAGTTGCGGCCATCGAGTTGGGACAGCAGGAATGCCTGCCGGACGTTAGCCCCCAGCCCACAGAGCATGGCATCCAGTTCCATGAGGGCCTCAATGGCCAGCGCACGCTCCTCTTCCGACGGCCATTGAGGTTCGGGCAATGTGGCCAGCACCTCCAGATACTGCCGCTCCAGGGTGCGTTTGCGAAACAGATCGATCGTCAGCCCCCGGGCAATAGTGAGCAAAAAATGCCGGGGTTCGCGGATCTCGCTACCTTGTCGCGGGGCGCGAATGACCCGCACGAAGGTATCCTGCGCCAGATCCTCGGCATCCATAACATTGCCTAGTCGGCCCCGCAGCCAGCCCAAAAGCCAACCGTGGTGGTTGCTGTAAAGCGAGTCGAGCTGCTGATAGACAATCGTGTCGGTCATTGCCGATCAGTGAACTGTAGTAGTCAATGAATGAATTTCAGCCTGCCGCTGAACCGGCGACAACGCGGGTTCAGCTTCGGGTCGCAACGGCAGGTAATAGCCCCGGGACTCCAGCCGCTGGCACAGACCCAGCACCATCGCCGAGCAGACACGGGCAACAGTGGGCATCAACCATTGGTGCAGCAGAAATTCCGCCTGGGTCGGTTGCTGATTCTGGTGCAGGGAGGCGACCTGGAGAAATGTCAGTTCATCCGGGCTGATGCCAACACACCCCAGATGCTGGATCTGCAGGATATGCCTGGACCCGGAAAAGATGCCGTGTAGCAACTGATCGAACAGCCCTTCGGTGCAAGGCGGCAGCCCGGCGGCGCGAAATCCCAGTTGCCAGTCCGGCACCGGTTGCATGTTGTCGCTGGCGTGGGCATGGGCCCACAGGCGGAAGCTGACCAGAACCAGATTTTCCGCCGTGTGCAATTGCGGAACCTGGAGTGTTTTATTCAGTGATTGCACCCTTGACCCATCCATACCTGATATCCAAGCCATGATTTAGAAAACTATGGCAACCATAAATGATCTTTTTTGCGAATGCAAACGATTATCATTTACATAAAGGGTATGGGATCGCCCGTCAGGTACGCAAGACCCACAAATTAAATCACGGATGATTGGACGAGTGGGGTTTTGACCATTGCGCTGCTAAATTTAGCAGCGTGTATTTTGGCAAATACACGACAGGGCTATTATCCCCGGTGCGCAGCTCTCCTTGGATCGAAGGATTGAGGTGATAGAGGCCCTAACTCCCCTCTTCCACATACAGGACGAGATTGAAACCAACGAGTTTGTAGCCCAGCTGTTCGACTTCGCGTTTTTTTTGCTCGTAAAGCGCGGTGTCGGTAAGTTCAACGATTTCGCCGGATTCCTCGCAGACCATATGATAATGCTGTCGTCCCCGTGCCAGTTCAAAATTCGCCGGGCTGGAAGTAAAGTGGTGTCGCACCACCAGGTTCGCCTCCTCGAATTGTGCAAGGATTCGATAGATGGTTCCGAGGCCAATGGGCTCATCATTTGCGACCAGCTCCTTGTAAACGTCTTCGGCTGTCAGGTGCCGCCTCTTTGGCTCCGCATCCATCAGGGTTTGCAGAACCTTTACTCTCGACAGGGTTATCTTTAATCCTGCTTGGCGCAGGGTTTGATTGATTGATGTCATCTCACTTTTTCGGTTCACTTTCTGTATAAGACGAACGAGACGTACAAAAAGGGCAACATCCTATGGACAAATTGTGGCGGCCTCCATGCCGCCCACGTCGTCTGGTTCGATCAGAAGGTGTAACGCGCACTGACAACAAAGGAACGCCCCGGCTCCAGCAGGGTTTTCACAGTAGGAAACTCCTGCCCGTAGGTGGCGCGGTCGGTATAGGCTTCGTCTGTCAGGTTGTCGATTTCAAAGCGCAGGGACAGGCTGTCGAGGATGGCGTAATCGGCGTAGGCACCAATAACGGTGTAGCCCTTCTGGGAAGCACCACTGGTTTCAACGTCGTTGTTATCCAGCGCGATCTCCGCATTCAGACCCAGCTCCAGGCGCTGCTCCGGGAAGTGCAGCGCACCGGTGACGGTGAACAGCTCCCCGAGGGGAATGGTGAAGTAGTTGCCGTCATAAGAGCTGGCGATGACCCCGTCCTTTTCAGACTCGATGTTGGCGTATTTCAGCGAAACATTACCCCGGCGGGCGAAGTATCCCACCAGCACATCGAAACCCTCGATATCAAAATCGGATACCAGGTTTGGGCCGCCCCCCCAGGATGCCACTCGACCGTTGTCGATCTTGGTGCGGAAGCTGTTGGCCTCGGCGACAAAGCCATTGCCGTTGAGCTTGATACCCACGGAATAGTTGTTGGCCTCAACCGGGGCAATGCTGGCGTAGTTCCAGGCGCCGTTAAGGATATAGTTCTCGGCCAGGGCAATACCGCCCCAGACGTCTGCATAACCGGCATTCAGGCTGACATGATCGTTGAGCCGGACTTCACCGAACAGGTTGGCACTGAGGCCGGAATCGTCCTGGTCGGAACCGTCGGTGCCGGTAAAGTCCTGCTGGTCATAACGCAGGCCATAGGAGAGATCGACATTGTCACCCACGGGCTGGCGGAACTGAACGAAGGCACCGACGTTTTCAGCCTGTTCCTCCAGGTCCGGGTCGCCCGCGAATTTGAAAATGGCGCTGTCGTCGTAGTAATCAACACCTGCGGCAATCTCGGCAAATGCCGTGTGAAAGGTGTTTTTCACAACCGCCGAGGTGCTCTCGGTAATGCCGGTGTAGACAATGGTTGCAGAAGGGTCGCTTAAGGGTACTTCGCGGGTTTCCAGCTCCGTCTCATTGTTGGCGACAGTCAGGCTGGGGTTCCACAGGCCGCCGCCTGTTTCACGACTGTAGTTAAACACCGTGTTCTCCCGGCTGAGGTCGTAGATCCGTGATTCCGGCACCGGCCGCCCGGCTGTCAAGCCACCAAAATTGGCGCGATAAGGCCGCGCCGCATCATCGTTGACCCGCTCATGGGTCAGCTCAAAACGCCCCGCCTGTTGGTTCTCGTAAGCGATCTTGGCCAGGCCGCTCAGCAAGGCAGGGCCGGTAAAGCGCACGGTGTCGCCCTCGCCGTCTTCGTAGTCGTCACCATCCACATGGTTAAGGTAACCGAGAAATTCAAAGCCATTGCTGCGGCCATACAGTGAGCCCGCCGTGGTTGTGTGATCGCCATTGGAGCCGTAGCGCCCGTTCACAAAGCCGCCGAAATCCCGGTCGCTGTCCAGCAGGTCCGCCACGTCGACGGTTTCATAGATCAAGCTGCCGCCAATGGCGCCGGGGCCGTCGTCCGCCGGGGCAACCCCGGCCGAGGCGCGCACTGCCTTAAGCAAAGCCGGGTCAATCAGGTTGGTAGCATTGTGGTGGAACACCTTGTTGTTCTGTCGGCCGCCATCCACCTTCACCAGCATGGCGGTCTCTTCCACCCCGCGAACATAGACCTTCTGATTGATGGCCATGGAGCCACCCACGGCAACAGAGGGTTCCTTGCGAAACAGGTCCTTCAGATCCTGGGGCTGGGAGGCCTGAATCTCTTCATAGTCGTACGCCACGGTCGTTTGGGCGCCGGCAATGGCGGAGGCGCCAATTTTTACCGGTGGTAAGGCGGTGGCGCTGTCGCCCTCGGGGGCGGCCATCAGGCTTACCTGGTTTTCGCCGGTATAGCGATAGCCCACACCGGAGCCTTCTAATAATTGGCTCAGCGCCTGCTCTGGCGTGTATTCACCGTTCAGCGCCGGAGCCTGTTTGCCCCTTAACAATGACGCATCACCTCCAATGGTCAGCCCCGCCTGATCCGCCAGCTCCAGCACCGCCCGATCCAGCGGCTGGGCGGGAAGACTGAGGGTCACGGCTGGATTATCGGCCAGTGAAACGGCCGGCAGACCAAGACTCAGGCCCAAAGTTAACAGGGCCGTGGTGAGCGGTCGGCGAATAAAGCGGTTGTCCATGGAATGTGCTCCTGCATAGTCGTTGTGAGGTGTTGCTTATCTCTAATGACAAAGCAGAAGCGAAATCGGGCAGTGGGGATTGAAATAATTTTAGCCGATCATCCCATGATCGCCGAATAGCTTTGAATTCATGGCGCGGTCCCTTTCCGTAGGTGGGTTGAGCGCTAGCGATACCCAACATGCGGTATCGGGCGTCACGATTTGTTGGGTTTCATTCCTCAACCCAACCTACGGGCTACGGGCTACGGGCTACGGGCTACGGGCTACGGGCTAGAAGTTTAGAATGACCAGTCAACCTTTGCCAGAATTGTTCTGGGAGCACCAGGCTCTATCCATGTAAGCCTGCCTCCGGTTGATTCAATGTAGTATTTATCGAACAGGTTTTTGACGTTTAGCGAAACACCCACATCAGGAGAAAACTTGTACCGAGCCAGTAAATCTACAGTTGCATACCCTGATGCTGAAAATGAGTTATCAAGAGATCCTTCCCGTTCACCTGATGCGAATACTCCGGCACCAATTTCCCAGTCTGAAAGCGGCTCGTTTAGGAATGAATAGGTAGTCCAAAGACTTCCGCTCAATCTGGGAGCATTTGGGAGGCGGTTTCCTTCGTCATAAGTATTATCATCGACGATCTCGGAATCCATCCATGAAAATGAACTCAATAGGTTCCATCCGGGAGTTAGCTCTCCGCTGACATCAATCTCTAAGCCACGACTACGTTGCTCACCGGTTTGTATCGAAAAATTTGCATTTTCAGGGTCACTAGTCGATACATTTTTTCGAACGAGATCGAAAATTGCAAATGTCGTTGATAAGCGCCCGCCCATCCATTCTCGTTTTACGCCCAGCTCCAATTGTTCTCCTTCTTCAGGCTTAAATTCTTCACCGCTTGCACTGGCGCCTGAAAGCGGGGGAGCAAAGGACTCTGTATAACTGAGGTAGAAACTCATGCTTTCTGTTGGTTGGAATATTAAACCAGCACGAGGCGAGAATTCATGATCTTTTTTGTTGTCGGTAAGGAGGTTTGCATTAGCCTGATAATTAGTTTCGACGATATCATAGCGCCCGCCAAGCATGACTTTCCAGTTACGATTGAACGAGATCAAATCGTTGATATAGATCCCATAGAAATCTATATCCCTGGCTTGTCCTCCAGTGAAGCTGGTAGGCCCTGGTGTTGACCCATATACCGGCGCGAAGATATCAATCGCATCGATTGTGGCTAGACTAAATGCCATATCGAGCTTCGTCTGGTTTGCATCAACACCTATTAATAGGTCGTGATCCATTGCCCCAATAGATAAATGCCCAATGAGGTTTGCCTGGGCACCAAAATTCTCAGTTTCCCAAAGTACCTCCTGATAGTTTCGATTTAATGTTCGGTCATCTGCCTGTAGAGAAACAGGATTAACTGCTTTTATGGGTTGGTCGCTGTTTGTTATTTGTGTCAATGCCCGTAGAGTCCAATCGCTATTAATGCTGTGTTCTACTGCGAGTGTCGTGCGATGGTCTTCGGATTTGGTGGTGCTATAAGATTCTCCCAGATATCGTTCGCGTGGCAGGAGGGTTAGGTTGTTGCCGTTTTCAGCAACCAGTCCTCGATCATACATTCGTTCCTGATCTGTATATTCGAATTGAAGGTCGACAGTTGTCTTTTTAGAGGGCAACCATCGTAGCGATGGTGCAATGAGCAACCGTTGTGTATTGACGAAATAATCTCGAAAGTCCCCTCCGTCCCGGTAGCTCGCATTCAGCCGTCCTAGCAGTTTACCTGATGTACTTAAAGGCTGGTTTAAATCTACTTCTACAAGTTTGTAATCATCAGTCCCATAAGTTCCGCTAAGCCTTCCAAAGGCTTCTTGTAATGGTTTCTTGGTAACAAGGTTAATCAATCCTCCCGGTTCGACTTGCCCGTATAGGATGCTGGCTGGACCTTTGAGAACCTCAACCCTTGAAAGGTTTGATAGTTCGACAAAACTGGAGTCCCCAAAGGATGCAGGCGAGAGGACTCCATCTCTGGCAAGCCTAAGGCTACTGAATCCACGAATCGTGAAGCTTTCTGACCGATTACCAGCGGTTGAGTCGATGCGTACTCCACTAACATTCCTAACCACATCTTTTAAACTTGATACATTTTGGTCTTTGATAACCTTCTCTGACACTACTTGGATGGAAGCTGGGGTGTCAATTATTGCGATATCCATTTTAGTGGCCGTTGCGCTACGTGTCGCGGTGTAGCTTGCTACGGGCCCGTAGGCTGATTCTTCAGAAGCATCCGCACTCACCTTCACGGGCGGCAATGTGGTCACCCCTTCACTTTCTCCCATCAAAGTAACCGTATTTTCACCACTAAACCGAAACCTAATCCCCGACCCCGCCAACAACTGCTGCAGGCCCTCGGCAACAGTGTATTCCCCCTTGAGGCCGCTGCTGGTTTTGTTGTTTGTCAGCTCTCCGGCGCCACTCAGGTACAACCCCGTCTGCTCCGCAAAACGGTTCAGAGCTGCGGACAGGGAGCCTGCGGGAATATCAAAGGCCATGCGTGCCTGTGATTCCACATTGCTTTGAGCATTGGCGTGGCTCGACAACAGCATGGGCAGTGTGACGGCGGCGGATCCGACAAGCCCGGTGCAGGCAATATGAATGGCCAGGGCCAGCGCACTGGTATTGCGGGCACTTTTACCCGGTGTGTGAGTGGGTTTTCCCTCGGGTTTGGGCACAAAAGTGAACGGCATTTTCAAGACTCCCTCAAAGGCTAAAGTTTCTGGTTCTTACCCTTACACGGGCGAGCCAAAAAAAGGGAAGTCTTAAGGTGAGTTTTTTTGTAATCAGATACGGATTTAGTGGCTGGGTTCGAGCGTTACCCACCAGGGCAACAATCGGTTGATGCGTATGGGCAGGGCGTCCTCCAGCATGGCGAGGGCATGATCAGGTTTGTCAGCCGGATAGGTGCCCATCACTTTCAGGCCGGCCACCGATGGATCAACACCCAGGTAGCCGTGGCGATACCGACCCAGTTCCGCCACCAGTTCCCGAAGCGGAATGTTGTCCGCGACGATCAGGCCCTGGCTCCAGGTGGCCCGTGAGCGCTGCGCCTTTTCCACTTGGCCTATGCCACTGGTGCTAAACAGGGCTTGCTCACCAGCCTGCAAGGTACGGCTACGGCCTTCGATAGTTTTGATTTCCACCGCGCCCTCGTAGACGGTAAGAAGGGTGCTGCCCTCCCCTTGCCAAACGCTAAAGCGGGTGCCCAGCGCGCGCAGTTGCCCTTGCCGGGTGTTGACGACAAAGGGGCGATTGAGGGAATCCTTGCCGGTTTGGATCAGAACTTCGCCGGTGCGGAGGCTGATCTGGCGTACGCTGTCGTTGTAATTGACATCCACGGCAGTCGCTGTGTTTAGCCATAGCTGCCCACCGTCGGCGAGGGTGAGCTGGCGGGTTTCACCGGTGGCGGTGTGGTGATCCGCCGTCCAGCTATCAACCACCTGTTGGGTGACTGCGGACAGCGGTGTGTAACGCCAACTGATCAAGGCCGCCATGCAGGCAAGGCCGCCCCCCAGCGCCTTGCGCCGGCTAATGCGTTCGGCGCGGCTGGAGTTAAGAATTCTTCCAACGCCCTCTGTGCCCGCGCTCTGTTGCGCCAACTGGAAACGCTGGCCGACCCGCTCCACATAGTGCCAGGCTTGTTGGTGTTCGGTACTTTGGTTTATCCACGCCCGCCACCGGGTCTGATCCTGTTCCGTAATGTCGTCATCCGACAGCGTCGCAAACCATTCCGCCGCTTGTTGCAGGATGGCGTGGTCGGGCACGGTGCGTTCCGCCATCAGCGCACCGCCTCCTGATGCCGCGCCTCGATCAGCACGCACTCCAGCATGGCGCGAGCCATCCAGGTTTTGATGGTGCGCTCGGATACGTCCATGCGGGCGGCGATCTGCTTGTAGGTGAGCCCATCGAGCTGGGCAAGAAGAAAGGCGCGTGCGACCTTTTCAGGCAACCGGCGAAGCATGTCGTCCAGTTCGCAGAAGGTTTCAATGATGATGGCGTGGTCTTCCGGGGAAATATCCACTTCTTCTGGCCGCGCCGCCAGCACTTCCAGCCATGCCTGCTCAACCGCCTTGCGTCTCCACATATCGATACACAGGCGATCGGCAACGGTGCGCAGGTAGCCGCGGGCGCTGTCGATATTGTCCACTGAGCGCGGTTTTATCAACAGGCGCAGGAAAGTGTCCTGGGCAAGGTCGGCGGCCAGCTCCCGGCAACCCACACGACGGCTGAGCCAGTTGTGCAGCCAGCCGTGGTGGTGGCGATACAGGTGGTCTGCCCGGTGGGCGTCCAAACCAGCAACGTCAGTCATGGCTGGTCCGCCGCGGCGAGATAAACAACATAGGGTGAGAAACAGCGCTGCTCCAGGTTCATGCTGTCCGCCAGCAGATCAAGCGCCGCCAGCGAGTCATCGGCGGGCAGCGCGCCGGTAAATCGGCGATTGTCGGCGCTGCTATGGAGATGAATCAGGCCACGGTGGTAGTGACCGAGGCGGGCAACGACCTCCGACATCGGTGCATCCTGAAAGACCAGGCGTTTGCGAGACCAGTCCGGGTAGGCGGGCAGGTCGCCCGCCAACATCTGAATGAATTCAGCCTGGAGCCGCACTTGCTGACCAGCCTCCACGACACGGGTGGTTTGTTGGTCGGCGGTGCTGACTTGCACCTGAGATTCGTAAACGCTGACCACGCTGTGGTCGTCACCCCGGCGGACGCTGTAGCGGGTGCCCAGTGCCTGTACGGTTCCTTCGGGCACGGCTACCACCATGGGGCGTTGCGGGTCCTTGCTGACCTCCAGCAGCACTGCGCCCCGGATCAGTTCTATGCGGCGCTGTTCCTGGTCGAATGCCACGTCGATAGCGCTGTTGCTGTCCAGGGTTACGCTGCTGCCATCGGGCAAGGTGAGGGTATGGATTTCGCCCATGGCCGTGCGGTAATCCGCCTGCCAGTAGTGCCACGGCAGCTGGAAAATCAGCAGCGCGGCAAGCAGGACAAGCCCCGTCACCGACAGCAGGGGTTTGAAATGGGAGGCGTTTTTTGGGGGACTGGCGGCAAGCCACAACCGCTCCATCTGCTCGAAAACCCGGCGGTGCCGGTTATCCCGGGACAGCCAGCCCTGGAAGGCCTGCCGTTGATCCGGGGTTGGCTCGCCGTCGAGTTGTACCAGCCAGTCGGCGGCCTGCTCGCGGATGATGTCTGTGGTGATGCCCTCCCCCGCCATTACTGATATTCCCCGAGTTCGTCATACAGCCGCTTATGGCAATGTATAAGCGCCCTGGAGATGTATTGTTTGACGCTGCTTTCCGACACTTTGAGCCGCCTGGCGATCTGGCGGTAGCTCTTGCCGTCGATCCGCGCCATCAGAAACGCCCTGCGGGGTTTCTCGGGCAATTCCTCGGTCAACATCAGCAGCACCCGGTGGAGCAGGTCGCGGGCGGCAACAATTTCGGCGGGGCCTTTTTCATCCCAGCTCTCCATCAGGTGGGCCACCTGTTGGAGAACATCTGATTCCACTTTATTGCGCCGGTAGCGGTTGATCAGCAGGCGGTTGGCGATCACCAGCAGGTAGGCGCGGGGTTCCCTTAGCGCACTGATATCCGTGGAAAGCAGACGCAGGAAGGTATCCTGGCTCAGGTCACCGGCATCAAAAGGGCAGCCAAGCTTGCCCTTCAGCCAATTGAGTAGCCAGGGCTGGTGTTCCCGGTAGAGACAGCCGACATCCGGGGAGAGTGCCCGGTCGTAGTTGGCTGCATCAATGTCCTGTGCGTATTGCTGGCCCATGAGGTTAGCTTTCTAACTGTGAACGCAAATGATAATCAGTATTATCTGGTATAGCAAGAGCGCTACTTGCGTTACGCCCTGACATTCCCAGAGGGAGCTGGATACTCCTGCCCCTGACGACCAATGAATCTCTGCCAATCCTCCCGCGTCACCCTATACAACACATGTTCGGACAGGTGGTGATCCTCCGGGAGATCCGGATGAAGGAAGTTTTGACCGGTATTGCTCATGCCGATTCGCTCCATGACAGCCCAGGAACGGTTATTGCCAGGCACTGTGAAAGCAACTACCTGCCCCAATTCCAGGGTGTTGAACGCAAACCGCAATGCTTCCGTTGCCCCCTCCGTTGCATAGCCATTGCCCCAGTGCTGTTTCGCCAGCCGCCAGCCAACCTCAACGCAAGGTGAAAACGGCAACGACGGTTTGCAGGTGTTCAACCCCACCAGGCCGATAAATTCGCCGGTGGCTTTCACCTCTGTGGCCCAGAAGCCCCAACCCAGATTGGATATCAATGACCGGCATTTGTTGGCCATGGCATCGCTTTCAATCTCGGATAGTGGCGCCGGCAGGTACTTCATCACGGAGGAGTCTCCATTGAGTTGTGCGAACGCAGGGTAGTCTTCCCGCCGCCATTGGCGTATTGGCGTAGCCGAAGGCGTGGTGTTTCCAGCGTTGTAATCTGATCGAACATCGGCGGGTAATCCCAGTGAGTGAGTTGAGGGAATCTAAGCAGAGTATTGATATGATAATGATTCTCGTTTACATTTGTCAAAATATAGCCGCTCCCTGATTCACAACAATACGGATCCTCGACTTTTACAGAAAGATTATGCCAACCGTAGACACAGACGCCCACCGCATCCTTGATGCCATGTACATCGACCATCATGGCTGGTTGCTGAACTGGTTATGCAAGAAGCTGCGTTGCCCGCACCAGGCGGCGGATATGGCTCAGGACACCTTCGTGCGTCTGTTCTCATTCAGCGGTGTGCGAAATGTGGAGGAACCCAGGGCGCTGCTGGTTACCACCGCGTCGCGGTTGATGATAGACGCGGCTCGACGGCGCAAGATCGAGCAGGCCTACCTTGAAACCCATGCTTTTCACCAGGGTGAGGTTATGGCAGCGCCATCCGCCGAGGAATTGGCGCTGATCAGCGAAACCTTGATTGTCATCGCCCGGATGCTGGAAGGACTCCCACGAATATGCCGGGAAGCCTTCCTGATGAATCGGTTGGACGGCATGAAACACGGGGAGATTGCCAACCGTCTTGACGTATCGAAAAGCTCGATAAAAAAGTATATCGCCACCGCGATGCTCCATTGCCACCGTATTGTGCAGACAGAGGGTCATTAAAGATGAGCACTATTGCCGGGGATCAAGCCCGTGGGCACGTGTGGGATGAGCTGTTACAACAGGCTGCCGAGTGGCATGTGGCGCTGCACTCCGGGGAAGTAGATGAAGAGGATCGACGCCTGTTCACCACTTGGGTAACTGATCCGGAGAATGCCAGAGCCTATGAAGAACTGGCTGCCGTGTGGGGTCGTTTCGACCCGGCCGCCTCCGCGCCGGCCCGGCAGGCTCTCCGGCAGGCCCTTGACGATGAAAACGACGACAAGCAAAGCCAGCGACAACTGGCCGTGATCGTCACTTGCGGGCTGTTGATTGTGCTATCAGGCCTGGTCGCCGTTATGCAAAGCTATCGGCCTGTATCCACTGGTGTCACCCTGGCGCATTATTTATCGCTGGATTACCTGCTCTCGGATCACAGATCTGGCCTGGGAGAACAACGAACGGTTGTCCTGCCGGACCAGAGCCGCGTGGTTCTCAACTCGTTCTCTGCCATCAACGTGGAATATTCCGCGGGTGAACGGCGGATTCGATTGCTGCAGGGCGAAGTAAACCTCAGTGTGGCCAGTGACCCTGAACGGCCACTCAGGGTTGTTAGCAGGCATGGCACAGCGACCGCGTTAGGCACCCGTTACAGCGTGTATGACCGGGGCAATGCGACCGAGGTGACGGTACTGGAATCCCGTGTGGAGGCGTGTACTCTGCGGGAAGCCGAGCGCCACCACTGTGAACGCTTGGGAGCGGGACAGCGCACCACCGTAGGACATAACGGCGTAGCCACCCCTGAACCCGTTGACCCAGGCTTTGAGCACGATTGGAACGCCAGCACCCTGGTTGTCGAAAATCAGCCCCTGGTGAAAGTGCTGGATGAGATCGGTCGCTACCGTTGGGGGGTTATCCGTGTGAACCACGACGAGTTGGCGCGCTTCAATGTATCCGGTGTGTCCCCACTGGATAATCCAGAGCGGGCATTGGCGGTGCTCGCCCGCAGCTTGCCTGTAGAGATCGTCCACTACTCGCCATTACTGACGGTGGTTTCAAAAAAATAGAGATTCTTTTATCCCGTTTGCCAATTCGCTCGTCATCACTACTG
Organism: Porticoccaceae bacterium; assembly: GCA_023228865.1. The sequence continues at coordinate 7,524 of JALOAH010000046.1, read as the reverse complement.
ATTATCCCATTTGAATGCCCCGCCACGGCGGCTAAAAAGGAGTCAGTATGCGTAGTCGAACCCCCAGGCAGGCTCTTATGAGTGGCCTTTGTACCTTTGCACTGGTAGCGGCTGGAACGGTGTCCTCAGTAAATCCACTGCTGGCCAATGCCCAAGAGCCTGTCCAGCAAACCCAGCCCACTGCTGTTCTCAGCCTTGACCTTCCCGCCGGATCACTGACCAGAGCCCTGAACCAGCTCGCGCGACAGGCCGGGGTGGCTTTGTCCTTCGAGGCTTCTATTGCCGAGGATAAAACAACGGCCGGATTGAAGGGCAACTACACCCTTGAGAAGGGCATCGCCGCATTGCTTGCCAATAGCGGGCTTCAGGCAAGAAAAGCCCCGGAAGGCTACGTGATAACGGCTGAAGCCGACGGGGATGTACAGACCTTGCCACCGGTAAAAGTCAGTGCCACATCGATTAGTACCAGGGCAGTTTTACCGGAAGCCTATGCCGGTGGTCATGTGGCCAGCGGCGCCCGGCTTGGCATGCTGGGCAATACGGATATTATGCAAACGCCCTTCAGTGTAACCAGCTATACGGAAGCGGCCATTCAGGATCAACAGGCGCGGAGTATTCTCGATGTGTTAATCGAGGAACCATCGGTTCGAAGCGCCAGCGCGCGCACCAATATCAACGAGGATTTCACCATACGGGGTTTCCCCGTCGCCAGCCAGGATGTTGCCCTCAATGGCATATTCGGGCTGATGCCCTACTTCCGTGTGCCCATCGAGATGGCGGAGCGGGTCGAGGTTATGAAAGGCCCAAGCGCCCTGCTGAATGGTATGCCGCCCAGCGGCAATGTGGGCGGTGCGATCAATATCGCCCCCAAGAGGGCCGGAGCGGAACCACTGACACGAGTAACTGCGGAATACCTCTCCGACTCTATCTACGGCGGTCATCTGGATGTGGGCCGGCGGTTTGGCGATGAAGACGAACTCGGCGTGCGCCTCAATGCCGCGTCGCGTAGTGGCGACTCCACTGTGGACTTTCAATCCACCAGTGAGAAAGTGTTTTCCATGGGGCTGGATTACGACAAGGGAGCATTGCGGTTGTCGGCGGATATTCTCCATCAGAATCAGGTGATCGACGGCGTGGTGCGTCAGTTTTCTCTCGATCCCGCCATCATCGACATTCCGTCACCTCCCGGCGGTGAAACCAGTTATCCAGGGCGATGGGGCGATCTGGATATGGAGGACTTTTCCGCTGTCGCCCGCATGGAATTCGACGTTACAGATGCCGTGACCGTTTACGCCGGTTCTGGGGAGCGCCACAGCAGCATGGATTCCCTGACCGGCAACCCCCTGTTGAGCAACGAATCCGGGGATTACCTCTACGCGCCTGCCTGGCAGATATTCAATGTTGAATCCACATCCAACGAGGTTGGCGCCCTGGGCAACTTCGCCACAGGGCCTGTCACCCACGAATGGACGCTGGGCTACACCCGGGTGGAGCAGAACGCGGATATCTTCTTTTACACGGGCTTTCCATTCCAGGGAGCCAATCTCTACCAGCCTGTAACGCTCACTCACGTCAGCCGCGAAGGTATTGAGCCAAACCTGAACCGATATAACGAGACGCTACTAACCAGTTACGCGTTTGCCGACACCCTGTCCTTTATGGATGAACGCGTCCAGCTGACCTTGGGGGCGCGGCGCCAGCAAGTGGAGGTACAGAACTTCAACTTTGTCACCGGCCAGCCATCGGGTGCGGGCTACGATGAAGATGCAACCACGCCAGTTGCAGGCATTGTGATCAAGCCCGGGGAGAATGTGTCCCTCTACGCCAGTTATATCGAAGGACTCAGCCAGGGGCCGAGTGCGCCCAACGATCCTACCCTTACCAACCCCGGCGAGGTCTTTCCTCCCCTGGAATCCAAACAGAAAGAAATTGGCATCAAGATTGATTGGGGAACGCTGTACGGTTCCGTCGCACTGTATGAGTTTGACAAACCCAGCGGCGTCCGCGTTGGCAACACTTTTTCCGTCAACGGTGAGCAGCGCCATCGCGGCCTGGAATTGACCCTGTTCGGTGAACCCCTACCCTCTGTACGCCTCAACGCCGGTTTGGCCTGGATGGATTCCGAGCTGAGTAATACCAGCAATCCGGCAACCGAGGGCAAGGAAGGCATCGGCGTGCCCGAACTCCAGGCAAATCTGCGGGGCGAATGGGAGACACCCTTCCTCACCGGTCTAACACTGCACGCCAGGGTGGTCTACACCGGGGAACAATATGTGAACCAGGCAAATACCCAGGAGGTTGACGATTGGGTTCGCACCGATGTTGGCGCCCGCTATCAGCTGGCCGTTGGTAACAAACCCGTGGTGTTGCGAGCCACTGTCGAGAATGTGTTCGACGAATCCTATTGGGGTGTGGCCACTGCCGGCTATTTGCATCTGGGAGAGGCGCGAACCCTGCTCGTATCGGCGACGGTGGATTTTTGATTCCGGTAACGGTGGAGAGAGATGATGTCGATTAAATCCTGGTATCTGATTCACAAGTGGACGAGCCTTGTTTGCACACTGTCTTTGCTGATGTTGTGCGTCACCGGTTTGCCGCTCATATTCCATGAGGAAATCGAGCACTATCTCATGGATGAAGTTGAAGCGCCGGAAATGTCGCCCGAGTTACCCGCTACCAGTATGGATCGTATCGCAGAGGCGGCTCGTCTACAGCGCCCCGACAATGTGATTCGCTATATGTTCTGGGACGCTGACCACCATCCCAACCTCACCCTTGTTTCCATGGCCAGTTCCATGGAGGCACCACCAGACGAGAATAATTTTGTGGTGGTCGATTCCCGCACCGCCAAGGTTCTGGATGAGCCGGCGGCGGATGAAGGCTTTATGTACATCATGTTCAAACTCCACGTGGACATGTTCGCGGGCCTGCCGGGCATGTTGTTTCTGGGTTTCATGGGGCTGTTGTTCGTGGTTGCCATCGTGTCGGGTGTGGTGCTCTATGCGCCGTTTATGCGCAAGCTGGATTTTGGCACTGTCCGCAAGGACAGGAGTTCACGGCTCAAATGGCTTGACCTTCACAACCTGCTGGGCGTGGTCACCCTCGTCTGGGCGCTGGTGGTTGGTATTACAGGCAGCATCAACACCCTGAGTCAGGTATTGCTGGGAGTTTGGCAGCAGGACCAGCTTGCGGAAATGGTCGCCCCTTACAAAGACCTGCCGCCAGCCACGGAATTGGGGTCTCTTGAGACCGCCATGGAAACCGCACGGAAGGCGGTATCGGATATGGAGGTAAACTTCGTTGCCTACCCTGGCACAATGTTTTCCAGCCTGCACCATTACGCCGTCTTCATGAACGGCAAGACGCCTGTCACATCACGACTGCTGCAACCAGCATTGGTGGATGCACAGACCGGGGCATTGACTGATTCCCGCTCCATGCCCTGGTATATTCAGGGGCTGTTGCTCTCACAGCCTCTTCACTTTGGCGATTACGGCGGTCTGCCGCTAAAAATCATCTGGGCCATTCTCGATATCATCACCATCGTCGTCCTGGTGAGTGGCCTGTACCTATGGTGGGGAAGACGCAAGAGCCCGGTGCGCCAGCACATCGCCGAAGTGGAAACAGGAGGAGGCATGCAGGAGATAGCCCGATGAACACCAATGGACGCACGTTGTGGCAGATTTTTGCGGTGCCCTTCTGGGTTGGCGTGATCAGTTTTATTGGCTTGATTGCGGCCCTGGTGGGTGACGGTGTGTTCGATGGAATTTCCTGGCTGGCCTTGGGGATTCCTATCATTCTGGTGGTCCATTTCAACCGGCGCGCTTCGAAAAACAGCCGTTGATAAATTGCTAATCCTCCGGGTTCTTACAACCCGAAGGATTAGCAGGCAAATCACAGCGCTAGAAAATTCAGGTCATTCTTTGGAGACCACTGGATACTTGAGTGCATCGGTTCATGGATGATTAGCCAATGCCGTGCCCCCGCTGCCGACCGACTTCCCAACTGACACCACTGCCCCGAACCACCGCCGACAGGGATTACCCCAATCGCTGTTCGATCACCGGTTTCCAGGGCACTATGCTGCGGCATTATGGGCTGTGCAGTATTGACACTCACAAATGACGGGATGTATTTCTCCGGCACGATCACACCGCCACTCCACTTTAATGTTCGTTCACCCGTAGTACCCACTCATGCTGACTCCGCCAAATCATTTTTTACAAATGGATGCCGGTAACAACTGGCCCAGATTTTCGGAGGAGCAGAGTGTCACGCCAATATTTTTCATCTCTTCTTCTCCCTTGGGATAGAGCTGAGAAATCGCATCCGTGACCAGCATAGCCTTGAAATCCCGCTCACTGGCCTCGTAGATACTGGTGCGGGGACAATTGGGATAGTTACAACCCAGAAACACCAAGGTATTGATACCTCGCCCTCGCAGGAAATTTTCCAGTCCTGTCTGGTAAAAGGCGCCCCACCGGGGCTTGAAAAAAACAAACTCATTGCGACCAATTTCCTGGACACCACCCGACAACAATAATTGGGCATTCAAGCGGGTATCACTATTGGGCTTCAATGATGCAACAAGCTCAGCACCGTCACTTTCCGGTATCGCGATACGGGCTCCTCGCTCAACGGCAGCACGGCGGCATAAGTCCACATTGGAGCCATCCGGCAGGTACAAGCGGATAACATGGATAACCGGTAAATCGCTGTCTCGAAACGACTGAATCACCCTTCTCATTGCCGGAACCGCTTCCAGCGTGCCTGGAATGCGGGCGGGGGCATCATCAAGCACAAAGTCGTTTTGTACATCGATGCTGATCAACGCGCTGTGGTTTAGGTCGGGGGTTGTGTAGCCATTCATTATCCTTTCCTGCCTACTCCTTAATTTTTGAAGATTGCAACATTGTCATGATAGTTGCCGTCATGGTCACTACCGGCTTTTCTTCGCCATATTCCGAGCTGTACAACGCAGCTTCCACCACAGAAATTGTTTTGCCTGGCTTGACCACGGTTGCCTTCGCGGCAAAGTGATCCCCCTTGGCAGGGCGCAACAGGTTGACCTTGAATTCCACGGTGAGCACATCCGCCCCCTGTGGCATCAGGGTAAATGCGGCATAGCCACAGGCGCTGTCCAGGATAGTGGCGACAATGCCTGCATGGATATAGCCGTTCTGTTGCGTAAACCGCGATTGGAAGGGAAAGCGGATGGAGACGGTTCCTGGCCCCTGAATACTCAGCTCCGCCTCCAGGGTTTGCATCACCGCTTGGCGGCCAAAACTCTCGAGTGTCGTGGATTCATAGCCTGTATCTTTCGCTTCCACCATTTAACTCCCTACCTAATTTTTTATTTGAAAATTTACTGCGTTTTGTTCGATGCCTGTCTCTCGAAAATGATGAATAAAACCAAAAGTGAAAGGGATCAATGTCGTCAATTCTCCTCCGGCATAAAGATCAAGTCTGTCACCCCGAAGTCTACGCCTTGTTGGGACAGCGCCGCTGTCACCTGTCCACGATGGTGGGTTTGGTGATTGAAGAAATGCACAATAGCCTGAGCGAAGTCCACATTCCGCTCGGTATTGCTCGACAAACTGACATAGTTCAACCGTTCGGGCGGTGGGGATAACGCAAGGCTTTGTGCCCAGGCAATAATGTCCTTGTCAGTTTGCTCCCGGGCTTGTCGCAACTGGGCATAATCGCCGAACAGCTCCTGGGTCAGGCTTTTCACTGTGACGGGCTCGCTTTTGAATCGGGCCAGCCACATCAGGTCGCAGACCAGCAAGTGATTGAGGGTGTTGTAGATGGAGCCGAAGAACAGGCCGCACTCCGACCGGCGCTGCTCAGGGGGCAAGGTCGCTGCGGCCGAATACAGACTGCCATTTATCCACTGGTTGTAGCGAGCCATGGTGTTGGCGTAGCTGGCCAAGTCGAAGGTCATTGTCTTTTCTCCCCACATTCGTCATCAATCAATGCCTGGTAGGCCAGTGACAGCCGCTGATATACAGGCCCAGGACACTGGGCGATCTGCCGACCATCGATTGTTTTAACTGGAATCAACCGCGCACCGCTGCCGCAGATAAAACACTCCTCGGCAGTGTAAAGATCGTAGCTGGTGAGGGACTGCTCGCGAGCCTCCAGTCCTTGTTGAGGCGCCAGCTCCAACAGGGTTTCTCGGGTAATTCCTTCCAATGCACCGTCCTGAACTGGCGGCGTTAGCAGCGATCCCGCCTTGACGACAAAGATATTCTCGGCGCTGCATTCGGCCACATGACCAAACTGGTTTAGCAAGATGGCTTCATCAACTCCGGCGGCATTCGCTTCCGCCCTGGCCAGAACCGAATGCAGGTAATTCAGAGATTTGACCCTTGCATCCAGACCTGTACCGACTGCTCGCTTGATACTGCTGGTGATCAGGCTAACCCCCTGGCGCCGGCTTTCATCACTGACCAACGACAGTGACGCGGGAATGATAAATACATTGGGCGCGGTGCAATTGCGGGGGTTCAGCCCCATATCCCCCTCACCTCGGGTCACCAAAATCCGCAGGTAGCCATCTTCCATGCCCGAGCCAGTAATACAGGCCATGACCGCTTCTGCAAGGGTGTCATTGGTATAAGGGATAGCGATCGCCAGAGCACTGAGGGAGCGCCGCAGCCGCGCCAGGTGACGATCCAACCGGAAGGGGCACCGGTGATAAAAACGCAGCCCCTCGAAGCAGCCGTCACCGTATAGCAAACCGTGATCATAGATCGAAACAACCGCCTGGTCAGCGCTCACCAGCTCACCATTCTTCCAGCAAGAGTACTTCGTTTTTGTATGACACATGGGTTGGGCCTGCATCCGATATCACCTCACAGAGTTGACGCTCCCGTACCGTCTGAAAGATAACGATGCCATTGATGGGCTCATCGGATTCAGGCTATTGAGGGAGCAATGCAGACAGTGTAATCTTTCCAAGGAAAGGGTACAGATACAGTTTATATCAATTTAAACGGGTACAGATTTTGGACGCACCACGCTTTCAACTCCATCGCTACGAGCAGCTCGCCGACCAGCTGACCAGGGAGATCCAGGCAGGACGCTACAGTCCAGGAGAAAAAATTCCCGGAACGCGTGTGCTGGCGGAAACCCATGCTGTCAGCATCAATACTGTCCTCCAGGCGCAGAAGCTATTGGAAAACCAGGGCATGATCGAAGCGGTTCCGCGCTCAGGGTTCTTCGTCAAATGGCGCGGCGAAGACGCCGCACAACTGGTAAAAAGCCCGGCCAAGGCCCAGTTGAAGCCGATATTGGTGAAGCGCCAGCGACTGGCGCTGGATTTGATCCAGGCCACTGGCAGCAAGACCATGGTGCAACTGGGGGCGGCCCTACCCCACGAGAGCTACTTCCCCGGACAGGAGCTGCAACGAATCGCCGCCCGGGTCAGCCGAGCCGACGATACCGGCTTTATGCGCTACGAAGTCCCACCCGGATTGCCATCACTCTGCGAATCCCTGGCGCTGCGGATGCTGAGCTACG
>JALOAH010000150.1 GCA_023228865.1 Porticoccaceae bacterium | reverse complement strand
CGATGGTTTTGTCCTTGATCTCATCGGAGAAGGCGTCACCGTTGATGCTTTTGGCATACAGCCCCTGCTCCTCGGCGCACTTGTGGAAGGCGGCCGAGTTATACCAGCCTGCGGTGCCGGGCTTGCCCTCGGCGCCCTCCTTCTCAAAGAAGATGCCGAGCGTCGACGCACCCGCACCAAATGCCGCAGTGATGCGGGCCGCCAACCCATAACCAGTGGAGGCGCCGATCACCAGCACGCGCTTGGGACCATTGTTCACCGGCGGCTGCGCTTTGACATAGGCAATCTGCTGACGCACATTCTGCTCGCATCCCGCCGGATGGCTGGTGATGCACATGAAACCGCGGACTCTGGGCTTGATGATCATGAAAACTCCGTTCTCTGGCTGTTGTCGTGGGCCGGATGCCATAGGGGGCGGAATGATAACCCGAAGGGGGGTATCGACTCCACGGCTACCCTGTTCAGGTCAGCTCCTCACTGACGGCGGTAAGGCTATACTCGGCTCAACGGTGCAAACCTGAACACAGGGTTAACTAGGAAAAAAGTAGGTAACCGTTTCTAATAACAAGTAGTTTATGATGGCCAACCAGCGATTTTATTATTTTCGCTGTTAACTCAACGAGATTACAAGTCGCCCACTTTGGCTACCTTGACCGAGGATTGACCTTGCCAAAAACAGATCCCCGCTCCACTGAACGGCCTCGGCTTTGGGAGCACATCAAGCTATTGTTAGCTCTGAGCGATAACAAACGCTCCTGGGGGTTTCTTGTCGTCGCATCAATGGCCGTGGGGCTGCCGGTCCTGGTCGGTGCCTGGCTAAATCACTTTTCATCTTCCGTCATTGCCAGCATGGGTGGTCTTGTTATCCTCTATATGCAGCAGACGCACATTGCCCGCCGAATGATGACTCTGGTAGTGTGCTCATGCGGCTTTGCGGTAAGTTTTTCCCTTGGTATATTGACCAGTTTCAACCCCTACCTGTCTGCTGGAACCCTCGCTCTCACTGTTTTTTTGGTCACGCTAACCTGCAGGTTTTACTCACTGCCCCCACCGGGAAGTTTCTTTTTTATTCTTGTCGCCTGCATGGCAAGAACCCTTCCTTTTGATTTAACACTCGCCGCAGAGAGAACCGGTATTTTACTCTTTGGCTGCATGGGAGCCTGTTTTCTGGCGCTTATCTACAGTCTTGCCCAAGTACTTTCCAAAAGTGCCAGACCCACACAGCAGAGCGCGGCAGGAGACCACCGCATTGCTGCGATTACTCTTGAAGCAGCAGTCATCAGCCTGTTTGTTGGCGGTGGCTACCTTATGGCACTCATGATGCCACTGGATAATCCGTACTGGGTACCCATATCAACTGCGGCTATTCTGCAAGGTGCCACTTTCCGCGCCGTCTGGCACCGCAACGTGCACAGGATAGGTGGAACGATTATCGGGATGGGACTAGCCTGGGTAATCTTTTCACTATCACCGAACGTCTGGGTACTCGCTGGCCTCATCATGCTGCTGAGCTTCCTGATTGAGGCCTTGGTAACACGCAACTATGGGTTGGCCGTTATTTTTATTACTCCCTTGACGGTGATATTTGCAGACTCCACCGAGGCCTCTATCAACACTGAGCAGCTAATACTAGCGCGGCTGATCGATATCATGCTCGGCAGCTCTATCGGCTATTTCGGTGGCTGGGTCATACATCATCCAAGAATTTTCTACCGGCTTGAGCAGTGGCTAATCAACCGGTGACCTTGCCTGGTTAAAGCCTGGACAACCCTAAGGGCTACCCTCCAGCTAACGCTTCACAACGTAGTCGCCTAAAATGCCGTTCGACCCTTTCTTTAGTTACTTGATTAGATAGTCAGTTGAGCAGAAATTGACATTTCACAGGCTTTCGCGGCATCACTCTGCGAGGCTGCCACCGTCTACTACCAGGGCGTGTCCATTGACAAAACTGGACTTGTCTGAGCTCAGCCAAATTGCTGCTTCAGCCATTTCTTGCGGGCTTGCCATACGCCCCATGGGGGAAATATTCTCCATCACTTCTTGCAACTGAGGTGAGGTTTCCATAACCTTTTCGATCATTGCCGTCCGTGTCGTACCGGGGCACAACGCATTGACCCGTATATTCTGCCGTGCATATTGCAAAGCCGCCGATCGTGTAATCCCTATCACTGCATGCTTACTTGCCGTATAAGAGGGCTGAAACGATGTGCGATTAGCAATGAAGCCGGCCAGTGATGCTGTATTGACAATGGTCCCCCCTCCTCCTGACAACATTGCTGGCACTTCATGGCGAATACAGTGCATCACGCCCATCAGGTTTACTTCAATAGTCTTTCTTGCTGTCTCCGCATCCCAACGAGCATCTGCTTCTGAAAGACAGATACCTGCGTTATTGAAGGCACAATCGAGTCGGCCATAGGTATCCACTGCCAACTTAACAAAGGCCGCTACTACGGCTTCGTCAGCTACATCGCCATCGCAAGCAATAGCTTGTCCACTATCGTGGGCAATCATATCAGCTGTTTCTTGCGCCATGGCCAGGTTGATATCTGTGGCGATCACCTTCGCCCCCCGTCGGGCATAGAGCAATGCTGCCGCACGCCCTATCCCGCAACCAGCGCCAGTAACCAGCACCACCTTATTCTCAAACCATTGCTCCAACATTCAACCCACCCTTGTAATTGTGATTCAAGCTGTTCCCTGACTGCCAACTCTCTACCGGCCTGCTCCACCAAGATGGAGCACCTTTTACATTAGCCTGCTGGCACAAATCAGCCTCGCAAACCCGCAGACCTGGCCGGCTGAATTTATATCTTTATCAACGACCAGCTAACGGCAGTACACAGTACCCCTTGCGATCGCACTTATTCGAGCAACTCACTCAATCGCGACCGTAGCCAGTCGTGTTCGGCTTTCTCCGTGCCGAATGAAACCTGCATTACTGATACGGATATCGCATTCTGGGCTACATAGGCTTCATTATCAATCTGCTCCTGCGTTGGAGCAGTCGAGTTGTACGCTATGGTGAATCCAGGATAAGGCTGCTCAGCCAGCCCGTAAGAACGGGCAAAAGAATCCTGGGAAAGGTCTTCAGAAAATGCCAGGGTATACTCGTTATAGGTGCCGATTCTTGTCAATTGCCAAGCGGTATCATGACTCACATCATCGGGAAAATTAACATTAAGGGCCAGACTCTCCGGCAATAGCGCATCACCATCAGAACTGCCTTCCAAATGGCTCACGAGGGTATTGCTCAACTCAGCCACCACAACTGACAATGGATTATTGACAATATTCCCATCACTCTCCTCCTTTCCCGCCGTGTTCATGCCGGCACTAAGAGCAATAGCAGGGATACCACGAGCAGCGGCAAACTGGACATTACTTACGGTACCAGAAGCATTAATCATTGGCCCTGTATTACGTCCTTCATTGGGGCCCGAAAGCACCAGATCCGGAGCGCCACCCCAACGTTTAGGTGCCAACACATCCAGCCCATAGGACGTAGCCATGACCGGGGTACCATTCACATAGTAAAAATCGGTGTAAGAAAAGTTTTCGTCCTTCTTGGTCACAGGCCCCACACCAGGATCGCCTGAGAGTGCTGCACGACCCAGGCAGGCTTCTGGCAAGGGTTTAATGGGCTTCAGGAACAGGATCGCCGCACCCATGCCGCTCTGGCCCTGGCAGGGCACTGAAACGATAACATCGTGCCCACTCTCTTTCAGGGCCGAGTACAACGCTACAATATTACTGGTCAGCCCGTCATCATTGGTCAGCAGTATGTTTTTGGCCGAGGCATTAAGAGAGAGCATCAGCAGAAAAATCCCTGATACCGCCATACGTATGAAATAACAAGCCACCTTTTTATGTGTCATAGATTCTCTCCAGATACAGATATTTCATGTTAAGCCCGAAACATCGACTCATACCCGAACGCAGCCGGTTCACTAATCGAATCAGGCAGGTTTGATAGCAATGCAAACATACTCCTCGGAGAGAGCTCCATATCCGCAAACCATGGTCAGGAGTATCCTGACCATGGTTTGCAAAAAATCATCAGTACATTTACAGCCTCAAACATCAATAATCATAGGTGATATCAAGCCAAAGGTGCGAGGCGTACCGTAGCTCGCTATCAATGAATCAATCAATGGCGCTGGCGCAAGGTTGCTGGCACTATAATTGACGTACTCCTTATCAAAAAGGTTCTTGCCCCACAAGGAAATACGCCATGCACCACGGCCTGACTGGAAAGGCAAGTCACTCAATGTGAGCCTTGCATCCCATAGTGTATAAGCGGATGCTGGCGAGAAATGCGACGCAATAAACCCTTGTTTATCCGTGTATTTCATGCCGACATACGCTTTGAAAACTCCCAGTGTCGTCGGCTGAAATTCATATTCTCCGGAAAATGACGCGGTATGGCGTGGCGACATGACCGAGAAAAACGGATGCTCTATTTGAGAAAAAGGATTTAACTGCATGACCTTGCCTGGAGTATCCAAATACCCGTAAGCCAAGTTCAAGCTCAGCCCCTCCATGGGGATGACATTGAGCTCAACCTCAAGCCCCGATATTCTGGCAGTCTTGTCCGAATTGATTGTTTCCGTATTGGAAGGTGTCTCGGGTGGGGGCACATCGATCTGTTGGTCATACCACTCGGTATAAAACACCGCTGCGTTCAGCCGTGCGCGACGATCCCAAAATTCTGACTTAAGACCGAGCTCCCAACTCTCGATATCGTCTGCATCAAAGGAGCTGAAACCCACCGAGCGACTATTGACCCCTCCGCCACGGTAGGCAGTACCCCACCGCAGGTAGGCATTTACACCTTCAGCCCAATCGTAGGCAACCGTCACTGCCGGGTCGAAGCGATTTTCTTTGTAGCTGTAAGGCAAAAAAGCACTTTCACCGTTGATCAGGCGTCGTGCACCATCTTTTTCATCTCGATTGTAACGTCCGCCTACAGTGACACTCAGCCTGTCATTGAGGACGCCTGGCGTCCATTTTACCTGGCCGAACAATGCTTGGCTCTCCGATGTCACATCAGAGGCCCTTGCCGGCGCCGGACGAGAATACAAGGGGGCTGGCAGTACAATCGGACCGTTGGCGGTCAATTGATTACCAAACGGATCCGACTGTGCATCCTGCGCACTTTCTTTAAAGTAAAACGCGCCTGCCACGAACTCGAGACGATCCAGGTTCCCCAACCACTGAAATTCATGACTGATCTGATCTTGTCGAACCTCGGCAAGACTGAGGCGCCCAAAAAGATTGCCTGTCGCCGGCCCTGGACGGAAGAACGCACCCCCGAACGAATTGAACTGACTTTGACGGAGATTGCGGTAAGCACTGATCAAACGCAGCGTGTGTTGGTCATTGAGATCCCAGTTGAGATTCAGCGTATGTCCCCACACCCGTGAAGTACTGGGTTCGTTCAGCGCTCCGGTACGCCCACGGCTGACGCGGCTGGACTCAAGTTGTTGAAACTCCCCTTCAGGAAAGGCTTCTGCACCCGGTAGCAGACTATCGATATGCATATAATTAGACACTTGTGCGCTACGTGATCTGTCATAAGCATATTCCACGGTAAAGTTATCCGCGGCCTGCCACAATAGGGCGATACGCCCCCCTTCCTTATCCACCGCGCTCCAGTCTGACTGTCCTCGTGCTGGGTTTTTCACCCAGCCATCCCGCTCCGATACCAAATAGTCGATTTTGGCGCTTACACCGGCGATCTCCGGTAAATCGATACGCGTGATACTGTTTAAAGCGTCGTAGTTACCAACGCCCACCGTTTGCTGGAAACCCCACTCCCCACTGGGCTTTTTCGACACCAAGCTGATGGCGCCACCGAGCGCATTGCGACCGAACAGTGTTCCCTGAGGCCCCCTCAAGACTTCTACCCGCTCCAAATCCATCTGATCGATGGAAAGCCCTTGGGCACGGCCCAGATAGACCCCATCCAGATAAACTCCCGTGGTCGATTCCCGTGATATTTGCCCGGGATCAAGCGCGGAAACACCGCGGACGGTGATGACATGCGTTGAAACCCCTGATCCAAATGGGCTGATTCGCAAGTTTGGGACCGACCCCTCCCCTAGTTCCGTGATGGAACGTATGCCCTGGTTTTCCAGATCGCTGGCACCCATGACAAAGACCGAGATCGGCGCTTCCTGCAGTGACTCCTCCCTTCTTTGCGCCGTAACTACCACCTCCTCGATGGTCATCGCTCGTGTATTGGCCGACCTATCCTGTGCCACCCCCGGCGCTGTAGCAAAAACAGACGCCATAAAAGCTAAAAACCCACCTGTTCTCATATTTCTGTTATTCATGTCATCCCCTTCATAGGAAGCTTTTTCTGATATTTTTAGCTGACCGCGATGGCTGATGATTGCCTCTAGCCCCGTTCCCTTTAGAAGAACATGTACAGCCTCTTCTATCGAGTACGATCCTTTTAATCTATTAGCCTGCTTTTCCTTGGCTAGATCAAACGGGATGATCAGTGTCAACTGCGATTGTCGGGCAAACGCTGTTAGCGCTATATCTGCCCGCTGAGAGGGGATGTCGAAAATATATACAGGCTGTGCAGTTACGGCTGCCGATACCAACACTAAAACCACACATAGAACGCCAGGGATAAATTTCGCCTTCCGCCTCAGATATATGGAAAAATCTCCCA
>JALOAH010000045.1 GCA_023228865.1 Porticoccaceae bacterium | reverse complement strand
GTGCAGATGGTGGTGACGCTGATTGCCCCCATTGCCATGGAAGAAGGTCTTCGCTTTGCGATCCGTGAAGGCGGCCGTACTGTGGGCGCCGGTGTCGTGGCCAAGATTATCGAGTAAGCTGGTTGTTTCGCCGCTAAAAAGGGGCTTCGTATGGAGCCCTTTTTTGGCTTTGCCAGCCGTGATGCAGTGGCAGCAAAAATACTTTATTAATTCCCGAATATTTGCTTGACAGACCCGGTGGGCGCAATTAAAATCTCGCCTCCTTTTTCGACGGGTTAATCAGCAAAAAGCTGTTAATCGTTCTCAGTGGAGTTTGTGATTCAATGCAGAATCAGCGCATAAGAATTCGTTTGAAGTCGTTTGATCACAAGTTGATTGATGCTTCGACACAGGAAATCGTCGAGACGGCAAAGCGTACCGGTGCCCAAATTCGCGGCCCCATTCCGCTGCCGACTCGCAAGGAAAGGTTTACTATTTTGATTTCGCCGCATGTTAACAAGGATGCGCGTGATCAGTATGAGATCCGCACACACAAGCGCCTGCTTGATATTGTAGAGCCTACGGACAAAACCGTGGATGCTCTGATGAAGCTGGACTTGGCTGCAGGTGTTGATGTACAGATCAGCCTAGGCTGATCGCGCCAAGCCTAAAGCCCCGCAAGGGGGTGTGTAACGCTCTGAAATGGGTGGCCATAGCGGGTAAAAGCCCCGTACACAAAGAGGTTAAAAAATGAGTGTTGGAATTGTCGGCCGTAAATGCGGCATGACTCGCGTCTTTACTGACGAAGGTTTGTCTATTCCGGTGAC
This sequence comes from Porticoccaceae bacterium, assembly GCA_023228865.1. The sequence goes on along the minus strand of JALOAH010000045.1, from coordinate 37,063 downwards.
CGTGGTTGAGGTTGATCCCAATCGCGTCACTCAGGTCAAAAATGACGAGACTGATGGCTATTCTGCGGTGCAGGTGGCTACGGGCAGTCGTCGTCCCTCTCGTGTTTCCAAGCCTGTGGCTGGCCACTATGCAAAAGCTGGTGTCGAAGCTGGTCGCGGCTTGTGGGAGTTCCGTTTGGATGGAATCGATGAGCAATTTGAGATCGGTTCCCTTATCACTGTCGAGCGCTTTGAAGCTGGCCAGAAAGTTGATGTGACTGGTGTATCCAAGGGTAAGGGCTTTCAGGGCGTTATCAAGCGCTGGAACTTCGCTACCCAGGATGCAACCCACGGCAACTCGCTGTCTCACCGTGCGCCAGGGTCCATTGGTCAAAACCAGACTCCAGGTCGGGTTTTTAAGGGCAAGAAAATGTCCGGTCATATGGGTGCTGAGCAGGTGACTGTGCAGAATCTCGAAGTCGTGCGCGTCGATGCCGAGCGCAACCTGTTGTTGATCAAGGGTGCTGTACCTGGCGCCCCCGGTGGCGACGTTATCGTTCGTCCCGCTGTGAAGTCCTAAGGGGATCAACCTATGGAATTGAATATTGCAAGTGCAGAAGGCGCCGCTGGAACATTGACTGTTTCCGATGCGACCTTCGCCAAAGAGTTTAATCAGGATCTGGTGCACCAGGCTGTTGTCGCCTATATGGCTGGCGGCAGGCAGGGTAGTGTGCAGCAGAAAACCCGCTCTGAGGTTTCTGGTGGTGGCAAAAAGCCCTGGCGCCAGAAAGGCAGTGGCCGTGCCCGTGCCGGTACCATTCGCAGCCCCCTGTGGCGCACCGGCGGCGTTACCTTTGCCGCCCGCCCGCAGGATCACAGCCAAAAGCTCAACAAGAAAATGTACCGCGCCGCGTTGCGTTCCATTTTTTCTGAGCTGGTTCGCCAGGATCGCCTGGTGGTGGTTGAGGGTTTTTCCCTTGACGAGCCCAAGACCAAGGGACTGGTGGCAAAGCTGGATCAGTACGGTCTCAGCAATGTCCTGATCGTCACTGAAGAAGTGGATCGCAATCTGTATCTATCTTCCAGAAATTTGCACAAGGTTGATGTTCGCGACGCTCTGGCCATTGATCCTGTCAGTCTGATCGGTTTCGAAAAGGTGCTGGTGACTGTTCCGGCTCTGAAGAAAGTAGAGGAGATGCTGGCATGAACCAGGAGCGTATCTATCAAGTGCTGTTGGGGCCCGTTGTTTCCGAAAAGGCGGCATCCGTAGCTGAAATTGGTAATCAGGTTGTTTTCAAGGTTCGCCGCGATGCGGGCAAGCGTGAAATCAAATCTGCCGTTCAGAAGCTTTTCAATGTTCAGGTGGAAGATGTTCGCACTGTGAATGTGAAAGGCAAAAACAAGCGTACCCGTTATGGAATAGGCCATCAGTCCGATTGGAAAAAGGCTTATGTACGTCTGGCGCAGGGTCAAGAAATTGACTTTGCAGTAGCTGAATAAGGGGTTGGTGTCATGCCTGTAGTCAAGAGAAAACCAACATCTCCGGGTCGCCGCTTCGTTGTAAGCGTGGTGAACCCCGATCTCCACAAGGGTGCGCCCTACGCACCTTTGTTGGAAAAGAAAAGCAAGACCGGTGGTCGTAACAATGCCGGTCGCATCACTACCCGCCATGTGGGTGGTGGTCACAAACAGCATTATCGGGTCATCGATTTCAAGCGCAACAAGGACGGCATTCCCTGCACCGTTGAGCGCATTGAGTACGATCCCAACCGCACAGCCTATATTGCTCTGGTGTGCTACAAGGATGGCGAGCGCCGCTACATCATCGCTCCCAAAGGCTTGAAGGTGGGCGACCAGATCAGCTCTGGCCAGGCTTCCACCATTAAAGTGGGCAACTGTCTGCCTCTGCGCAATATCCCTGTGGGTAGCCAGGTTCACTGTGTTGAGATGAAAGCAGGCAAGGGTGCGCAGTTGGCGCGCAGCGCCGGCACATCCGTTCAGTTGGTTGCCCGTGAAGGCCAGTACGCCACCCTGCGTTTGCGCAGTGGTGAGATGCGCAAAGTGCCTTCTGATTGTCGCGCCACCATCGGCGAGGTGTCCAACAGCGAGCACAATCTGCGCTCCCTGGGCAAGGCGGGCGCAACTCGCTGGAAAGGGATTCGCCCAACGGTTCGCGGTGTTGCCATGAACCCGGTGGATCACCCCCACGGTGGTGGTGAAGGTCGTACCTCTGGTGGTCGTCACCCCGTATCTCCATGGGGTACGCCAACCAAAGGCTACAAGACGCGCAAGAACAAGCGCACTAACAATATGATTGTACGTCGTCGCGACAAGTAAGCGGCTGACGAAAGCATAGACAGGAAGAGGAAAGTACAGTGCCACGCTCCCTGAAAAAAGGTCCATTTATTGATCTCCACCTCCTGAAGAAGGTTGAGCAGGCTGTTGAGCAGAATGACAAGCGCCCCATCAAGACCTGGTCGCGCCGCTCAATGATTCTGCCGGACATGGTCGGTCTGACTATAGCTGTGCACAATGGCAAACAGCACGTTCCTGTGCTGGTTACCGAAGAGATGGTCGGCCACAAGTTAGGTGAATTCGCCGCCACCCGCACATATCGTGGTCACGTAGCGGATAAGAAAGCCAAGCGTTAATCGCGGTTATCAGTAGAGGTATACGAAGGTGGAAGTAGCAGCAAAATTACGCGGAGCCAGGCTGTCTGCCCAGAAGGCCAGGCTGGTAGCCGATCAGATTCGCGGCAAGAAGGTTGAAGAGGCGCTGGATATTTTGTCTTTCAGCCCCAAGAAAGGCGCAGTGCTTATCAAGAAAGTGCTGGAATCTGCAATTGCCAACGCCGAGCACAATGAAGGTGCAGACGTTGACGAGCTCAAGGTGTCGACAGTTTTTGTCGACGAGGGTCTGACGCTGAAAAGAATCAAGCCCCGGGCAAAAGGTCGTGCGGATCGTATCTTCAAACGCACTTGTCACATAACAGTGAAAGTTGCCGACTAGGCAAGGTAGTTAGGAGACCACTACATGGGTCAGAAAGTACACCCCACAGGGATACGCCTCGGAATTGTGAAAAGCCACCGTTCCGTCTGGTATGCAAGTCAGAAGGATTATGCTGACAGGCTCAATGCTGATCTCAAGGTGAGAAGCTACATTGAGAAGCAATTGTCACACGCCTCCGTGAGCCGTGTTGATATTGAGCGTCCTTCAGAGTCGGCGAAAATCACTATCCACACAGCCCGCCCCGGCGTCGTTATCGGCAAGAAGGGTGAGGATGTTGAAAAGCTGCGCCAGTCCGTAGCCGCCATGATGGGTGTGCCTGTCCATATCAACATCGAGGAAGTGCGCAAGCCCGACCTGGATGCCACGCTGGTTGCCCAGAACGTTGCGCAACAGCTGGAGCGCCGCGTGATGTTCCGTCGCGCCATGAAGCGCGCGGTACAGAACAGCATGCGCCAGGGTGCGGAAGGTATCAAAATTCAGGTGGGTGGACGTCTTGGCGGTGCCGAGATTGCCCGTACCGAATGGTACCGCGAAGGTCGCGTTCCGCTGCATACATTGCGTGCGGATATCGATTATGCAACTGCAGAGGCATCGACGACCTACGGGATTATCGGTGTGAAAGTTTGGATTTTCAAAGGCGAAATACTGGGTGCTCCCGAAGCAGACCAGTCCAAGCCCAAGAAGTGATTTGCGAATAAGGGTCGAGCGACATGCTGCAACCGAAACGAACCAAATTCCGTAAGCAAATGAAAGGCCGCAACCGCGGTCTCGCGCTTCGCGGTAGCAAAGTAAGCTTTGGCGAATACGGACTCAAGTCCACAGATCGTGGTCGATTGACTGCCCGTCAGATCGAGGCTGCCCGTCGTGCCATGAGTCGTCACATCAAGCGTGGCGGCAAGATCTGGATCCGTGTTTTCCCAGACAAACCCATTACCGAAAAACCCCTTGAAGTTCGTCAGGGTAAGGGTAAGGGTAACGTTTCCTACTGGGTGGCTCAAATCCAGCCAGGCAAGGTTCTCTATGAAATGGAGGGTGTTAGCGAAGAGTTGGCGCGCGAGGCTTTCGCTCTTGCTGCCGCTAAACTGCCGCTGAGAACAACCTTTGTTAGACGTACGGTGATGTGATGAAAGCTTCAGAATTGCAACAAAAATCAGTTGATGAATTGCAAGGTCTGCTGGGTGCAGAGCTGGAAAATCAGTTCAAACTGCGTATGCAGAAGGCAACTGGTCAGCTCGGGCAGTCTCACAAAATCGGTGAGACGCGCAAAAACATTGCCCGCATTAAAACCGTGTTGAATCAGAAAGCAGGTAACTGAAATGGGTGAATCAACAGCAAGTACTCTGTCCGGCAAAGTCGTCAGCGACAAAATGGACAAGACGATCACCGTAAGAATTGAGCGTCGCGTAAAGCACCCTGTGTACGGAAAGATTATCAGTCGTTCCACAAAGATCAAGGCTCACGACGAGAACAACGCGTGTGGCATTGGTGATGTGGTAACCATTAAAGAAACTCGCCCTCTGTCCAAGGATAAGTCCTGGACGCTGGTCGAGATTGTTGAGAAAGCCGCTGAAATTTAAGCGAGCAGGCAGTAACGGTTTCGGAGCGAAACAATGATTCAGACGCAGAGCTATTTGGATGTGGCAGACAACAGCGGTGCACGCAGAGTCATGTGCATCAAGGTGCTGGGTGGTTCACATCGCCGCTACGCTAGCGTAGGGGATATTATCAAGGTATCCGTAAAAGAAGCGATTCCCCGTGGCAAGGTCAAGAAAGGCCAGGTGATGAACGCTGTTGTAGTGCGCACTAAAAAAGGTGTGCGTCGCCAGGATGGAAGTCTCATCAAGTTCGACGACAACGCTGCAGTGTTGCTTAACAACCAGTTAGCTCCTATAGGTACTCGTATCTTTGGGCCGGTGACCCGCGAGCTTCGCGGCGACAAGTTCATGAAAATTATTTCTCTGGCACCTGAAGTGCTCTGAGCCGGAGGAGGTAGCAATGGCAAGCAGAAAGATTAAGACAAACGACGACGTTGTAGTTCTTGCAGGTAAAGACAAAGGCAAGCGCGGCAAAGTTCTTAAAGTGCTGGATAATGGCCGTCTCCTGGTGTCCGGGATTCAGATGGTCAAGAAACATCAGAAGCCGAATCCGCAACTGGGCACCCCCGGTGGCATCGTTGAAAAAGAGGCCTCCATTGATGTTTCCAATGTGGCTCTTTACAACCCTGAGACCAGAAAAGCTGATCGCGTTGGCTTTAAAGTCCAGGAAGACGGTAAAAAGGTAAGAGTGTTTAAGTCCAGCGGCACTCCCGTTGATGGCTAACAAGGTAATTTGACATGGCCAGACTGAAAGAAATTTACAAGACAGAAATAGCACCCAAACTGCAAGCTGAGTTGGGTCTGAACAATGTGATGGAGATTCCGCGCATTACCAAAATCACCCTCAACATGGGTGTGGGTGAAGCGCTGGCGGACAAAAAGATCCTGGAAAACGCCGTTAACGAAATGACGCTGATTTCTGGCCAGAAGCCGGTTATCACTAAAGCGCGAAAATCCGTTGCCGGCTTTAAGGTTCGTGAAGGTTGGCCGATTGGCTGTAAGGTCACATTGCGCAGCGAACGCATGTATGAGTTCCTGGAGCGACTGATCAGCATCGCCATTCCTCGGATTCGTGATTTCCGCGGCATCAGCCCCAAATCCTTTGACGGGCGCGGCAATTTTTCAATGGGTGTCAGTGAACAGATTATTTTCCCTGAGATCGATTACGACAAGGTTGATGCCTTGCGTGGTATGGATATCACCATTACCACAACAGCTAAAAACGATGACGAAGGTCGCGCCTTGCTGAGGGCGTTTAACTTCCCTCTGAAGGGTTGAGGTAAAAAATGGCAAAAAGATCAATGATCGAGCGCGAGCTCAAGCGTGAAAAACTGGCTGCAAAGTACGCGGTTAAGCGTGCGCAACTGAAGGCAACCATTGTCAGCCCCAGTTCCTCTGACGAGGAGCGTTGGGAAGCTCAGACTCAGCTCCAGAAGTTGCCCCGGGATTCCAGTCTGGTTCGCAAACAGCGCCGCTGTCGCATCACTGGTCGCCCCCATGGGGTTTACCGTAAATTCGGTCTGTGCCGCAACAAGCTGCGTGAGGCAGCCATGCGCGGTGATGTCCCCGGCCTTGTAAAAGCAAGCTGGTAAGGAAAGGAGCTGATCGATGAGTATGCAAGATTCACTGGCTGATATGTTGACCCGTATCCGCAACGCCCACGCCCGCAACAAGGCCAGCGTTACCATGCCGGCCTCCAAGCTCAAGGCCTCCGTTGCCGAAGTGCTCAAGGGTGAAGGCTATATCAATGGTTACAGCGTTAGCGAAGGCGCCAAGCCCGAACTGACTATTGAGCTGAAATATTTTGAAGGCAAGCCGGTTATTGAAGAAATTAGCCGTTCTAGCCGCCCTGGGTTGCGTCACTACGCAGGCTCCAAGGAATTGCCCAAGGTGAGAGGCGGGCTGGGTATCGCCATCGTGTCCACCAGCCGGGGCGTTATGACCGACCGTGCTGCGCGAGCAGCTGGTGTTGGCGGTGAAGTGCTCTGCACAGTCTTCTAACCACTGCATTTATTAAGAGATTGTAAAATGTCTAGAGTTGCGAAGGATCCTGTCGTACTCCCCAGTGGGGTCGAGGTAAAACTGGAAGCAAAACAGATTTCCGTTAAAGGCGGTAAGGGCAATTTGTCCATGGCGCTGAACGCTGATGTCACCATCAGCCAGGACGGAAATGTTCTGAATTTTGCCCCTGTCAATAACGGCAAAGCCGCCCATGCGCTCTCCGGCACCTATCGTGCTCTGGTCAGCAATATGGTGCGCGGTGTCTCTGAAGGTTTTGAAAGAAAATTGCAGCTGGTGGGTGTCGGTTATCGCGCCCAGGCGCAGGGCGGCAAAGTCAGTCTGTCACTTGGCTTTTCCCACCCGGTGGAATATGTGGTTCCCGCTGGTGTGACTGCAGAAACCCCGAGCCAGACGGAAATCGTATTAAAGGCAGCTGACAAGCAACTGCTCGGTCAGGTAGCGGCGGAAATTCGCGCCTACAGACCACCGGAGCCTTACAAAGGTAAGGGCGTACGCTATGCCGACGAAAATGTTCGTCGTAAAGAAGCGAAGAAAAAGTAACAGGTTCTGAGTATGAAAGACAAAAAGCAATCACGTCTGCGTCGTGCACTTCGCACCCGTATGAAAATCCGCGAGCTCGGCTCTGTCCGGTTGACTGTCCACCGTACACCGCGACATATTTATGCTCAGATTATCGCTCCCGCTGGCGACACAGTCATTGCCAGCGCATCAACACTGGACGAGTCACTGCGTTCAGGGGCTACCGGCAATGTCGAGGCGGCGAAAGCTGTCGGCGCGCTGGTGGCAAAACGTGCCAAAGAAGCCGGGATTGACAAGGTTTCTTTTGACAGAAGCGGCTTCAAGTTCCACGGCCGTGTGAAGGCGCTTGCTGATGCGGCGCGCGAAGCTGGACTGGAATTCTAAAGGTTGAGAAATGGCTAACAATCCAAGAGAAGTAGATCCAAACGAAGGTCTGATGGAAAAACTGGTTCAGGTGAACCGTGTTGCCAAGACTGTAAAAGGTGGCCGTATATTTGCTTTCACGGCGCTGACGGTGGTCGGTGATGGCAATGGCCGTGTTGGCTTTGGTCGCGGTAAGGCGCGCGAAGTGCCTCAGGCCATTCAAAAAGCCATGGAAGCTGCCCGTCGCAATATGATTGATGTGGAACTGGATGGCACCACCATTCAGTACCCCACGAAAGCCAACCACGGCGCGTCGAAAATCTATATGCAGCCCGCTTCTGAGGGTACTGGTGTCATTGCTGGCGGTGCCATGCGCTCCGTGCTTGAGCTTGCCGGTGTTCAGAACGTGTTGGCCAAATGTTATGGCTCTACCAATCCTGTGAACGTTGTTCGCGCCACCATCAAGGCGCTGAAGAGCATCAAATCACCAGATCAGGTTGCCGCCAAGCGTGGCAAAGCCGTTGAAGATATTCAGGGTTAATGCCCTGATTCAAACGTCAGGAATTGAATAATGGCTAACGCAAACAAAATTAAAGTCACTCAAACCAAAAGTGCTCACGGACGTCTGCCTGCACACAAGGCCTGTGCGGCCGGTCTGGGATTGAGAAAGATCGGTCATACAGTAGAAGTGGAAGACACCCCTTCTGTTCGTGGCATGATCAACAAAATTTACTACATGGTAAAGGTTGAAGGAGAGTGATCATGAGACTGAATTCCCTGAGTCCGGCTCCTGGCCGTATTAAAGAAGGCAGGCGTGTAGGTCGCGGTATTGGTAGCGGCCTCGGCAAAACCGGCGGTCGCGGCCACAAAGGTCAAAAAGCCCGCTCTGGTGGCCGTGTGCGCCCAGGTTTTGAAGGCGGTCAAATGCCTTTGCAAAAGCGCTTGCCGAAGTTTGGTTTCAGCTCGCGCATCGCCCGTGTCAGTGCCGAAATTCGCACCTCTGAATTGAGTGCTGTGCAGGCGGACGTTATCGACCTCGACGCACTGAAAGCAGCCGGGCTGATCAATGCCTCCATACTGCGGGCAAAGATTTTTCTTTCCGGCGATGTTGCCAAAGCCGTTACCATTAAAGGGCTGGGCATCACCAAGGGTGCAAAAGCTGCCGTTGAAGCAGCTGGCGGCAAAGTCGAAGAGTAACGGATACCCTTATCATGGCTAAAGCCGGAAATTTGCCAGCAGGCAGTCAAAAAGGGTTGGGCGAGCTTTGGGCTCGCCTTCGCTTTTTGCTGCTGGCTATTGTCATTTACCGCATCGGAACCCACATTCCGGTACCCGGTATTGATCCCGATAAACTGGCCAACCTGTTTAACCAGAATCAGGGTACGATCCTGGGGCTGTTTAATATGTTTTCTGGTGGCGCCCTGGAGCGGATGAGTATCCTCGCCCTGGGGATCATGCCTTATATCTCGGCGTCCATCATCATGCAGTTAATGACGGCGGTAACCCCCTCTCTTGAGCAGCTCAAGAAAGAAGGGGACTCAGGACGGCGCAAAATATCTCAGTACACCCGTTACGGAACGGTAGTACTGGCGCTGGTTCAGGGTATTGGCATGTCCGTGGGGCTTGCCGGCCAGGGTTTGGCCTACCTGCCAGACACCGCGTTTTATGTTATTTCCGTTACCTCCCTGGTCACTGGTGCCGTATTTATGATGTGGCTTGGCGAGCAGATCACCGAGAGAGGTATCGGCAACGGTATTTCCATGCTGATTTTTGCCGGTATCGTCGCCGGCCTGCCCTCCGCCGTTGGCCAGGCCTTTGAGTCGGCGCGTCAGGGTGAGCTACATATTTTGACCGTTTTGGTGATCGCCATTGTCGCCATCGCAGTTGTGTATTTTGTTGTCTTTGTCGAGCGCGGTCAGCGCCGCATTACAGTGAATTATGCCCAGCGTCAGCAGGGTCGCAAGGCCATGGGTGGGCAACAGCAGAGCCATCTGCCGTTGAAAGTGAATATGGCGGGGGTTATTCCGGCCATTTTTGCCAGCAGCTTGCTGCTGTTTCCCTCCACCATAGCGACCTGGTTTGGTCAGGGTGCCGATGCCCCCGACTGGATTCAGGACGTGGCGCTGGTGCTCGGCCCTGGACAGCCGCTTCATATTCTGCTGTTTGCAATCATGATTATTTTCTTCTGCTTTTTCTATACGGCGTTGATGTTCAATCCCAAGGAAATTGCAGACAACCTGAAAAAGGGTGGTGCCTATCTTCCCGGAATCAGGCCAGGCGACTCCACGGCAAGATATATAGATACGGTGGTGACCAAGTTGACGGTTGTAGGCGGTGTTTATATGACAGCGGTCTGCCTGATGCCCCAGGTACTCAACGTTTATTTCAATGTGCCTTTTTATCTCGGCGGTACGTCACTGCTGATTGCTGTGGTGGTTACCATGGACTTTATGGCTCAGGTTCAGTCCCACCTGATGTCACAGCAGTATGACTCACTGTTGAAAAAATCCAATCTTAAGAGTTACGGCGGGCGCTAAACCGCCTTTGTTTGAGGTATAGCAATGAAAGTTCGTGCATCGGTAAAAAAAGTTTGTCGCAATTGCAAAATTATCAAGCGCAAAGGTGCTTTGCGGGTGATTTGTGCTGCGGAACCCCGCCACAAGCAGCGTCAGGGTTAATTATTGAAGCTGTTGATTTTTTGTGTTTTTGAAGCTATGATCTTGCGCCTTTTTTCCCTACGGGGAATTGCGTAATAGCAAAACTTAGATAAGTGGAGTAAGACGAATGGCCCGTATTTCCGGTGTCAACATTCCCGATAACAAGCACGCAGTGATTTCACTGACTTACGTTTACGGGATCGGCCGCACAACAGCCAAAAATATCTGTCAATCTGTTGGCGTTGCCGAAGATACTAAGATTGCCGACCTCTCTGAAGAGAAGTTGGACGAGATCCGCAACGAGATTGCCAAGAAAACGGTAGAGGGTGACCTTCGCCGCGAAGTCAATATGAACATCAAGCGCTTGATGGATCTCGGCTGCTATCGCGGTCTGAGACACCGTCGAGGTCTCCCTTTGCGCGGACAGCGTACCAAGACCAATGCGAGAACTCGCAAAGGTCCACGCAGACCCATCAAGAAATAATCGGGCCACATAGTTGGCTTTCTAAGCGATCCAGGTATTTTTATGGCTAAAACACCTAGTAAGACTCCTCGCAAAAAAGCGAGAAGAACCGTTGTCGATGGCATTGCCCACGTTCATGCCTCGTTCAACAATACCATTATCACTATTACAGACCGCCAGGGTAACACTCTGAGCTGGGCCACCTCTGGTGGGTCTGGCTTCCGCGGCTCCCGTAAAAGTACCCCTTTTGCTGCCCAGGTGGCCGCTGAGCGCGCCGGCCAGGCTGCTCAGGAGTATGGGTTGAAAAATCTGGATGTAATGGTCAAGGGCCCAGGTCCCGGTCGTGAATCTGCTGTACGCGCCCTTAACAATACCGGGTACAAGATTACCAACATTACAGACGTGACCCCCATACCACACAACGGCTGTCGTCCGCCGAAGAAACGTCGCGTATAACGAGGAACATTTAAATGGCAAGATATTTAGGTCCTACTTGCAAGCTGTCCCGTCGTGAAGGCACAGACTTGTTCCTGAAAAGTGGTATTCGCCCGCTGGAATCCAAGTGCCGCGCCGATAGCGCTCCAGGCCAGCACGGTCAGCGTCGCGGTCGTCTTTCCGATTACGGCGTACAGCTTCGCGAAAAGCAAAAAGTTCGCCGCCTTTACGGTATCCTCGAAAAGCAATTCCGCAGTTATTACAAGGAAGCCGCCCGTCGTAAAGGTGCTACCGGTGAGAACCTGCTGCAGCTGCTCGAATGCCGCCTGGACAATGTGATCTATCGCATGGGCTTTGGTTCTACCCGTGCAGAGTCCCGCCAGCTTGTTTCCCATGCCGCTATTCTTATCAATGGTAAAAAAGTGAATGTGCCTTCGTATCAGGTTCAACCTGGCGACGTGGTGTCAATTCGCGAAAAGGCCAAGAATCAGCTGCGCATTCAGTCTGCGGTTCAACTCGCTTCCCAGAGGGGGTCTGTTGATTGGGTCGAAATGGATGCCAATAAGTTGCAGGGCACCTTTAAGCGCACTCCTGACAGAAGTGAATTGCCTTCTGAAATCAACGAAAACCTTATCGTGGAACTCTACTCCAAGTAAGGTTTTAGGTTAGGCACATTACACAGGTATCTCTATGCAACCTTCCGCGACTGAACTGTTGACCCCGCGCACGATTGACGTCACTTCACTGGGTGTAAACCGCGCCAAGGTGGTGCTGGAACCACTGGAACGCGGCTTTGGTCACACTCTGGGTAATGCCTTGCGCCGTATTTTGCTGTCCTCCATGCCCGGCTGTGCCGTCACTGAGGCGGAAATTCAGGGCGTTGAGCACGAATACAGTACCATTGAGGGCGTTCGGGAAGATGTGATTGAAATTCTTCTCAATCTCAAAGGCGTTGCTATCGTTGTCCACGGTAAAGAGGACGTTGAAGTCACTCTCAACGCCACAGGCCCCTGTATTGTCACCGCTGGCGATATTCAGCATGACAGTAGCGTAGAGATTAAAAACCCGGATCACGTCATCGCCAATATCACCGGCAAAGGCGCGTTGAATATGCGCCTGCGCGTGGTTCGCGGTCGCGGCTACTTGCCCGCTGATGCCCGTTATAACGACGACGATGAAACCCGCTCCATCGGCCGCTTACAACTCGATGCCAGCTTCAGCCCAGTACTGCGGGTTGCCTACGTGGTTGAATCCGCCCGTGTCGAGCAGAGAACGGATCTGGACAAGCTGATTATTGATCTTCAAACCAACGGTACCATCGATCCTGAAGAGGCAATTCGCAGAGCCGCCACTATCCTCCAGCAGCAGCTGGCGGTGTTTGTCGACTTTGAAAGCGAACGTCGCGACGAGCCAGAGCACAAGGAAGACGAGATTGATCCCGTACTCCTGCGGCCTGTGGACGACCTCGAGCTGACGGTGCGTTCAGCCAACTGTCTGAAGGCAGAAAGCATTTACTACATCGGTGATCTGATACAGCGTACAGAAGTGGAGCTGCTGAAGACGCCAAACCTCGGCAAAAAGTCGCTGACAGAAATCAAGGACGTGCTCGCGTCCCGAGGTCTGTCTCTGGGCATGCGCCTGGAAAACTGGCCGCCCGCCAGTCTGAAAAGAAAAGAAGGCGAAAAGGTTTAAACAAGTTTGAGTATCGCCGACGTTGTTCGGTACTGACAAAACAACATTGCTGAGATAGCAACAGTTATAGGAATTTACCATGCGTCATCGTTATAGTGGAAGAAAGCTCAACAAGACAGGCACTCACCGTCGCGCCATGTTTCGCAACATGATTGCCTCTTTGGTGGAGCACGAAGTTATCAAAACCACACTGCCGAAAGCGAAAGAGCTGCGGACGTTTGCGGAACCCATGATCACTCTGGCGAAGACCGACTCTGTTGCCAATCGCCGCCTAGCCTTTAATCGCCTGCGCAGCAAGCAGGCGGTAGGCAAGCTCTTCAATGAGCTTGGCCCCAGATACGAAGCGCGCCCCGGCGGTTATATTCGTATCCTCAAGTGTGGTTTGAGAACGGGCGACAAAGCTCCCATGGCTTATGTCGAACTGGTTGACCGCCCCGCTTCCGCCGTTGCTTTTGAAGACAATAGCCACGACTGAGAAAATTTCGTCCCACGACGATCTCAAAGGCCAGCGTTCACCCGCTGGCCTTTTTTATTGGCTGCAACTTTGGTGAATATAGTTTTCCGTGGTCAGCGACATCAGGCGCATACGCCCCCCCCAGACGCAGCCGGTGTCGAGGGGGAAGAGGTTTTTTTCCCCGCCCACAGAGCCATTCAATGATGCCCAATGGCCGAAGACGATCTTGTTGTCCCGCGTCAGGCGGTTGCTGTGGGCGTACCAGGGCAGATAGCCGGGCGGCCCCGCAGATGGCGGCTGCTTGTTGTTCATTTCCAGTGCTCCCTGGGCATCGCAGTAGCGCATGCGGGTGAAGTAATTGGTGATCAACCTCAGCCGGTCTGTACCGTCGAGATCATTCCGCCACAAGCGGGGCTCATTGCCATACATGTGCCTGAAATAGAGACGCCCCATCGTGGGCGACCTCAGTGCCGCCTCCACTTCAGCAGCGTAGGACTTTGCCTGTGCCAGTGTCCATTGGGGCGGAATGCCCGCATGGACAAGGGTGTAATCGCCATGGTTGAGGAGTAAAGGCTGATGCTGGAGCCATTCAAAAATATCATGGCGATCGGGAGCGTTGAGGATGTCCTGCAATGTGTCCTTGTTGGTGGGCGCCTTTGCGCCCTGAGCGACGGCAAGCAGGTGGAGATCATGGTTGCCAAGTGTGGTGCGGAAATTGTCTCCGAGACTCTTGCAGAATCTCAGTGTTTCCAGGGATGAAGGCCCCCTGTTGACCAGGTCGCCCACCGCCCAAAGGTGGTCGTTTTTCGGATTGAATCCCGCGCGCTCCAGCAAGCCTTCGAGACAGGCCAGGCACCCTTGAATATCTCCCACGGCATAAATAGTCAAAGCAGTTGCCCGTCAGTTAATGGTGCCTGGCACGGCGAGAAGAAAAGGGGGGATGGGGGCATCGAAGTAGCTTTCATCGGGGGCTTGTATTTGATAGGAGCCTTCCATGGTGCCCACCCGGGTGTCGAGTACGGAGAAGCTCGAATAGCTGTAGCTCTGGCCGGGAAGTATTTTCGGTTGTTCCCCGACAACCCCCAGGCCTTTCACTTCGCTTTTATTGCCATTGCCGTCGGTGATGATCCAGTGGCGACTGATGAGGGTGGCTGGAGTATCACCCTGGTTGCTGATGGTGACATGGTAGCCAAACGCATACTTGTCCTTTTCCGGTTGGGACTGGCTTTCCAGGTACTGGCTTTGAACCTTGACGATGATGGGGTTGGGCATGTGTGCTGTCCGATTCCTTGCTTTAGAGTGGTTAAATCCGGGCGACAGTAGGCAATCAGGTTTGGGGATTGCCATTAGCGCGGAATTGTACCCTTTTGGCGGCTTTATCCCTAAATGAAATCAAATTCACGGCAAAATGGCCAAGTCTCGAATGTTCACTTATGGCGACGATGGCATCTGGCTGCAGAGTTGATTGCTGAGATTGGCAAACTCGCCCACCGCGAGGGTTTCCGGGCGTCGCGACAGATCAATGTCAATCATATCCATATTCCAGTCCCCCGGCAGCTGCTTAAGGGCGTTGCGCAATGTTTTGCGGCGTTGCTGAAAGGCGGTTCTGAGCAACGTCTGAAAAAATGACGGGCTGTCCAGGGCAATGGGGTGCTGGCGGGGGATCAGACGAACAATGGCGGAATCCACTTTCGGGGCGGGTCGAAAAGCCGAGGGCGGCACGTCAAAAACAGACATTACCTGGCAGTAGTACTGCACGATGACGCTGAGACGGCCATAGATCTTATTGCCTGGTTCTGCCGCCATTCTGTCAACCACCTCTTTCTGCAACATGAAGTGCATATCTTTAATGTGGACGGCAACGTTGAGCAAATGGAAGATCAGCGGCGTTGAAATGTTGTAGGGCAGATTGCCGACAACGCGCAGCTTGCCACCCTGAGCCAGGGCGGCAAAGTCAAAAGTCAGAGCATCGCCTTCGTGGAGGACAAAGCCGCTGTTTGCGGCAAATTTTTCCCTGAGCAGTCTCGCCAGATCGCGGTCCACCTCGACAGCCTGAAGTTTGCCGGCTCTTGCCAGTAGCGGCGCGGTAATGGCGCCCTGGCCGGGGCCGATCTCGACGATATTGTCAGTGACGGACGGCTTTATGGTACTGACGATTTTGTCGATGACATGGGGGTCGACAAGAAAATTTTGGCCGAAACGTTTGCGAGCCTGGTGACTGTAGTCTGAATGCTGATCTGTCATATTAGCGCTGGCGTCCGGCGTTGGATTTGGCCATAAAAAATGCGTAGCGGATTGCTTCCCTGAAGCTCCCTGGGTCGGCCTGGCCGGTTCCGGCGAGATCCAGAGCGGTGCCGTGATCCACCGACGTGCGAATGATGGGCAGGCCGAGGGTAATGTTCACCGCCTGACCAAAGCCCTGATATTTTAGAACAGGCAGACCTTGATCGTGATACATGGCGAGAACGGCATCGCCCTGCTCCAGCTGGCGAGGGGTAAACAGGGTGTCTG
Organism: Porticoccaceae bacterium; assembly: GCA_023228865.1. Next base: position 21,364 of record JALOAH010000045.1, on the reverse strand, counting down.
CCGGGTAGGGGCCGCGGGCATCGATGCCGCGGGCGCGCGCTTTTGCCAGTGCGGGGATGATGGTGTCGATTTCCTCTCTGCCCATGTGCCCGCTTTCCCCGGCGTGGGGGTTCAGTCCGCAAACCAGAATGCACGGGTTTTCCAGGGCAAATTTGCAGCGCAGATCCCTGTGGAGAATGTCGAGAACTGTCGCCAGCAGATCGCCGCTAATGGCGCCGGGAACATCCTTGAGGGGTAGATGTGTGGTGGCCAGCGCCACCTTCAGATTTTGTGACGCCAGCAGCATCACCACCTGGGGGCTGCGGGTTTTGTCGGCGAGAAACTCGGTATGGCCATTGAAGACAATGCCAGCGTCATTGATAACCGCCTTGTTGACAGGGCCGGTGACCAGGGCGGCAACAACCCCGGTAGTGCAGTCGGCGACAGCCCGTTCAAGGGTTTCAATCACATAGGGGCTGTTTGCGGCATCCAGGTGGGCGGGTCTCGCCGCCGCCCGCAGGGGTATTGGTCTGATCGCCAGTTCGCCGGCTTGCAATGGGCTGCCGTTGGGCGGTCTCAGCCGCAGCGGCAGATTGAGCAGTTTAGCCCTGGTTTCCAGCAACCCTGGGTCCGCATAGGCGATCAGCTCGCAGGGGTGGGGTTCCTGAATCAGCCGCAACAACAGATCCGGGCCAATACCTGCTGGCTCCCCTGGGGTTACGGCAATCTGCATGGCGTGTTCGGCGGTACTCAGATTTTGATTTCCACATAGGCGTTGTCGCGGATTTCCTGCAGCCAGACCTGCAGTTCCTCATCAAACTTGCGCTGGCGGAGAATGTTTTCAGCCTGGCCGCGCTTGATTTCGTCACTGAAATCCTGGTTTCTACGCTCAGTGACCTGAAGGATGTGCCAGCCAAACTGGGAGCGAAAGGGATCGGAAACCACTTTCAGGGAGATATCGTTCATCACGGCCTCAAACTGGGGCACAAAACGTCCGGGCACTGACCAGCCGAGCTCGCCGCCGCTGAGGGCAGAGCCAATATCTTCCGAGTGTTCCCGCGCCATTTCGGCAAAGTCGGCGCCATCGCGAATTTTGTCGGCAATTTTTTCCAGCTCGGCGCGGGTGTCGTCTTCACCGCGAATTTCGTTGGGTTTGAGCAGGATGTGGCGAGCAAAGTGCTGGGTGATGAGTTTTTTGTCGGCGCCGCGGCGGTCGTAGAGCTTGAGAATATGAATGCCGGCATCGCTGCGTATGGGCTGGGAAACCTGCCCCGGCTCCAGCTCGTTGACAATGGGAATAAACACCTCGGGAAGCTGGGCGGTGCGCCGCCAGCCAATGTCACCGCCCTGCAGTGCGGTCTGATCGCCGGAGTAGGTAATCGCCATCTGGCGGAAATCGGCGCCGCCGTCAAGCTGTTCGAGAATGGTGCTTGCCTTGGCGTTGACGCTGCCAATTTCTTCCGGGCTGGCGGCTGCGGACAGGGGCAGGAGAATATGGCCCAGCTCCACTTCCGGCGAGTTCCACACCTGGCCTTCTTTTGAGGTCAGGAGATTGTCGATTTCCTGTTCGGTGATGACGATACGGCGATTGACCTGGGACTCCTGTACCTGGGACAGCATCATCTCCATCATCATCTGCTCTTTGATGACGTGGATCGGCAGGCCATTTTTGCGCGCCTCCTCAACAAATTGTTCCGCAGAAAGCCCCTGCTGCTGGGCGATTCTGGCGACGGCCTGGTTGAGCTCGGCATCCGAAATTTTGAGACCCGCCCGCAATGCCATGGCAATCTGGATGCGCTCGAGAATAAGCCGGTCGAGAACCTGGGGCACCAGGGCTTCCCGGGGCGGTGGTTCGGTGCCGGACTGTTGAATGCGGGCGTAAATGGTGTCGACGCGCTCATTGAGTTCGCTGGTCATGACCACATCGTTATCGACAACGGCGGCGACGCTGTCGAGGAGGCGAATTTCCGCCTGGATGGAAAGGGAGCCGAGCACGCCGGTGAGGATGGCGCAGGAAAAAAGAAAAGTCTGTTTGACGCGGTTAATACACATGAATTAATTTTCCGGTGGTTGATAGCCGTAAATACCCTCGCGGAGGATATTGTCGACGCGTTTGCTTAGGCCTGCCAGGCCGCGGAATTGTATTTGTAAGAAAACCCCGTTGTTATGTTCCAGGTTTTCAGAACCGATAATGAAATTATCATCCCGATCGACCCAGCGTCTGGCAACAATACTGGTGCGCCAGCAACAACTGCTGTATTCGAGTCCGGCAAAGATCTCAAGTTCCTGGTTGGTACGCAAATCCTGATTGTAGCGCCCCAGTATAGTCCAGTTGCCGGCGATGGGCAGGGCAAAAGACAGAGCGGCCTGGTCAATGTCGGCGCGAACAAACTGGCCGCCGGAGAGCACATTGTCCCTGCGGGTATAGCGATAACTGAGGTTGAAAACCGTATTTTCCCGGTTGTTATAACCCAAACTGAGGTTGCCCTTGTTGATGGTGCCGCCATCGTTTGTGGTCAGAAGATCTGTTTGAAAGCGCCAGTGGTCGGCAAAATTGCCGGCAAATTCCACGGCGATATCGGAATTTTGCTGCGTTAGTTCTGTGCTCGCTTCCGGTGTCAGGGTGACGCGGCGGTCTTCCAGGTAGTAGACCTGGCCGAGGCTGAAGCGCAGCTTCTCCTGCCCGCTGTAGCTGTCGATCAGTCTGGAGGTGATGCCAAAGGTGGCCTGTTCGGTATCGCCAATGCGGTCGCCGCCGGAGAAGCGGTCGTCGCGGAACAGTTGGTAGTAGCCAAAGGTCAATTCGGACGTGTCGAAATTGGGAATCGCAGACTGATCCTCGTAGGAGGACTTGAGATAGTAAATGCGCGGTTCGATGGTTTGAATATGGCCGCTGACCCAGTTGGTTTCCCGCTCGAAGAACAGGCCGGCATCAATGGAACCCACAGGAACCACAACGTCTGGCGATGTCTGGGTCTGGTTGATCAGGGGGTCATCGAGATTGTAAGTGAGGTACTTGGTGGCAAGCCTGGGTTTGAAAAATCCCCACAACCACTCTTTATCCCAAGTGATGGAATAGTCGCCGCGAAACCGGGTGCCGGTGATGGTGGTGTTTTGATTGTCGGTGCTGTAAGGGGTTCCCGAGCCCACCACATCGTCTTCGCTGTGGTCAAAAACGATGGCGTTTTGCTTCATCCCTACAATAAAGTCGGAATCGCCAAATCGGTACTGGCCGTTGGCGTCTATTCTGGGGAGCTGCTGATACTGTTCGAGGCCGTCGAGAATCAGGGTTTCAAACTTCTGGGTTTGAATCGCCAGATCCCAGTGGTCGGTGACGTAGCCGGCCTTTATCTGCTGGTTAAGATGGCTGGCGCTGCTGATTTCCAGTGTGGCGCTGTCGATGTCGCGAAAATAATCGATATCGCTGATATCGGTGTAGTCGATAAAGGTGTTCCAGCGTGTGCCCATGCCGCCCTGGTGATCAAGACCCACGGACCAGCGATCCTGTCCCAGATACTGAACTTCATTGTTTGATCCGCCCTTGTCGTCCCACAGATAGCCGCCAGACAGGGTGGTTTCCGTGGATCGCGACAGATGGCGGAATTCCAGTTCTGCCATGGAACCCCGCTCCTGGATGATGCGCGGCGTCAAGGTGGCGTCGTATTGGGGCGCCAGATTCAGATAAATAGGCTGGGCGTAGTCGAGACCGTTGTCATTGCCGGTGAGAATGCTGGGAAAGAGCAGGCCGGTGGCTCTGTTGTTGGAAATCGGGAAGCGCAGCCAGGGCATATAAAGCACTGGCACATTGCGAACGTTGAGGCGCATATTGCGGGCGGTGGCGACAGATTTTGAGGTATTGATGTCCACGGAGGAGGCTCGCAGCGTCCAGGCTTCGCTGCCGGGTTCGCAGGAGGTATAAAGAGCGTCGTCAATATGAATTTTGTTTTCGGAGGGGCGGCTGATTGCGCTGGCCTCGCCGCGGACATTGGACTCGTGGAGAACAAAGACCACATTGGCAGCGGTCATTTCACCGCTATCCATATTCACTTTGGCGCTGTCGCCGGTCACCAGAACCCCCGGCTCCCTGTAGGTGATATTGCCCTCCAGTTCAACGGCTCTCTGCTCTCTGTCAACGCTGGCGCTGTTGCTGCGCACCTGGCGATAACCCTGGGAAACCTGGACATCCCCCTGAAGCTTGGCGATGTTGCCCTGGGCTTCTGTGGTGTCGGCGCTAACCCGAAGGGGGGCTTCGCCAGGGTCGAGATTGCCATCCTCGTACTCCCGTGGCGGATCAATATAGGCGCCACAGCAGTTGGGGCGAACTTTTTGCTTTTCCTCTTCGCTCAGTTGTTCAATGGGAACCCAGTCGAGATTGCTGGTAATGGGGACGCGGGGTTCTTCCGGGGTTGAGGGTCGGCTCAGGGGCTGGCGTTTGGGGCGGGCGTACTGGTAGCCCTCGGTTTCCTTTTGTTCACACAGCCACTGCCCTGAAGCATCGGCGCCACAAAGCCATTCACTGTTGGCCTCCTGGGCCAAAATCTGGCCTGAAAGGCCAACGCCAAGGGAAAGAAATAAAGATTGTTTCAGGGCAAGATAAAGCGGCTTACGTTTGCCGACAAAGTAAAAAACCATTGATTTTTGTGCTCGTGTAAACCGGTGTTTTGTTGTGACTGGGGATTCTACCCCAAGTTGGCCTTTGTGGGTGAGTGGCTGCTCCAATGCGGGGTTATTTGGGCTAGAATGCCTTTTTTATTCTTTGAGGTGGGCGATGGGAACGATGGCGGGATTGCGCGCTTGGGTCGAGCAGTATCTGCCCGCCGCCGTTGCGGTGGGGTGCCCTCTGGAGCTTGAGGCGATTACCGGAGATGCGGGATTTAGGCAGTATTTTCGCACTAACACCAGGCCGTCGCTTATTGCGGTATACGCTCCGCCCAGCCATGAGAATGTTCCCGCCTTTGTCAGCAAGGATGTCGCCATGAAGGCCGCTGCTGTGGCGGTGCCGACCATCTATGCCGTGGACTTTACCCAGGGCTATATGCTTCAGGAAGATTTCGGTGACGAGCTGTTATTGGCGCAGCTCAATGAAACCTCCGTGGCTCGGCTGTACGGCGATGCCGAGCGGATGCTTTTGCGAATCCAGGGGGTGAGCCCGAATATCTCTGTGTTCCCGCCCTATGATCGCCCCCTGCTGCGCCAGGAAATGGAGCTGTTCCCGCAATGGTTTGTGGAGCAGCTTCTGGGACTGTCGTTGACGGCGGCGGATCTCGCCATTATCAGCGCCACATTTACCCTGCTTGAAGATGTCGCCCTTGAGCAACCCCAGGTGGTGGTGCATCGGGATTATCATTCGCGCAACCTGCTGGTCACAGCTTCCGATGATGCCATCGGGGTGATCGATTTTCAGGATGCCGTCATCGGTGCTTTCACCTATGATCTGGTATCCCTGCTGAAGGACTGCTATATTCATTGGCCAACGGCGCTGGTCGAAGATCGCGCCCTGGCTTTTTTAACTGAACGCGCCCGGGAGTTGGGTGTGTCGCAACCGGAGCCATCTCGACTAATCCGCTGGTTTGACCTGATGGGATTGCAGCGTCATATCAAGGTGCTGGGGATTTTTGCTCGCCTCTATCTGCGCGACGGCAAAGCCCGCTACCTCGACGATCTGCCGCTGGTGTTGCGTTACACCCTGGAAGTAGTTCGGAGCTATCCCGAACTGGCTAACTTTAATCAATGGTTTGCAGCGCGCCTGCTGCCCCTATTGCCGACGCAATCCTGGTATCGGGAGTCGCAGTTGGCTGGAGATTAGTCCTATGAAAGCAATGATCCTTGCGGCAGGTTTCGGCGAGCGCCTGCGCCCTCTCACCGAAACCACCCCGAAGCCGCTGCTTCAGGTGGGCGGTAAACCCCTCATTCAGTACCATATTGAAAATCTGGTGCAGGCGGGCATTCGAGAAATTGTTATCAATACTTCCTGGCTGGGAGAAAAAATTGAAGCCTATCTGGGCGACGGCTCCCGGTTTGGCGTCGAAATATTCTGGTCCCGGGAAAATGAACCCCTTGAGACCGGCGGCGGCATTCGCAAGGCACTGCCCTATCTGGGTTGCGACCCTTTTGTGCTGGTTAACGGCGATGTCTGGTCGGAGTACCCCCTGGAAAATCTGGTGGCCAAACCCCTGTCTGAAGATACGGATGCCCATCTGGTGTTGGTGCCAAACCCCCCATTTAAAATGATGGGAGATTTCAGTCTTTGCGAAAACGGTCTGGTGCGCTATCCCCTGGAAGGGGAAAAAACCTATACGTTCAGTGGCATCAGTCTGCTGCGCCCGGAAATCTTTGCGCTCTACCCGTCGGCCTCCGAAAAATTCCCTTTGCGAAACGTCCTCGAAAGCAGCATTCGCGCACTTTGTATATCAGGGGAAGTCTTTGAAGGGCAGTGGTGGGATGTGGGCACCCTGGAGCGTCTCGATATGCTCAACAGCCTGTTGGCGGGTAAGCCCCTGGATGTATCAAAAAAGCCCCGCCTTCGGCCACAAATTGCCTGATAAATTTTTGCGTCTTTAATACAATAGCCGCCTGACAGCATTCAACCCCGGTCATTGCCAATGATCGGGATTTTCCAGCGCCTGAAGTGAGGGTTTATGTTCAATATTTTGGAAGCACTGCCACCGGATCCCATTCTGGGTCTTACCACTGAGTACAAGGCAGATCCCCGCAATATCAAAATTGACCTCGGTGTCGGGGTTTACAAGGATGAAGTCGGCCACACGCCGGTAATGGCGGCGATAAAAGCGGCGGAGAAAGCCCTGTTTGATGCTGAGGATAGCAAGAGCTATATCGCCCAGGTGGGCGTCGAAGCATTCAATGCCGGCATACTGGGCCTGGTGCTTGGCAGTGATCACGCTGCTCTGCGCGAAAAACGTGCCACTGCTGTGATGACCCCAGGTGGTACTGGCGCTTTGCGTCTTGGTGGTGAGCTTATTGTAAGAATGAATCCAAAGGCGACCATTTGGGTGGGTGATCCCACCTGGGCAAACCATATTCCTGTACTCCAGGGTGCGGGTTTGAAGCTGGTGACCTACCCCTACTACGACAAGGCCACTTCGTCCATTCGTTTTGACGAGATGCTTGCCGCTCTTGAAAAGGCTGAAAGTGGAGATGCGGTCTTGCTTCATGGTTGCTGCCATAACCCCTGCGGCGCTGATCTTTCCCAGGAGCAATGGCAGGCGCTGGCGCATTTGATGTTGCGCAAAGAGCTGCTGCCTTTTGTCGATCTCGCCTATCAGGGCTTTGGCGAAGGTCTTGACGAGGACGCCTACGGTATTCGGCTGCTGGCTGAACAGTTACCGGATGTGTTGGTGGCCAGTTCCTGTTCGAAAAATTTTGGCCTCTATCGAGAGCGCACCGGCTCCGTTATCTGTATCGCCCAAAGCCCGGAAAAAGCGGCGGCAGGGCAGTCCCATGTCGCCCACATTGCCCGCGCCATTTATTCAATGCCGCCCGCCCACGGCGGTTTTCTCGCCGGTATGGTGCTCAGTGATGCACAGTTGCGCGCGGATTGGGTTGCAGAGCTTGCCACCATGCGCAATCGCATGAATGATCTGCGCTCGTTATTTGTGCGCAAAATGGCGGAAAAGGATTCGCCAGTGGATTTTGGCTTCATTGAAAAACAATTTGGCATGTTTTCATTTCTGGGCATAAGCCCTGAGCAAATCAAGCGCCTCAAGGAGGAATTTGCCATCTACATCGTCGGCTCGAGCCGCATCAATGTTGCCGGTATCAGCGAGTCCGGTATTGACTATCTCACCGACTCCCTGGTCAAGGTGCTGAAAAGCTAGGCGGCTTTACAAGGGTACCAATCTGTAGGCCAGGGGGCGTTAGCGCCCCCTGTCTATTTGTGGGCAGCTCTTTTGCGGGTGGCGGCATCTTTTTTCGGTGGCGATTTGGGTTTTGCCGGCTTTTGCGCGGCGGTTCTGGTCGATGGCGCAGTTTTTTGCGGCGGTTTTTTGCCGCTGGAAGTCTTGCGTCCCGGTGGTTGCGACGGCTTTGCGGCGCCAGCACTGAGTTCGGCCTTCATGCGCGCCAATTCTCTGCTCTGGGTTTCCAGCGGCTCGATAAAATCCATGGCCAGGGCTACGGCATTGTCGGCAAAGCCAATGAGGCGGTCGAAATTTTCGTTGCTGAGATTGCGAATACCGTCTTTTGATCTGTAGATATTGATAAATTTCAGTTCTCGCTCCAGGGTAATCACAAGTCTTTCGATGCCGGTAAAGCGGAGCAGCTGCCATAGCCAGGGCGCATATTCCTTGCTGAAATCCATCATAAACGTCAGCGGATCATTGCGGGAGTAGAAGGAGGCGAGGCGAAAAAGAATGTCCAGGGTGACGGGGGAGCGCCCCTCTTCGATGGCGCGCAGCATGTCCAGATTATCGATATCCACGGCTTTCGCCAGGTCTTCCAGGGTCAGTCCTGCGACCTGGCGCATGTCTTTGAGGTAGCGCCCGGCCTTGCCCGCCTGCTCCATATATTCCGGCGCCCGCAGGAGTTTTTCCAGCAGGTTGCCGGATTGCTCTGCCGCGCGCGCGAAAGTCTGGGAGGCGATCCCCGGCCAGTGTTTGAAGAGACTGTCAAAGGTTCTGGAACCACTGCCGCTCCGGTGCCCGGACGTGTTTTTTGCGTCACTGTCTTTTGCCATGGCTCGCCTCCTGTAAAATAGTTTCCAATCAGAATGTACTCGCTTAACGGACATTATGCCATTGGCGTTACATTTCCTGCTGTATTCCCATAAATTGACGTTCGAGGGTGTTTGATGATGCAAATTATTGACTGGGACAATGTGCTGGCGGCGATCTGGCGACCCAAATCGGCGCGGCTGCGGCCGGTGCGCCGCCTGGATACCATCGACCTCGACAGCCTTCTGGGTATCGATGCCCAGAAGCACGCCCTGGTGGCCAATACTCGACTGTTTCTCGCGGGAAAGCCTGCCAATAATGCCCTGCTGTGGGGAAGCCGCGGTACAGGGAAGTCCTCGCTGATCAAGGCCTTGTTGAATCGCTTTGGCGATTCGGGGCTGAGGATTATTGAAATTGACAAGGATGATCTTGTCGATCTCCCGGAAATTGTTGATGGCATTCGCGATCTGCCCCAGAAGTTTATTGTTTTTTGCGATGATTTATCCTTTGAAGAAGGGGAGAGCAGCTATAAACACCTGAAAAGCATTATCGAGGGCTCTATTGAGCTGCCGCCGGAAAATGTTCTGGTATATGCAACCTCAAATCGCCGCCATCTGATACCGGAAAAGCTGTCAGAAAATGCCGATGTCAAACTTGTCGACGGAGAGCTTCACTACACGGACGCCATCGAAGAAAAACTTTCCCTGGCGGATAGGTTTGGCCTCTGGTTGTCGTTTTATCCCTCCGACTTGCAGCAGTATTTTCGCCTTGTCGACGCGCTCTTTCCCGATTACCCGGACAGGGAAGAGTTGCACCTTCTGGCTCGTCAGTTTGCCATGACCAGGGCATCCCGCAGCGGGCGAACCGCCAGGCAGTTCTATCTCAGTATGCAGCAGGGGCAAGATTCGGATTAGCGCGGGGAGATTTGATCAAACAGGTAGAGCGCCAGAGCCGAGCGCTCACTGTCGCTGAGGTCGGTAAAATTCGGCATTTCCCGGTGCTTGTCGCTGCCCTGAATCCAGGTAACCAGTTCGTGTTCGGATCTGCGGGTCAGCAGGGTGGCGGGGATTCTCTTTAAGTAATCGCCCCTGCCGCTGCGGGGGTGGCATTGGGCGCAATTCTCTTCAAAAAGCGCCGCGCCCTGCTGAACTTTAGCGGCAATTTCGGCGCTGTCTTGACGGGGATTGCTGTCGCTGCAGCCCTGCAGCAGTGCGCTGGCGATAACCGCAATGAGGGCGCCTGCTTTTTTAAGATGAGTACCTGCTGTCATGAAATCCATAACTCCTGTTTTTAATGAGGATACGCTAATCAGTGATTCGCAGCCAGCTTGCCCCGGTGGCGAATTTGCGCCAGGCGCTGGCGAATGCGGGCAACGATAGTCTCAGTGTTGAGACCCACTTTTTCCAGCTGGGCGCCGTGGCCGCCGTGGTCGACAAAAAAGTCCGGCAGACCCAATTGCATCACCGCCACGGCAACACCGCTGTCGTTGAGGTATTCGCACACTGCGCTGCCAGCGCCGCCCATGACGGCATTTTCTTCCAGGGTGACCAGCAGGTCGTGGTTCTCCGCCAGGGTTGCCACCAGGTGGTGGTCGAGGGGTTTGACAAAACGCATGTCCGCCACCGTGGCGTCGAGGATTTCACCGCTGTCAATGGCTCTTGGCAGCAGTGTACCGAAATTGAGTATAGCTACTCTCGGCGCGGATGAAGAGGATTGGCGCTTGATAACCCCTTTGCCCAGGGGGAGCGCTGTCATCTCTTCGTGGATCACCGCGCCGACCCCGGTTCCCCTCGGGTAGCGCACAGCCGCAGGTCCCTGGTGAATATAGCCCGTATAGAGCATCTGCCGGGTTTCATTTTCATCCGCTGGTGTCATCACCACCATATTGGGAATGCAGCGCAGATAACTGATATCAAAGCTGCCGGCGTGGGTGGCGCCGTCCTCGCCGACCAGACCTGCGCGGTCGATGGCGAAAAGAACATCGAGGTTTTGCAGGGCGACATCGTGAATTAACTGATCGTAAGCCCGCTGCAAAAAAGTGGAGTAGATGGCGACCACCGGCTTTTTGCCTTCGCAGGCCAAGCCCGCCGCCAGGGTTACCGCATGCTGCTCGGCAATGGCGACATCGTAGAAACGATCACTATAATCCCGGGCAAAATTCTGCATTCCAGAACCTTCACACATGGCGGGGGTGATGCCGATGAGGCGGTCATCCCGCGCCGCCATATCGCTGAGCCAGTCGCCAAAAACCTGCTGAAACTTGGGTTTGATCGCCGCGTCTGTGAGTCGGGGAGCAGAGCTGTCAGTGATTCTGGCTTCGGCTTTGGGCTCAATTTTGGTGAACGCATGGTAGCCGATGGGGTCCTCTTCAGCGGGCAGATAGCCCTGGCCTTTGCGGGTCATTACATGGAGGAGGATGGGTCCCGGTAAATCTTTGAGGTTGTTGAGGGTTTGAATCAGTAGCGGCAGGTCGTGGCCGTCGATAGGGCCTATATAGTTAAAACCGAGCTCTTCAAAGACGATGCCGGGAGCGACCATGGCCTTGAGGTGCTCCTCGGTTTTGCGGACAAAATTGGCCGCAGAAGGAATGGCCTTGAGGGCTTTTTTGCCCCCTTCACGGATGTTGTTGTAAAAACGGCTCGCCCAGATTTTTGAAAAATAGGTGGCGAGGCCGCCGACATTGCGGGAAATCGACATGTTGTTGTCGTTTAGGATTACCAGCATGTTGGCGTCCGTATGGGCGGCGTGGTTGAGGGCTTCAAAGGCCATGCCTGCAGTCATGGCGCCATCGCCGATAATGGCGACCACCCTGCGATGGAGATTATCCAGGCGCGCCGCTAGCGCCATACCCAGGGCAGCGCTGATGGAGGTGCTGGAATGGCCGACACCAAAGGTGTCGTATTTGCTTTCACTGCGCTTTGGAAAGCCCGAAATTCCCCCTTCCGTGCGAATGCCGACAAGGGCGTCGCGCCGGCCGGTGAGAATTTTGTGGGGATAGGTTTGGTGCCCCACATCCCATACCAGTCGATCTGTGGGAGTGTTGAAAATGAAGTGCAGGGCAATAGTGAGTTCAACCACGCCGAGTCCGGCGCCAAAGTGGCCGCCGGAGCAGCCCACGGCGTAGAGCAGGAAGGCACGGAGTTCGTCCGCCAGCTCCACAAGTTGACCCTCTTCCAGTTGGCGCAATTCTGCGGGCGAGTCAATGCGGTCAAGCAGCGGGGTGACTGGCCGGGTGAGAGGAATTTCTGTAAATTTTCTAGGCATGTTATAGCTGATTATGCATTCCCGGCGATTTTACACGAAAAACCCCGGGAGTCTGCCGGACTTGGGCGTTCGCGGCGCGCTGAAGTCGGCTTTGAGCCATTTTTTTATCCTGTTTTGATCACGGCGGCGGCACCATGTGCCAAAAAACCGCGCAACATCGCCAGTGCCGGATTTGCGCATTGGTGCGGCGCCGGGTTTCGATGACCTTCAAGGTTGTGCCATTTTTCTGGGGTTCTGTTGTTGCGACTGGCACTGCTCAATGATTGCGGGCGACGATAAAATCGGCAATGGCTTTCAGGTGCCGACCTTTGTCGGCAAATATTTTCAGAGCCTGATTGGCGCTGGTGTGGAGTTCGGCCAGTTTGGCTTTGGCGCCCTCAAGGCCAAGCAGCGATGTGTAGGTGGGTTTGTTCAGGGCTTTGTCCGCCCCCTGGCGTTTTCCCAGTGTCTGGGTAGAGCTTTCCTCGTCGAGAATGTCGTCCTTGACCTGGAAGGCGAGGCCGATAGCCAGGCTATAGGCCTCGAGAGCCGACAATTGCTCCTGGTTTGCCCGCTGGCTGGCAATGGCGCCCATCAAAATACTGGCTCTGATCAGGGCGCCGGTTTTATGGTTGTGCATGGTTTCCAGCTGTTCCAGGGTTTGTCGGGTATTGACGGCGTACAAATCCAGGGACTGTCCCAACACCATGGCGCCGCTGGCGCGGCTTAACAGGCGCAGCAGTTGCAGTTGAGTGTCGGCATTTTGAAATGATTCGCTGAGCACTTCAAACGCCAGGGTTTGCAGGGCATCGCCGGCGAGTATGGCGGTGGCTTCATCAAAGGCGATATGGCAGGTGGGTTTGCCCCGGCGAAGGTCATCGTCATCCATGGCCGGCAGGTCGTCGTGGATCAGCGAATAGGCGTGAATCAGCTCAACAGCCATCGCCGCGCGATGAACCTGGTCGTTGACGGGGGCAAAAACTTCGGCAGCGGCATAGCAAAGGCTGGGGCGAATGCGCTTGCCGCCGTTGAACAGGCTGTAATTCATGGCTTGGCTGAGGCGGTTGTCCTCCTGCTTCGCCAGGCGTGCCTTCAGTCGGTTATCCACTGCCCTGCGGCAGTCGTGGAGAAAAGCGTCGATGTCAACAGTCATTAACTTTCTTCTGGTTGGTCAAAGGCGTTGGCGCTGATAACGCCCTGGCTGTTCTGGGACAACAGGCTGATTTTTTGTTCCGCCTCTTTGAGGGCGTCCTGGCATTCCCGGGTGATGCGCACGCCTTTCTCAAAGGCTTTCAGGGAATCTTCAAGGCTGAGGGTTCCGGATTCGAGAGCTTCCACCAGGCTTTCCAGTTCGTCGATGCTTTGTTCAAAGTTGATTGTTTTTTTTCGAACAGCCACAGGTAACTCCTTTGATTGATGCAATGACGGCAGAGGGATTGGCCGGCAAGGGTTCTTTGTAGGATATGTCCTACAGCAAAACAGGATTTCTCCTTATGGCGGCAGGTGCTCGCCACGGGTATATTTAATCACGCAAGGATGCATTGCGGAAGGATCCGTTTACCAGGGAACGATAAGGATATCCGCTTCACGGAAGTGCGGTGTTTGTGCATCAGGAAGGATGCAATTTCTATACTGCTTTTTAACGCTCCAGTGCTTCGGCGTTGGAGCGTTTCTTTTTGCCTCATTTTTTGTGGTTGTGTGATCCCTGTTTTCCTACTCCAGGGTGGTTGACAGTATCTTTTCCAGGGTTAAGATAGCCTAAAGCCACGCGAGGACGCTGTCTGCAATAAGTCACGTTTGCTGCGAATGTGCCATCGCCTACGGATGGCCGAACCTCCCAAAATCCAGACGCCAGTGCTGGAGAGTCTGTTTCCCGCTGCAGTTTTCCTTCCCCTTCTCTTGCGATTGTGTCTTTGGCCTCGGCTTGCGCCCTGCGCCTTGGTTTTTTGGGAGTGTGAACCATGTCATTAAAAATACTGCGTCTCAATCTCGCCGGGCAGCCCATTGAATGGCTCGACTGGCAAGCGGCGGTTTGTCTGTATGCTCGAGAATTGGTGGCCTGGAGTTTGGGGGACGTCATTCATAAAGTCAGGGGCGGCCATTCGCGAGTGACGGGCAAGCGTTCACAGATTGAGCTGCCCAGTATTATTGCCTGTGGGGGTGAACGCCTGGCGCGGCCGCGCCTGTCATTTCCGCTGCGCAACGACGCGCTCTTTGCCCGGGACGGCTATATCTGCATGTACTGTGCGGAGCCTTTTCGCCAGGCTCAGCTCACCAGGGATCACATTATTCCCCTGTCGCGCAAAGGTGAAGATCGCTGGGAAAATGTGGTTACCGCCTGCCGTCGCTGCAATCAGTACAAGGCCAACCACCTCCTTGAGGAGATCGGTCTCGAGCTGGTGGCTCTGCCCTACAGGCCCAACAATGCGGAGTACCTCGCCATCATCAACTCAAGGCGGATTCGCGGTGACCAGATGGATTTTCTTCGCAACCAATTCTCTGCCAACAGCCGCCACTTGAGTCTTGGCGGCGGCGCTCAGTAACCAGAGCGCTGTAGAGCGGTTGGCGCATCCTGACGCTAACGAAGGGACTGAATAAAAGCGGCAGCGATTAACAGTGGACAAAAAAAGCGCATATAGGGTGGCCAGATTTTCCAGAAATAACTGTGCTCAATGTCTGGGTTGCCGTGGCGCAGTTCTTCGAGAAGTTTATTGCGGCTAATGACCCAGCCGGCGAACAGGCAGAGCACGATCCCCAGCAGAGGTTCGCTGTATTCTGTGGTTGCGGTGACAACCAGGGCGAAGAGGGGGTCAAACCAGATCACCAGTGCCACCGTGAGCATAAAAATTACACCGCCAGCCAGCCAGGATGCGCTGCGGCGCTCAAGGACGGTGCTCTCGACAAGGAGCGAGGTGGGGACCTCCAGCATGGATATCGAGGATGTCAGGGCGGCAATGGTCAGCAGGGCAAAAAATGCCAGGGCAAAAATAATTCCCGCCGTGCCCATGGTGTCGAACAGCGTGGGCAGCACCTGCAAAATCAAGGTGGGGCCGGCAATCAGCTCGCCGTTTTGGTAAATTTCTACCCCTCCCTGCTGGGCTACAAAGAGGGCTGGCAGAATCAACAGGCCGGCGAGAAAGGCAACGCCCATATCGATCAGGGTGACCGCCGCCCCCAGGGTGGGCAGGTTTTCTTCACGGGGAATATAGGAGCCGTAGATGAGCATGGTGCCAACGCCGAGGGACAGGGAGAAAAAAGCCTGGCCGAGGGCGCTGATGATCAGTTCGCCATCAAGGACTCTGGAAATGTCGGGAAGCAGATAGACCTTTAACCCCAGCGCAGCGCCGGGTTGGGACATCACATAGGTGATCAGGGCGAGCAGCAGCAGAAGCAGCAAGGGCATCAGCCGGGATGACCAGCGTTCAATGCCCTCTTTGACGCCCTCGCCAACTAGCGTAATGGTGAATACGGTAAAAATCAGGGCGCAGCCCATATCGCGAGCCAGGCTTTGGCGGTCAAGCCAGTCTGCGAGACCATCGGCTCCTGCCAGGGTTGCGCCCTGGGCGGCAAGCTGGGCGACCATCCAGCCCGCCACCAGGGAATAAAAACCGAGAATGGCGCTGGCGGTGAAAACGCCGACAAGCCCTGCAGCGACCCCTAGGTTGCGGCCGATTTTGCCAGAGGGAAGCCCGCCAAGGGCGCTGACAATGTTGGCGCGACAGTGGCGGCCAATGATGAGTTCAGCCATTAACGCCGGGTAGGCAAGACAGAAAGCGAGAATCAGATAAACCAGTAGGAAAGCGGCGCCGCCATTTTCTGCGGTGTTGGTGGGGAAGCCCCAAATATTGCCGAGCCCCACTGCGGAGCCTGTGGCCGCGAGGATAAACCCGAGCCGCGATGAAAATTCACCCCGTGCCTGCCCTTTCACACGCTCCCCTTGGGATAGCCCGTTTGCGGCGAATCATGACAAATTCCGCCAGGATTCGCCAGCGGATAGGTGCGGGTGCTCAGGTGACTACATAGACATGCCTGTGGATGTTTTTGAGAATCTGACCAATTTTGCGCCCGCGCAGTGCCGCCTTGATGCCGGTGCGGCGGGTTGCGCCAATAATCACCAGCTCAGGGTTGAGTTCCTTGCAGATTTCTGCAAGCGCCTCGTCAGGTTGACCGGCTTTGAGGTGAATGTGATCGTTGGCAAGACCGGTGGCAGCGACGATTTTGGCGCGATCCGGATAGGTGGAGGAATCTCCGTAGGCGTTGATGATGTGAAGCTCGGCGCCGTGCATTTCAGCGGTGAGCTTGCCCGCTTTGAGAATGCGCTTGTTGAGGCCTTCGAGCTTGCTGTCCTGAACGTCCATGGAAACCACAATGGTTTTGGCGATGTCTTCCCGGGCATTGCTCTGAATAATTCCCACGGGAACAGGGCAGTGCCTGATCAGGTGCCAGTATTCGTCGCTGAGGGATTTGCTGGCGGTTTCGCCGGGATGTGCCACCAGAACCGTGGTGGCGTCAACCGCTTCGGCGTTGGCAATGATGCTGTCGGCCCAGTCCTGGCTCCAGGAAATTCGTATTCTTGTCGCCAGGCCGAGATCCCGCAGAGGTTCCGCCAGCTTGTGGAGAAAATGTTCGTCGCGAAAGAGCGCGGGGTTGCTTGCGTGGGTGTCTGTATTGCTGTGGTCAATAGCAAACAGTAGGGTTATCTCCGGCTGGTAGTGGGGAAGGCCGGCATTCATTTGTTGCAGTACTCTATCAATTGTCGGGTGTTTGTCGCTGGTAGGGTCGACAACAACCAGCAGCCTTGCTTCAAGAGCCATCTTTGTTACTCCGGTGAATGGGGAATGGGTTTGTTCAACCGTTGAAAGTATAGCCAGGCGCTGATTTCGTCAAGTTGATCTGAAATAAACAAGCCGTGATTAAGGTTTGATGTTGGTGCGTATCCACGCAAAAACATCCGCATACCAGGGGGGAAGGAGAGGAGCGAGAGCTGCAAGGCTTTGTTTGCCCCTGGCAGCGCTGCCAATGCAGAGATTGATATGACCCACTTTTCTGCCCGGGCGAACGTCTTTGCCGTACCACCAGAGTTCTGCCTGCGGAATTTCGAGCCAGCGGTCATCCCGCTCACAGCCGAGCAGGTTCACCATCAGGGTCAAACCTTTGGTGGTGGGCGCCAGAATGGGCAAGCCGCAAACGGCGCGCAGATGGCTTTCAAACTGGCTGATGCTGCAGCCCGCCTGGGTCCAGTGACCGCTGTTATGAACCCTGGGCGCCAGTTCGTTGACCAGCAATGTGTCGCCGACGCGAAAACACTCCATGGCCATGACACCCACATAGTTGAGGTCATGGAGAATCGCTGAGAGCATGGTTTCGGCCTGGTTCTGGAGATGAGCAAGGCGGTCAAGGGGGGCGATGGAGGCGGTGAGAGTGCCGTTGACATGGAGGTTCAGCACCAGGGGATAAAAGGCGGTATTGCCTTTGGCGTCGCGAACGCCGATGACAGACACCTCTTCATCAAAGGGAATTGCGCGCTCGGCAATGGCGGCATTGCGCCACTGGGGGGGGATTTGGCTGTTGTCCGACTGTCGGAGCCAGTGTTGGCCTTTGCCGTCGTATCCGCCGCGGCACTGTTTCAACAGCACCCGCTCGCCAAGTTTGGCGTGGAGATCTGCTTCGCCGATATGGCTGTCGACCTGCTGCCAGGGTGCTGTTGCCAGGTTGAGTTTGTCGAGGAGCTGCTTTTGCGACAGACGGTCTGCCAAAAGACCAAACACCGAGCGATTGACCAGATTGTTATGGCTGGCCAGAGCCTGGGTTGCGGGGGTCTCTGGCCAGTGCTCGATTTCGGGGGTAACCAGGTCGTCACTGTCAGTCAGGGGGATTTCTGTACTGTCCAGAGCCACCGGGCGAACCTCAATGTTGAGGGGCATGCCCGCGTGTTTGAGCATAGCGCCCAGCTGGCCGGCGCCGAGAATCCACACTGTTGTCATTGATCAACCCTTGGATCCGGACTGTCGAGAACGTCATCCCGCTGCTTGTTGCGGAAATTGTCGATTCGGGTCGCCAGGTCGGCGTCCTGAATGGCGAGAATCTGGCAAGCCAGGAGGCCGGCATTGAACGCGCCCGCAGTGCCTATGGCCAGAGTGCCAACGGCAACGCCCTTGGGCATCTGCACGATGGACAGCAGACTGTCGAGGCCGTTCAGGGCTTTACTCTGTACGGGAACGCCGAGCACCGGCAGGCGGGTCTTGGCGGCTACCATGCCCGGCAGATGGGCGGCGCCGCCAGCACCGGCAATAATGACTTCAAAGCCATTGTCAGCAGCGCTACTGGCAAAACTCATCAATTTGTCCGGGGTGCGGTGGGCAGAAACCACATCCACCTGATAGGGCACAGCCAACAGATCGAGAATTTCCGAGGCCGCTTTCATGGTGGGCCAGTCGCTGCGCGAGCCCATGATGATGGCCACCTTTGCTTGCATGTGCTTCTCCAGTGCTTGTAAGAGTAAAAAATTACTGGTTAATCCCGGCAGATTGGCTCCGCTGGAGACAATTCCGGCGCCAAGGCCAGCAGGTTCAAATTAACAGGCGCGGGATTATATCACTATGTGTGCAATACTCTGCAAAAGGGCGGAATTCCCGGCCACAACAACATGGCCGGGCGGTGCGGCGGCCGGTGTGACGGGGGCTTCGGTGCCGTGGTTTTTGTCAACCCCCTGTTGCTAAGGGCTATAATTCAACGGCTTGAAAGCGGGTTCGACGCCAGAGGACAGTCAAGATGACATTGAATGAATTATTGAGCGAAGTGGTGGTGCGCGGCGGCTCCGATTTATTTCTATCGGTGGGTGCGCCGCCCATGATCAAGGTTGAGGGGGTGGTCAGCCCCTGCGGCGATCAGCCGTTGAGCGAAGACCTCATCGACGCCATGATTGGCTCGATTACTGATGAGCAGCAGCAGGCGCGGTTTGCCGACAGCCGGGAGCTGAACATGCCCCTTTCCCTGGGCGCGGTAGGCCGCTTTCGCATAAACCTGTTTCGTCAGCGCGGGCATGCGGCAGTGGTGGCCCGATTTATCAAGTCGAACGTGCCCTCGATTGCCGAGCTGGGGCTGCCGGCGTTGCTCAATGCGCTGATTCTCGAAGATCGCGGCCTGGTGCTTCTGGTGGGCGGAACTGGCACCGGTAAATCCACCACTTTGGCGGCCATGATCAACTATCGGGCGAGGCTGAAAACCGGTCATATCCTCACCATTGAAGATCCCATCGAATATATTTTCGAGCACCAACAGTCCCTGGTGAATCAGCGGGAGATTGGCGCAGATACGGATTCTTACGCCATCGCCCTCAAGAATGCCATGCGCGAGGCGCCGGATGTCATCATGATCGGAGAGGTTCGTGATATGGAAACCATGAAGCAGGCGATTTCCTATGCCGAAACAGGCCATCTCTGCCTTACCACCCTCCATGCCAGCAACGCAAGCCACGCCCTGGATCGCATCAAGAATTTTTTCCCGGATCCCGCCCAGAAGCAGCTGCGCAGCGACCTGTCGGCTCATCTGCGCGCCATTGTTTCCCAGCGCCTGGCCATCGGCAAAGATGGCAGGCGGGTGGCTGTGGTGGAAATCATGCTCAATACACCGCTGATTCAGGAGTTGATCTATCAGGATCGCGGTGCAGAGATTCAGGATGCCATGATTCAGGCGCGTCCCCTCGGCTGCCAAACCTTTGAAGACCACCTGTTTGAACTGGTGCAGCAGGGCAGGCTCACTGTGCAGGAAGCGCTCCATCACGCCGACTCGAAAACCAACCTGACACTGCGGTTTCGTCTCGAGGGCAGCGGCGGTGAAAAACCGTCCAGAGTAGCCCGTGAGGTCAGATACTGTGCCAATACCGCTTTCAAGGATATTGCCACCTATAAAATCAAGCCGGAAAAACTGGCGGCCGAGGGCGACAGCCGCCACGTCCTCATCGAAAAAGGTATTCGCCTCACCATGGCCGCCAAAGGTCTCCACGAGAGCGAGGCTCGCCCGGATATCGAGATTCGCTATCAACTTTGCAACAGTCGTCGCGATCTTTTAAGCGGCGGTATCGAGGCTGCGGTCAAAGCCCATACCGCCACCATGACCGACAGCGATATGGTTGGCGCTGTCGAGATCAGGGTTGTCGACATGGCAACCACCAAACCGGTGTGGGTTGCGGTGGCGTCCAGTAAACTGCTTCGAGAGCTTGGCGACGACGCCTTGAGCGACAATTTTCTCGACCTGTTCAGCGAATTTCCACCCCTGCAGCTCTGAGGGGTAAGTAAAGAAATTGGCGAAAGCGACGCCAGTGTCAGGCTATTGACCTGGTCAGGCTCTATAATGACGCCAAACGCCACAGAGATTTCCCTTGCTAAGTTACAGACATTCCTTCCATGCGGGCAGTTTTGCCGACGTGCTCAAGCATGTTGTCCTCACCGAGATACTGGCCTATCTCTGTCAAAAGGATAAACCTTTTGAGTACATAGATACCCACGCCGGCGCCGGCAGTTACAGCCTTTCCAGCGAGCACGCCCGCAAAACCGGCGAATACCTGGGGGGCATTGCCCGCCTGCGGGGAAAAGACTGGCAGGAGCTGGCGGCCTATTTTTCTGTTGTCGACAGCTATAACCCTTTGGGGGCGCTGCGGGACTATCCCGGCTCCCCCGGATTTGCCCTTCACTACCTGCGCCCCCAGGATCGCGCCTGGTTGTTTGAACTTCACAGCAAGGACTACGCTGCACTGTGCAAATTCATTGCGGATGCTGGCAAAGGGCACGGGGTCGAGCACAGGTGCAAAAAAGTCACCGTCAGCAACGCTGACGGCCTCGCCGGGCTACAGGCGCTGATGCCGCCCCAGGCGCGCCGCGGTCTGGTTTTGATAGATCCCTCCTATGAAGTGAAAGGCGACTACCAGCAGGTGGTCAATGGGGTCATTGCCGCCCATCGCAAATTTGCCACCGGCATTTTTGCGATTTGGTATCCGGTAATTAACCGCACTCAGGTAAACTGGTTTGAACGCAAATTTGTCGCCGCTGGCATTGCCAATATTCAGGTTTTCGAACTGGGGGTGGCGGCGGATAATGACGATTTGGGCATGACTTCATCCTGTATGCTGGTGATAAACCCGCCGTGGCGCCTCAAAGAAAAATGCCAAAGTCAGCTGCCGCGACTGGTGAAAGCCCTGGATACCAATGGCGAAGGCTTTTGCCGTATTGAAACCCTGAGCCCCGAATAGCGCCCGCGCGCCAAAAATAATCTTTTCCTATTGGCAGTACTGGGCAGCGAACAGCTATAGTTGCCAGTACGGATTTTAACCTGACGACCATAGAGCGCCGCTTATGAAACCCTTGTCCGATAGTATTGAAGAAAATATTGACCGTTTTATCGCTGATGCCATCGCCACCGGCCTAGTGTGGGGGCTGGAAGGCGACGACGGCTGGGCGGTATGCCCGTCGGAACGC
>JALOAH010000149.1 GCA_023228865.1 Porticoccaceae bacterium | reverse complement strand
CCGGACATGCTCTGCCCAGAAGAGGCGGCGATCATCAATGGATTCCATGGGGTTCCTCCGCAAGAAAAACCCGAAGGATGGCGTAGCTTAGGCGCCGTGAACAGGTGGCTGGGTTGGACGCTTACCCGCATTCTCGGCCCCCTCCCGCTGGGCGGGGCTCTCGGCATGGCATCCGCAGCGCTTCTTGGTGCCGCTGCGGGCGGCATCGCCGGGTACATTGCCGGTCAACGCATCGCCAACGACCTCAAGGCTAGCAGCCCCCTGCGTCATCGATGCCTGGACTGCGGGCTCACCTTCTAACCCTCGTTTTACCCCGGCTTTCTAGCTCGGTCACTCCGCCCCCTTACCCCTCTTCATCCTCATCAGGGCACAGGCAGCCTGTCTGTGCCCATTTATGCCGTTTACACAGGAGAGATACCTCATGGCACATCTTGTTGAAACCATGGCCTATGTGGGCCGCACACCCTGGCATGGCCTCGGCAACCGGCTTGCCGAAGGACAATCCATTGATGTCTGGTCCCGCCAGGCGGGCATGGACTGGGACATTCTCGAAAGTCCGGTGCACTTCACCGCTGATGCCAGCGATGAGTTCAGCCAGATCCTGTCCTACCCCGACCACAAAGTACTGTTCCGCTCCGACAATCGAGCGCCACTGTCGGTCGTCGGGAACCGGTATAAGGTGGTACAGCCCCGCGAGATCCTGGAGTTCTATCGCGATCTGACCGAAAAGTCAGGGTTCGAGCTGGATACCGCCGGTGTGCTCAAGGGCGGGCGCAAGCTGTGGGCGCTTGCCCGTACCGGTCAAACCGGCGTGCTGGGTGGCAACGACCAGACCAACGCCTATGTCCTGCTGGCGACCGCCTGTGACGGCAGCATGGCCACCACAGCGCAGTTCACCAGTATCCGCGTGGTGTGCAACAACACCCTGGCCGTGGCAACGGCAGGGGCCGTCAATGCTGTCAAGGTACGTCACAACACGGTATTCGACCCTGACGCTGTCAAACAGCAGTTGGGTATCTCGGTCTCGGCCTGGGATGAGTTTATGTACCGGCTGAAAACGCTCTCCCACCGCCGCGTCAAGAATAAGGAAGCCTTGCAGTTCATCGACCGCGTTTTTACTGACCCGACGGCGCCCCCGCCCACCAACGGCAGTAAACCCCACGAGCGGGCCAAAGCTACCGTGCTGAGCCTGTTCAACGGCAAGGGCATGGGCTCTGATCTGGTATCGGCCAAAGGCACTGCCTACGGCCTATTGAGCGCCGTCACAGAGTATGTGGATCACCAGCGCCGGGCGAGGAACACGGATTACCGTCTGGATTCAGCCTGGTTTGGCGTCGGTGCCAGTTTGAAACAGAAAGCCCTCGAAGAAGCGACACGCCTCGCCGCTTGATCATTCCACGCAACGTCATAAGGGCCGACCTGGCAGTACCGGGTCGGCCTCTTTTATTTCGGGAGAAGACAACATGAGTACACCTACATCTGCCCCTACCCAAGCCCGTAGCCAAGCGCTTCCGGCGCTTCGTCTGGTGTCCACCAAAGACCTGAGCAGTGAGAAATGGCTCAAGGTACGGCAAACCGGCATCGGCAGCAGTGACGCAGCGGCGGCTATCGGCCTCAATCCCTACAAATCGCAGCTGGAGCTGTGGCTGGAGAAGACCAACCGAGATCAGGGACTTGCCAAACCCGACCCGGACGATGACACCGCACCGGTATTCTGGGGCGTGGTGCTGGAACCGGTGGTGGCCGCCCAGTACCAGCGCCGTACTGGCTTGAAGGTGCGCAGGGTCAACGCCATTCTGCAACACCCGGATATCCCCTGGATGCTGGCCAATATCGACCGGGAGGTGGTCGGCAGTGGCGAGGTGCAGATTCTGGAGTGCAAAACAGCGGGGCTCAATGGCGCTCGACTGTGGCGTGACGGGGTACCCAAGTATGTCGAGGTCCAAGTGATGCACCAATTGGCGGTGACCGGCAAGCAAACCGCTGATGTGAGGCTGCTGGATCATTTGGTTATTGGTGGTGCGAGTTCAGTGAGCTTTGCGGAGAGAGGACTGCTTTAAGCACGTCTTTCTCAACACTGAAAACCAACTCCGTTGTAGCTACTATGAACAACAAACAACCAGGTCAGACTGAAAAAAGTACGCCGAGACCGAAAGGTCTCGGAATTCCAAAACACTTTTCATTTTTGTAGACAACCAACTCTCATCCCAGCCATTCATTTACAAACTAAAGTATGAAAATGTTTCTAATATTTTACTTACCCTTAAGTATGCTGATCAGCTTATCCCCACGCTCATTGCGACTAAATTTAGTCTCGATATAGCCTTCAGAGTCAAGCAGCCCGATACCTAAAAGTGTCTGGATTGTCATTTCTTCGAGGAATTGACCAAGTCGCACTTTATCCCCCCTCTTTCTAGATTCTTCAAAATCACCAAGCTTCGTGTAGTATTGACCTAAATCTACAAGATCTTTCAAAAAAAGCTTATCTATTATGAATGCATAGCGCTGGAACTCTTCATAGGTAATTTCGTCTTTTATATACGATGCAAATACTCTCCCCAAGAGTTCAGACTTCCCTGAGTCTTCATGGCGATCAATGAGCAGCAAAACTCCTTCACCCACCTTTTTCTGGTGATCTGGATCAGCTTCCATTCGTGCTAAAAATAATCGCCTTTCGTCTTCAGTAGTCTTCTGTGCTGCCCCTAAGAAACGACATATCTTTTTCAAAAAAATTCTTTCTTTAATGCCCTGATACGCCCCATAAATCTTTACAACCCAACCAAATATTGGGATATCTCGAAGCAGCCCATCATCCAACATAGAATCCAGCGCCATCTCGGCTCCATCTAAAGCGATAGTACCTGCACCGCTAGTGCACACTGAGCGAATCAGCTCTTTTCCACCACTACTTTGGTTCGAGTTCATAACTGATTCCCCTACAGTGAAGATTAAACAAAACCCAGTGTCCACGATAACTTCTCTGCGACAGCAGCAGCTTTATGGCTCTCTCTCAGCTCCCATTAAGGTCAATCCTCTTCAAACTCTGAAGAACTAAATTTCAGGACATTGCTGTTTTCCTTAATAGTGCGTTGCAACGACTCATCAAAGCCGCCTTTCTTGCGAGCTTCGATCTCAACGGAGATGGTGACCTCAACTCCCAACTGGGCAGTAAACTGCTGGACGATTTCGTCCATGATGGTGGCAAATTCCATCTTGGCCTTCAGCGCATCCAGATCCACCGTCCCATAGAAGCGAGTTTTAGGTGCTGTACTTACGCTTTCTCGTACACCGCCAACGCTACCCTGGGCATCACCTTCACGCGGTTTGGCCGCGTTGTCAGTGTCAGCTGACGATCCGCCTACATGACTTTCATCGAAAGTGGCGCCATCAGGATCTGTTACCGGCGGTTGTTGTGCCTGGCGCAGCTTTTCCGCGTATGCAGCCGCAGCCTCTCTATCAATCAGTAGTGACGTATCATCCAACGCAGCGATTGAGCCATTTCCGAAGCTAAAACCAAGGTACCGATCGCCCTCTTTACCTGAGGCGAAGCCAAAGTAATCCTGTGTTTCCACACCCTGAGCAATCGCGTTGCGAAACACCTGGTCGTTTACCAGGCGCGGCAGGTACAGGTAATGACAACTGTTTTGCCACACTTTCAGTGCGCTGACTTCCTTGACGCCATCCTTCAGATACCAATCCGTAAGTACCTTGCGCAGATGGATCGGCGACCATTCATAAACCAGCCACTCTTCCTCCCGCAGCTTCTCTTCAATGCTTTGAACCAAGTTGGGAGCCGTCGGCGGAATAACCACGGCCTCCCAGGTCAGCGCCAAGCGGCCTTTGACAAAGTCCTCGATCGGGGCAACGAGCCACTTCCAAGTTTCGCGAATCAATTGGCTCAGAGTTTGGTCTGCCGCATCCCGGTTGCGCTTGGCTTGATTCAGATGAGACAGGTCCTGATTGAGCGTGCCGCTTTCGATATCCATCACGATGGAACGCCAGGCGAGATAGACCCTTGCCTGATCTTTCAGGCGGCTGATTCCATCAAAATCAGGAGCCAGAAAAATCAAGCGATTCTGCTTCTGGCGCGGCTGCTCCCCCCGATTACGCAGAATTTTCTCTGCTTCGCCATAGGCTTGATTGGTTTCGGTACGGCTATAGCCAGCATTCAGTGGCAGCACCACCAGACGAGGGCCTGAGCCGTAGTCGTCCGGTATATCTACCGAGGGCGTGAACACATGAATCCCGGCAAAATGGTGGGTACGACCAAATACGCGGGTAACGCGCTCTTTCAACAGAGGAATGACGTCATCCCGCTCGCTGAGATTTTGTTTTCGGCTTTCCATCTCGCGGCGGAGGTTCGGTTTGGTGTCCAGCCAAAAGCGGTCCTGCTCGGCATACAGGTAGTGCAAGCGATCACGCAGGCGCTTGAGTACATCTTCAAATACGCCGATGGTTTGTCCCGGTTGCACCGTGCCCAACAGAATGCGCTCGGCCTGAATACCGCGAACCATTTGCTCTTGCGAAGAAGGGGCGCTACCGAGAAAAATAGTGCGAGCTGTGCGCCTGGCAGCTTGGACACCGCCAAACAGGGTATGGTGGCCATCGATGTCATAGGGGATCGAGCGCGGGCCATCCACTTCCCTTTCGATCACCGGCTCCCAGCCCTGGGGCAGATAGTGAATCGACTTGTTGCGGACATTACTGTCTTCCAGCGGCAGCGAGCCGGGCATGATCAGCGCATCCTTGTTGTCCGAGTTCCACAGGCGGTGGATGACAATCGCCAGGTACTGCAACACCCCTCGGGTGCGCTGAAACTTGTCCAGCGTGGACCAGTCCTCATACAGCCGGTCGAACACTTCAGGGTGAATGGGATAGGAGGCGCACAGCCTTTCGAAATACTCGTTGGACTGGGTTTCAACCGGAAACTTTTCTGCGTGTTGCCGGTAGAAATCCGAAAACTGGCGACTGATACCCTCAACCTGCGCTCGTTCCCCGGCGCTATCAAACAGCCTGCGCCGAACAATCTCGAAAGCTTCACTGGAGCCCACTGGCTTCCACACAGACTCTACGCGAGCGAAGTAGGTCTCCAGTGAATTCAGTGTGCGCTGGCCCATGGTACCGCCCACTTCCAGTTCGGACTCGGGCAAGGAGGCCAACAAAATGGCGTTGGGTACCGCCTTCAGCGCCTCGGTCAGGCCCTGGATAAAGCTGATATTACTGTCAAAAGTGCCACCCTTATACTGCTTGCCCAGCTCGAGCTGGCGAATATAGGCCACCAATTCATCGATCAGAATCACGCAGGGTGCTGCTTTGGTCAGCAGAGCTATCAGTACCTCCTTGCCGGGGGAAGTACCATCGGCATCGCTATCTGCCACCAGGGCATAGCCTTCTTCACCCAACAGTTGCCAGGCCAGCTCGCCCCACAGGGTGTTCACCATGGTGGAACCATAGCTGTTTGGCTGGCTGGGCGACTGACGAATGCCGTCCAGTACGGCAATGCGGGCTCTGGGCAACTCGCTGATACCCGCCTGATCCAGAATGGGCGGGATGCCCATCAGCTTGTCGGTGCTCACCTTACGGCTCGCCAAGTGAAATACCGCCAGCATGGTGTGTGTTTTACCACCGCCAAAAGCGGTTTGCAGCTGAACCACCGGGTCGCCACCCTTGCCTGCCAAACGCTCCGCCACGGAGATCAGCAACAAACGCATACCTTCAGTGATAAAGGTACGGGCGAAGAACATCTCCGCATCCTGGTACTCCGGAGGTGCGGTACCCGTAGCGACCTGAGTGATGTCAGCGGCAAATTCGGACTGTTTGAAAGTGCCTTCCAGGACGTCTCTATGGGGGCGGGCGATTTCCCGCCAGGGCTTCAAGCTCATGCTTCGATTATCCTTTTACATGCCAGCGCATATATGGTTTTAAGTTATGTTGGCTTACAACCAATGGGTGAGCGTCGACTGCTCTCAACAACTGCTTCAGCTTCATAACCAAGTCAGTAGGATTCACCACTTGAGGACGCAACCTTGAAGGTCTCTGCGGTTGTTCAATATGTAATACCACACGCAAACACTTACTCTTCACCGCTTTTGCCGCAAAACGACGCTCATCCAGATCATTCGCATTGCAACTAGCGGCGACTAATCCTGCCAGTGTATCCCTTACCTTGGCCGCTACTTCATCTCCCAGCTCACTGGGCTTGGTGCGCTGGTGGGCGCGGTAGTCTTTGACCTCAATCAACCAGGTGCACTGCTGATCCAGACAGATAAAGTCCACCGCCTTGGTACCACCAAAAGTACTATTGAACTGATTACGGTAGAACGACCAGTCATCGTACTGCTGCGCTTTCAAGGGGTCCGGAAAAGTAAACATCAGCGTCCCTTCAACAAGCTCCTGCATATCAGTCACTGACCTCCATAAAGCGGTCAGATTGTTCGAGCTCCTCATCCAGCAGCACCAATGTCTGCAAATCCTCCAGCACATCACCCTGCTCTACTTCCACACCGTCGGAGCCCGGCCTCAATGCAAAGAAGCGCTTTTCAATGTCAGAGAACTCCTTGCTACCCCCAAGAATTTCCAGCTCCCTAAGAAGGAATAGGGAATGTGTCGCTAGAATCACCTGAATGCCCTGCTTGCTGAGATGACAGATCATTCGTGCAATCAACTTGATCAGGCGCGGATTCAGGCTCGTTTCCGGTTCGTCCCAGAACAGGTATCCTTTATCGAGCAGTGAGCCAGTACTGATCAAGCGCGACACCA
>JALOAH010000044.1 GCA_023228865.1 Porticoccaceae bacterium | reverse complement strand
GAGATTACGGGAACAGAGCTATCAGCTTAAAATGACCCAGCTAATGGGCGGTTAAAGATGGAACAGTCCTGGCGAGTCAACTTAGCAAGTAGTTTGGTTTTTTACTGAGGCAATACGACCGGTCATCTTAATTGTCGCCGAACAGGCTTGCACAAGATCCGTGTCGGCGCCTGGCGCGATGATGGAAATGGGCCAATGCAGGTGGTGTCAGGGCCCATCGGGCGGCAGCGGGTGCATTTTGAGGCGCCACCCGCAGAGGAGCTGGATCGGGAGATAACCTGCTTTCTGGACTGGCTAAACAGCGAGACATCCGAACCACCTCTCATCAAGGCGGGACTCGCCCACCTCTGGTTCGTTACTCTTCACCCCTTTGACGACGGCAATGGCCGTGTGGGGCGCGCCCTCGGCGACCTGGTGCTGGCGCGGGCAGACCACAGCCCACAGCGTTTCTACAGCCTGTCGGCCCAAATCCAGAGAGAGCGCAAGGCCTACTATGACATCCTGGAGCAGACACAAAAGGGAAACCTCGATGTGTCCCCATGGCTCCATTGGTTTTTGACCTCCCTCATGCAGGCTCTGCGGAATGCACAGCAGACACTGGATGACGTGTTGAGAAAGGCCCGATTCTGGCGACGTTGGGCCGGCACACCGATGAACGAGCGCCAGACCAAAGTGCTCAATCGGGTATTAGATGGTTTCGAGGGCAAACTCACCAGCAAGAAATGGGCAACCCTGTGCAAGTGTTCTCCGGATACCGCCCTGCGGGATATCAACGAGCTGATAGCCCTGGGGGTTCTCACCAAGGCGGCTGGCGGGGGACGCAGCACGGCCTACGGCTTGCAGGGCTGAGGTTATCGATCAGTACATATCGACCTGGTTCAGAAGGTATTCCGGATTTTCCGTCTCTACCCCCACGGTACAGGCGCAGAAGACGAGCGCCTACTGCTGCAAACGTCCCGGCCAATTTGTGGCCAGTTGATCTCGGCAGCCTTTGGGCTTTGCCGAGTTATGACCGAGGCTCAGAAATCCCAATGATGTGCATCCCGCTCCATCAGCTAAGCCCACATCGCCAGAGTTTGTGAAACTGTTGCTGGTGGTATTTCAGGTAAGGCAGGTGTTCCGCCGCAAGCCAGCGCAGGTGCTGCGGGGCCTGAAGGCCAAGGGCTGCCAGATCGGACGATCCTAGGCTTGGGGCGGTCACCAATTTTCCCTGATGATTGAAGGTGATCAGAAAACGATCAAACAGGGCATCCAGGTTGGCAATCAGCAAAAAGCCGTTGAACACATCCAGGCGCTCGGCATCACTGTCACACTCCGCCCAGGGTTTCGCGTGGCTGGCGCGTAGCACCTCGGGCAGGGCGATGCCGGTAACCGCGCAGGCACTGCCCCAGTAATCGAGCATGGCATTGCGGAAGGCCTGCTGACCTATACGCTGGCGCACCAGACGCTCGACTTCGGTGTTCTTGAGTGCGTCGGGCAACTGCTCCAGCTCCTGCGTCAAACTGGCCTCAAAGTCATGTACCGCCTGATTGGGCAGTGCATGGGCCAGCTCAGCGGCACGGCGCAGCAGTTGGGCCAGCGCAGGCTGATCGGGCGCGATGAAACCATCGCCGCTGCGCTGCAAGGTAGGCAGGCTACGCGCCAGCTCGGCATTCAGCAGACCGGGTGCAGGCGAAGTAAACGCAAGCGAATAGCATCCCTCACTGACGCTGATGCACACCTGCGCGCGATGACGGGCCGAGGCGAGATTTACCCTGTCGTCCGGGGCGGGCAGCACATATTCGAAGCCGTGATCATTGCCGGCCTTTTCTAGCAGGGCGCGTTGCAGGGGGTTCATGTGCAACCGGCTCCGATTATCATGGCCAGACTCACGATGTAGCCCTCCCCGCTTTGGCGGCCAAATCTTCCTGGAGCAAGGCGCCATCCAGCACCGATTGAGGAATTTCTCGCATCACGCGCTCACTAAACTCCTTGTTCTTTAGTGTTTCGTAGGTGACGTCTTTATAAAATTTATGAATCTTCATCCCTGACACCAGCTCTTCCGCCTTAGGGAACGACTTGCCGAGTTCTTCACGAACATAAACTTCCGCAGACGCTTGCGTGGCTGGGAAGAGCCCACGAAAACGCGGCGGCGGATCTGCCATCACCGCACGAACCAGATCCGGAACGATTGCATCAACGACTTTGTCGAGCGCGCCCTGCAAATCCTTCTTCAAATCCTCTTTGAGATTATCCAGACGTTTTTCCAGCCCGTTGAGCTCACCCTCGAATTGTGACCGCTTTGATTTCAGCATGACTCGGCCAGCCTGGCCCACCGGTACAAGATACGCCGCCCTCAGTTCGTCGAGCCGCTCGGTGAGCTCCCGCAGCGCGGCGGGCTTTTCGATCTTGTCCAGCACCTTCAGTGATGCGCTGACCCTGTCCTTCAATGCCTTATCTTGGCTGAAAATCAGCGGTAGGGTTTTAGGCAGCTGGATGCGGCGACTCTGGATATTGAAGCCCTCGAAAGTGAGCTCAACAAACTGAATGAGGGCTGCGTACACTTGTGTTTGACGAGCCAGATCAAATTGCTGCGGCGGCGCTATATCCAGCGCTCGCTTGACTGCGCCAAGTGTAGGTTCGGCAAGGGGTTCACTGCCAACAACGGGATACTCAAGAGCCGACTGCGAATCCATGCTGCCACTTACCGGCGGAAGTTCGGCACGCAACACCATCACTTGTGCTGCCGTGAGCGCAATAGCGTTGAACGCCTCACTGTCCGTTGTCGGATCAACCTCCACAAGCCGGGGCGATGAGGTAAAACTCCAGCCACTCTCGTCGCAAATCAGCGCGCCGATACGCAAGCCTGAATGTTGGCGGACACTGATGCCGCCCTCAGCAAGCATTTCAACGGCTCGATAATCCCCATAGCCAAGCCGTGAAACCCGCGCCGATACGTCCAACACCACCACTACCTTGCCGGAACCAAGCCGCTTCTGCGCATCCAGCAAAGCCGTTGCTACTTCTACCGGAATACCGGGTGCGGCAAGAATGACATGATGCTTGGCAGCTTCGATGTACTGGCATAGTCGCTCATGGGTCAATGTCATAAACAAGGGCATACGGCCTTCCTTAAATTAGGTGCTCTTAACTCGATTCCACTGAATGGCCCTGCTACGCCAGTGCTCGCTGATGGTTTGGGTGAATTCGGCGCGTACCAGCTTGGCGCGTGCTTCGCACCAGTCGGCGGATTCCTGGCGGATCACCAGGCCCTCCGGTGGCCCATTCCGGTAGCGGCTGGTGCTGGTGGTGAGGATTTTTTTCAGGTCTGACAGGCTGGCGCCACCCTCATAGATGGAGGACACCACCGACAGTCCGAGGGCTGCCGCCAGTGCATTGCGTCGGGCACTGCTCCAGAAGCGCTGTGCCTTACGGTCATACACATCGAACAGTACAAACCAGTCCGGCAGGTTTTCATAATCCAGCGAATGTTTGGCAGCGCACCACTCGCCAAACAAAATCAGGTCGCCAGTCAGCTTTTCGGTTAAGGCCCATTGGTGTTGGGCCAACCATGAGCCGAGTCGCGAAAACTGGCCGGTAAACGGCTCGGTCAGATACTGGCCGCGATTCTGGGCACGCAGGGCGCCGTCGGGGCCAAGCGATATACCCAGATTGGCGCCGTCGAGCTTTTCTTCCACGCGCACCGGCCCCGACAGCAAGGCCTCGACTTCATGGGGCGCCAGCACCTTGTCATCGCGCGGCATACCCTCGCCGAGCCAGGCGATATGTGGGGTGTGGGGGAAGCGGCAGAAGTCGGTCATGGATTATCCCAGAGGCAACGTCGGAACCGGTCTGTCAGGAAACTTGTTGGCGTAAAAGCGACAGGCATCATTCGGGCAAACGAACTCCACACCAATACCCGCCATTTGCAAATGCGGCCACCAATCAAGCCATTTACAATCCGCGCCCTGCCATACCGGCGGCTTATCAGGATGCGCATTGGCAACGGCGGCAAACTTGCGATCTGGCGCATCGAACATTGGCTGCAGAGTCGGGACGGGAAACTCGGCGAATTCATCGACTGCACTCTCGGTTATGGCCACTTGTGCGCAATGTACCGGGTTGCCGGCATTACGCAGCAGCCACTTGAGGAACACATCGCCTACTCCCTTGGGGGGATTCAATCGAGTCTTGTGCTGATATTCCCCAAGAATGCGGTAACCATCATCAATCACCACAGTACCATTCGCTTGCATCGCCTGCAAAAGGTTGACGCATTCCGTAACGCACTCAGGCGATACATCACCATGCTGTCCGTTGGCGATCAGCAATATATTGGTATCAATTACCGCGCGCATCATTCTCCAGATTCCTTGCGCTGCTCTTTTTTGCGCTGCATGGCGGCCAGCGTTCTGGCCGATATATCAGCCATCTCATCGCCAAAGAAGTTAATGGGCCAATTTTCAACTTCGCCGAACTTGTTCAGGCGCAGCGGTTCCAGTTCGGTGGCGGCACCACCCCGACGACAGAAATACACAGCTACGTCCTCTGCTTTTAAGCTGCCCTCCGCCACGCGGCGCTGAATACGGTTGAGAAAATGCTCGGAGTGGCTTTCCACAATCAACTGCACATGTCGCTCCCTGCCGTTTTCACGCGCCTGGGTGGCCGCAATAAACACATCGGCCAGTTCAGCCTGCACCTGAGGGTGCAGATGGATTTCCGGTTGCTCCATCCATACAGTCGAATGTGGCAGGCAATAAAAGGCCTGCGTCAGGGCTGGCAACACCTGAGACACGCCAAAACCCACATCTGTAATCTTCACTTCGCTGCTGGTGCCATGAGTTTTCAGCAGCACCTCATACTCCTTGCGCCCTTTGGCCACCGGCTTGACGGTGAAGCTGTCGATCACGCCCAAGTCCTTTAACCACTGCGCAACAAACGCATCAAAGGGGTACTGCTTTTTCTTGTAACCACGACTGAGCATACGCTGCTCAGCGCTCGCGGCGAGAATCGCCGGAATAGTGAACTCGCCCCTTTGACCAACGCTATCCGGCGTTTCGCCAGACCACGAATAGATGCGTTTGGGGTGGTCTCGCAGGGGGCCAAGGTAACAGACTCTGCCCAGCGCACCCTCGGTTGCCAGCGCGAAATCCGATAAAAACTCGGCGTTCTGAAAGCGGGCGCGACTCTGGTCGGAAATACGGTAGAACTTGTCTGGTTCATCCAGTGGCCAGACCCGGCCGGTGCTGCGCACCAATTTCAGCTGGCTTGAAGTGATTTCGGGCTTTGCAAGTGTATCGTTGGCGTAGCTCACTTCCAGCTGCAGCTGATCACCACTCGCTAACTGATAGCTCATCTGCTGGACACGAGGCTGCTCTCGCTTGTCGGCCAGCAGGCTGACTGTCAGATGCAAGTGGTCGCCCTGAAACTTTGCCCGTGTGAGGGGATCACGGACTTCGAGCTTTTCTGGCAACTGCCAACCCAGCGCAAAACGCAAAGGCTGAGTGAGGTCGTGGTTGTGAATACACTCGGCAAAGGTGCCGAGATCGATCAGCGCGTTTTCATCACCCAGATGCAAGGGGCGCTTACGATCAACAGAAAGGACAGTTTGTTTCAAGGCCAGCAGCAAATGCCCCAGGCTGCTCTTCCCGGCACTGTTGGCACCGAAAATGACTGTCAACGGCGCCAGACGAATTATTCCCGTATCATTCCAGGCCTTGAAGTTCTGAATTCTGAGTTCAGTTAGCATGATGGTTTCCTGTTGGCATCATTGAGCTGGTCATAGGTTTATAGATTCAGCGGCCGGAAATCCATGCCGATTCGTTTCTTAAGCAAGAAGCCATCTTCCTCCCGGCTATGAAGTCGCACTCTTACAAACTCTTCAAAATCTGACGAGGCTTCCGTGGAAGTAGTGACAATATATTGACTGGAAGTGGAATGATTGTTCTTTGCCACCTGTAAAAGCGCCCAGAAAAGAGACTCACTCATCTCCGCTTCTCTTGGTGAATCGTGCAACAAAAATCCGGGATGAAGGCTTTCAGGATGTCCACTATCCAGCAGGCAAACCAAGTCACCGGCGAGCGTCTCCAGTACGCCATAGGTGGTCGAATGCATTGGCCCCATGTGAAAAGGAGGTGTCTTGTCACAATCAAAATTTCCCCAGGTAAACCCGGGGATACTCTTAGCAATTGAATCTGCCGCATTTCTCAAGGTTCGCTTGCGATCGGCATACAACGCCTGCTGGTCATGAATTGCCAGTTTGATCTGGCCTATCTCACTGTCCAACGTTGTCTCCTGGTGTTTCAGTCTGGCCAATTCCTGCCATTCCGACGGGTTGGCAATGATTTTTTCATAGTGCTCGTGCTCAGCAATACCCATTTCCAATCGCTTCTTTCTGTTATGTACATCTATTTCTAGGCTGCTGAAGTCGCCCAGTAAATTTGTGAGGTTAGCGATTCTCGCATCGAAAGGCGACAGCTTCTGCTCCAGCTCCTTCAGAAACTTTGCCTGTTGAGTCAGTTCCAATTGGTAATCCCCATTTTTTTTCTGACGTTCCCTGGCATCGCGAATAGAGCTGAGTTGTACGACATCAATCCGCTCTTGAACATAATCGCAATCACGCAGCAGCCGATTACCTGGCTCGCAGAATAGGGTCAACTTTTCCTGCAGGGCTTCCGGTTCTTTCTTAAGGCGCTCGACTTCCGCACGATTACCACTGATAGCCGCTCGCAATTGCGCAATCCGGTTTGCCACTGCCTTTAGTTGAGTTCGCAAGGGTGCGCATTGGTCAAGCACAGCCAGCCTTTCCTGCTCACGGTTATTGCGCTGCTCCCGAAGTTGTTGGAGCTCTTCGGTACATTTGGCAACCTGCTGCTTAGCCAAGCCATGCAATGAGGATTCATCAAACAAGGAGGCCGCGCGAAAAGGCGAGGATTCATCAGCGCCCAAAGCAGTTGCCAGCTGGTGCTTTACATAAGCAAGCAAGTCCGCCGGGCGGCGCTCCAGATTAGCTATGTTTGAACGCAACTGGCTGAGATTAGATTCTTTACTTTTCAGGTCGTTATGGAGAGAAGCATCCTTGAGCAGACCAAGGACTATCTTGACTACCAATGCGGGTGACTGCGCAGGCAAGGTGAAGCCGGCACCTTCGAGGCGCCAGTGGTAATAACTCTGATAGCGACTGCCCTGATCGCGGGAGCACCAAGCAAGAAGATGCTGCCATTGGATAGGTTGGTTTGAGCCAGGTAGATTTTGAACCGGCAGAATCTTGACCAGTTTTTCATCGAGCGCCTGTACATAGGCCTCGTGCTCACTAGCCACTTCATTTCTAGCGAGTTGCTGCCACCTTGCACCTCTGGCGGCACGATAGCGTTTCTGGTGCTGCCAGGGCTTCAAAACCGTCCAAGCTTCGCCCTCAATATATACACGTGCGGCAACCGCACCACTCGGCATAGCGTTGCACAGCTCATCACGCAAGGGAGTGCCAGCGGCCCATTGGGGGTCTTCTAGCACGAAACGCAGTAACTGGCAAAAGGCCGTCTTTCCTACACCGTGGCCCAGGCTACCCTCTATGGGTTCTGACAGTACCAGGTTCAAACCGAGCCGCAGGGAAACTTCCCGCAGCGGGGTTTCCGACTCCAAAGATTCGAGCAGCCATAACGTTTCTACCCACACCCTTGGTTGGGTACGACTGGTTCTCTGAGCTTCTCCAATCGTAGCGTCCATTACCTTATGCCTGTTTATGGACTTCTGTAGAGGGGGCCATGTCGCCGTCTGCTCTTTCACTGGTTTTAAGTGAATCGAGTAGCCGCTGTTGATTTTTGTATGTGTTAAGCAACAGCTCGGCTACCTCACGGGTACGGGCATCACCGATGACATTGCTTAAGTTTTCAGTCCTTGTTATTTCCAACGACTGCCCCAGCGGCACCTCGAACAAGCTTTCTAGCCATCTCATAACCGCCGGTAAACGTTCCAGTCTCTCTTGTGAGCACCACTGTGACAATGCTTCACTGTGCTCGCTTGCGTCAACTTGAGTCAGCAATACCATGCGTAAATCCTGCTCGGATATGGGGCCACCTTGAATCACCAAATCACAGACAAGACCCGCCAACCAATCCTCAGACTCGCAGCAGGGTACGGTGTCTGGAAAATACTGCGCATAGGCCGTTGATCGACGCGCGATTTCCTGTTTATTGGGCGATGGCGCGTACTGCTGATGAGCCGCTACGCGATAAAGCTCTTGAACGGAATCCAGCTCTCCCGCTTCCAATTTATCCCACGCTTCCAGCACCAGCCGCCGGGTGCGGTATTCACCGAACTCTTTCAACTCGTTCTTCTGCAATACGCGGAAAGTTTCCGAGGGGTAGTCTGGGCCTTCGATATCGGCGGGATCGAGGATGTAGCGGAGCTGGTCGCGGTTCAGTCCGTAGGCACGGGCGTACCAGGCGTCGAGTTCGGCGCGCAGCATGGGGCGGCGGTCTGGGTCGAAGGGGAAAGGTTCGCCGTCATAGCCCAAATCCTGCGCCCAGGGTTGCATATCCCAGGCGGTGTAAGTGAGTTCCAGAACGCGGGGTACGATAAAGGCGAGGTCGGAGTTGGTGTAGCAATCCGGGGGTAGCACAGCTATCTGCTTGAAAATGAAATAATTCAGATGCGTGCCACCGACTTTATGCCGGGCAAAAAAATCGAGCGTCAGGGACGAGAGGTTCGCCACCAAGGCCGCATATATGCGCAGATCGTCTTGCCCGGAAGGAAACATCAGCGGCATCTGGTTCCCCACCCCACTCACAGGCACCACACTCACAATCACCGTGCGCTCGTTGGTGGCGTTGGTAATATCCCGCCACCCCAACAACCACTGCCGCTGCCAGCCCTTGTCCGCCAGCCGCTGGCGCACTTCCTGTGCCCTCACCCAATAGCGTGGCGTGGCGGCAAAGTCCGGGTCGGCTTTTTCCACCAGGGTCACATCACGACTGGCCACGTCGCCCTTGCCCGCCTGGCCGCGGGCATTGGCCGCGTAGCTGGCCCAACGGTGATCGAACTGGTGGATCATCTTGGCTTCGTAGAGCGGCAGCATTCCCTGCCCGCCAGCGTCGTGGAACAGGTGGCTGTCGTTGGACATATGGAACATGGCCATAAACGAAATACCCCAGGGATTCTGCTCCGGCTGGCCGGGGCGCGCCTCGCGGATCAGTACCGGGACGCGCTGGTAGATCTGCCGGGTCAGTTCCGCATCGCGGCGGGCGCGGAAGATCGGGCAGGTCAGGGTGTTGGGGTTGATGCGGGCAAAGTCGTCCGCGCCCAGGGTAAAGCGGCGGCGGGCATCCTGCAGTTGCGCGGTCTGGGTGAGGAAGAAGGCAAACTCGGCTTCGGCGGACTGGCCCAGGGTGAGCAGGCAGAATTTATAACTGCGGTGCACGCCCGGAAAGATCGCTTCGCGGTTTTCAAAGTCATACAGGCTGGCCAACCTCCCGCTGGTGGCGATGGCACCAAAGTATGCCTTGGTGGAATCGTCGGTGGCGATGCCGGTGGGCACGATAAAACCGGCGCGGCCTGCGGGGCGGGTGATCTGGCTGATGGTTTCGGCAAACAGCGCGTAGGTGTTGACATCGCCCACGCCGGTGAGCGGGTAGCGGCCACCCTCTGACCCATTGACATGGGCAAAGGCACTGGCGGCCTCGGCGGTGCGACGGGCACCTAGAAATTCCTGATACAGGCGTTGCTCAGCGACGCTGCCCAGTTCGCTGTGTTCCTGATCGGGATAGATGTGCCTGGCCAGTTGGCCCTGGGCCAGCCAGTCGATGCGCTGGCTGCGCTCGGCCTTGTTTTTGGCCGCTGCCACCAGGGTGCTACGGGTGGCAAAGAATTCCTCTTCCTGCAGTTTGATGCGCTCCCAGGGCGGGTTGCCCAGTACGCAATCAAAGCCCCCTTCCGCAAACACCTGCGGGAAGGCCAGCGGCCAGTGGAATACCCGCGCCTCACGGCATGCGCTGCGGGCGGCTTGCAGTTGCTGCTGGTGCTGGGCGTTGTGCTGATCGCTGAACAGTTCCAGATACAGGGTTTGGCTGGTGGGGATGTGCGCGGCGGTGATGTCGGTTTTGGGCAATACATAGGCGCCCAGCAGCAGATCGGCGGCGTGGGCCAGACGGCTGCTGGCGGCCTGTTGCTGAAAGGCTTGATAGGTGGCGGCGCGTTTGGCGATGTCCTGTGGGGTGTCTTCCGGCAGGGCTTCCAGGGCTTGCAGTTCGCTGAGGCCTGCGGCGGCATCGATTTCACCCAGTTGCCCGAAGGCATTGGCGACCCGCTTCCTTTCCAAATCTTTCAGTGCCGCGCTATTGAGCTGGGCCAGTTTTTTGCACGTGACTTTATCGTCACCAGACAGCGGCTTGAAGGCCGCCGGGGCAATGCCTTTTTCCAGCGCCTTCAGGTCGGTCAGGCCCAACAGGGCGTCGCCGCATTGCAGGTGATGGTCGAGGAAAGACAACGGCCTGCCCTCTTCAAAGCCTTCCAGCCACAGGGCGGTTCGGCACAGTTCCAGCGCCATGGGGTTGCGGTCTACGCCGAAAATGCAGTGGCTGATCACTTCGCGCAAGGCGTGGCGGTAATCCTGGGGCTTTACCGCGCCTTCGCTGCGGCGCAGGGCGGCGAGCCGTTCGGCCAGGCGGCGAGCGGCGGCGAGCAGAAAATGGCCACTGCCGCAGGCCGGGTCGATCACCTTGATGTTAAGCAGTGCCTCAGTCGGGTTGGCGGGGTTGTCCGCCAGGCGCTGTTCGATCACCGGTTCCAGCGCGGATTGGATCAGCTCCTGCACCAGCGAATCCGGGGTGTAGTAGCTACCGCTGGTTTTGCGGGCATTGCCCTGGGTAGAACCGTCGCTGGTCAGCCCGGCAAAGCCAAACTGGCGGGCGGGCAGTTCGACCTCAGGCACCAGTTCCAGCAGGCTTTCGTACACGCTGCCCAGTTCCTCCGGCCCCATATTGCGGTAATCAACAGGGGCCAGGCTGCCGCTGGCGTTGTCCCAGCGCAGGTGCTGGATGGCCAGCAGCCAGTCGGCGTTGCTGAGGCTGGCGGCATCCAGTGCCGGGCATTGGCTGCGGGCAAACAGGCCACCCAGGGCGGGCAGGGCCAGCCGGGGTTCACCGTCACTCAGGGCGTTGAAGACAATGCGGGCGGCCTGCCACAAGTCGTCGAAGCGGTTGCGGGCGCGGCGTTTCAGGGCGCGATCGCGCAGGCGGGCCATGGCGTAGCCTTCAGCGTAGGCACGGCGTGCTTGCTGGGCGGTTTTGCTGTCGTCGGCGGTATGCAATAAGCCGCGCTCTTCCACGGTAAACAGAAAAATCAGCCGGTAGATCAGGCGCAGCAGTTGCTCGAAGTAGTCTTCCTTGCTGAGGTGGCCTTCCTGCAGGTCGCGGCGCAGGGCATCATTGCCCGGGTGCCGCAAAAAGCCGCTGCCCAGGGTGAGCAGGGCCTGGGTTACGCCCTGGCGCAAGCCGTCGCGTACGCGGGTGCCTTCTTCCTTGCCCGCTTCACGCCAGGCTTCCCAAATGCAGGCGGTGGGCGCCTCGCCGGGCTGGCCAGCCCGGCTGGCATGCAGCAGGCGCCAGGCCATGGCAAATTCGGCAAAACGCTGGCCGCTGAGCAGGTCTTGCAGGTCGATTTCCAAAAAGCTGGGGCGCGTGAGGGTGGCGGCATCGCGCAGCAGGCGCAGTTGCTTGCCGTTGGTGACCATGGCCCAGAGGTGTTCGTCGCTGGCGTTGATCAACTCTTGCGCCAGTTGGAAGGCGGTTTTTTTGCGGCTGCCGGAGCCGGTAATGCTGAAGCGCTCATCCGGGGTATCCAGGCCCAGGTGGTGCGGGGCCACCACGATGGGCAACTGCCCTGCCAGCAAGCTGATGGGGTAATGGCGCTCACCCAGCGTAAGCCCGGCCACCGGCTGGATGCGGTGGTAAGCGAAGGCGTCGCGCAGCAGTTCCTGGACAAAGGTGGTGGTGGCCTGCTGCGGGTCGAGGTCGGTGCGCTCGAACAGGCGGGCAAAGTGCTGCCACTGGGCGCTGGCGATCTGGAAGGCGCGGCTGTAGTCGTCCTTGAGCTTGAGACCCTTGGGGGTGTGGTAGTCGGCCTCCTGCTGCCGGGCAGCCTGACCGAGTGCGGCTTTTTCCAGTTGATCGGGTAGGAACAAGGCGCCTTCCAGGCGCAGGCTGGGCAGGTTGAGGGCGACGTGGGCTTTGTGGATTTTTTTCATTGGGCCGCCTTACAGGGAATCGGGTAGCAGGACATACACGCCGATCACATCCACCGGCAAACAGGGGGTAACGCTGTACTGGCCCACATCGCGGGCGGCTTCGCGCACCCGTTTGTGGTCATCCAGCAGGGTCTCGGCGCGCTGCTGTGCCAGTGCCTGCAGGCGCGCGGGCTGGGCCTGCAGAAAATCCAGGGCGGCCTGTACCTGTTGCTGCATTTGCGCGGCGGGCAGGTTCGCGCTGGGCTGGCATTGCAATAGCGCGGCGGCGTTGTCGTCACTGAGCCACTGCGGGTTGCTGCGCCCCTGTACGGCCAGGGTGACGGTTTCTTCGGCCATCAATTGGTGCGGCTGGCGGCGGCGTACATAGCTTAGCTGGTGACGCAGACGCAGCAGGTACAGAGTGGTGACCACCTCCACATCCTGAGTGACGGTGGCGGCGCAGCGGGCGGCGATGGCTTGTGCGTTGTTTTGCCCAGCGCCTTGCAGGGCCTCTTCCAGCAGGTGTTCGGCCAGCACCGTGACCAGCGGGTGGCTGCGGTGCAGGTCGGTGAAGTCCAGCGTGACGGGCTTGTCAATACCTTCGTCCGCCAGCCGCTGGCGCAGGGCCTCGGGAAGGTGCTGGGGCAGAAAGCGAAAATGGTGGTTGCGCGCTTTTTCCAAAGGTGCATTTAACCGGGCACAGGCACTGTGCACGAAGCGCTGCACATCAGCGGCGTTGCCCAGGGCAAGCTGCTGCTTTTGCCATTCGGGGAGCACTTCGTCGGGGCGAATACGGCGTTGGGCAAACACGGTGCGGTTGGCCTTGGCTTTGTCCAGAGCGTCGCGCCATTGGGCTTGCAGGGGCTGCAGGATGACTTCTGCATCGGCAAACAGGTCAGCGGTGTAGTGTTTGCGTTCGCTGCGTTTCATCAAGGCGGCCTTGACCAGGGCCTGATTGATGCGTTGCTCGTCTTCCGGCATGGGCACCAGCACGCCGAGTTCTTTCTGGATGGCCTCGCCCTTGCGCAGAATCACGTTAAGTACAAAGCCGTCCACCGGGTTGTCCTGGCCATAGAGCATGGTGCAACGCACCTCATCAGCCTGCTGGCCAAAGCGGTCTACCCTGCCTTCCCTCTGTTCGTGGCGGGTGGGGTTCCAGGCCAGGTCATAGTGCACCACGGCGGTAAAAAGATGTTGCAGGTTGATGCCTTCAGAAAGACAGTCGGTGGCCACCAGAATGCGCTGTTCGGTGTCAGCCATGGCATCGACGCGCTCGCGGCGTTCGTCCGGCGTAATGTCGCCAGTGATGGCCTCCACGGTGATCTTGTTGCCAAAGTGCGCACGCAGGTGCTCGGCCACGTAGTGGGCGGTGGCGATATAGCGGCAGAACACCACAGGCTGATAACCGTCTTTTACCAGCCCTTGCAGGTGCTGGATCAGGGCAGCCAGTTTCGGGTCACCCTGTTTGCCGGACAGGCGCTGGGCCTCGGCAATCAGGGCTTGCAAGCGGCCGGTGTCCTGCAACTGGCCGGGGGGTTCCAGATCGCTGCCGGACAGGTCGTCGGCTTCGCCATCGTGCAGGCGTTCGTCGTGCAGGCCATCGTCACTGTCCAGTGTGCCTTGCAGGCGGGTGGTCAGCGCCTTGACGGCTGCGGCGGGTGACGAGGCCACACAACGCAGCAATGCCAGAGTGGCGTACCAGATAAGGCGCGAGGCACCGCTTTCGCTTTGCTCGATGGTTTCCGCCAGTTCGCGGCAGTAGCTTTGCACAGCATCGAAAAACGCGCCCCAGTCACCGCTGAGCTGGTAGGTGACTTCGGTTTTCATGCGCCGGGGAAAGGCGCGACCGGCGTCGGTTTCAGCCTGCCATTCTTCAATGTCCTTGCGGCGGCGCTGGACGAAATGCCGAGCCAGTTCCTGCCGGAGCGGATCATTGGCGGAGGTGCGCCCCTGCAACCCGGCAAAGGCCGGATTGAGCAGAGATATCAGGTTGTAGAACGCGGCTTCGTCACCCGAGTGCGGAGTGGCGGTGAGCATGATCAGGTGGCGTTCGCTATCTGCAACCAGGCGTTGCAGCAATTGATAACGCAGCTGTTTACCCTGGCTGCCGGTGGCGCAGGTGTGGGCTTCGTCAACAATGATGCATTCGGGCGCGATGGCCAGAAAGTAATCACGGTGGCGCTCACTTTTGATGTAATCGAGGCTGACCACCACCACCGGATGATGATCAAACAGGCTGACGCCGTGCGGCAGGTTGCGCTCGATGCGGCTGGCACTGGCGGAGGTCAATGCCACGGCTTGCAGGTGGAAACGCTCCTGCAATTCGCTTTGCCACTGCTCCACCAGGTGCGGTGGGCAGAGTACGGCCAGGCGACTGATTTCGCCACGATCCATCAGCTCGCGCACAATCAGACCGGCTTCGAT
Source organism: Porticoccaceae bacterium (assembly GCA_023228865.1). Next base: position 23,747 of record JALOAH010000044.1, on the reverse strand, counting down.
GGTTTTGCCGATACCCACGTCATCGGCAATCAACAGGCGCACAGTGGAGAGCCGCAGCGCCATCAGCAAGGGCACCAGTTGGTAGGCACGCGGCTCCACGGCGATATTGCCGAAGGAGCGGAACGGGCCGCCACCGGCGCGCAGTTTCAGGCGCAGGGCATCGCGCAGCAACAGGGCAGCAGCGTGGTTACCGGGGCGCGTGGGATCGGGCCAGGGAAAGGTGGCCGACTCCACCGGCTGGAATTCCAGCGCGGGAATCAGCGCAATGATGTCATCGTCGGCACCCCCGAGCGGGCGCAGGCGCAACCAGTCGGGTTGCGAGTCGCTTTGCACCACCCATTCGCGGCCACGGGCGCGTACCAGGTTGCCGGGGAGGAAGTTGGCTTGGGTCATTGTGGTTCCATTTTATATTTGCCAGAAGGGCTGTTGTAGCCAGTGCGCGGGAAAGCCCATTTCGTTTGCTGGAATCTGGTGGGCCTGTATCAATTGCTGTAGGCGGCTCTTCCAGTGGTGCCCGGGGCTGACCCTGTCGAGCAGATAGCCCAATATCGCCAAGGTGTTGTAGAGCTTTTTCGGGCTGGCGGGGTTCAGGCTGCCCAGTACGGCGGCAGGCCGATGATTCGGCAATTTGAAGGTGAACGCCAGCTCCCGGTTCCACACGCGGCTGTGATGCGCACAGAGATTGCGCACAACGGCCAGGTGGTGCAAAAACGAAGCAAGGTTTGTTTCGTCCATATCAAAGGGGTGGGCAACGCGATTGCGATCAGCACGAAGCTTCAAGTTTGCATACCATTTGGAGAGCTGCCCCAGGGTCATGATTTCGACCGCTGCCCATACAGGTGGCAGGGGTTCTTTGTATTTGTCCAACAAGTGCTGGATAAAGAGCTCTTTGCTGTTGACGACATCCTGCTCCAGTTGCTGGCGGTTGGCGGTATAACTCCATCTGCCTCGGTTTGGCTGAAACAGATTGGCGTTGAGCAATAGGTGAGCACCATGGGCATGGCCTAGCTGATAGGCATATTGCGTTCTTACCGCGACCTCTACACGCTCGATTGCGTCTATCAGCAGCAGTCGCAACTCACGGTCAAACACATACCTATCCAGCACCTGCTCAAAGGTGGTGCCGGGATGAAATTGGTGACTGCCATGATCCGACTCAAATGGCAGCCAATATGCCGCCAGGCGGTAGTAGTTGATGTAACCAAGATAGTGTTTCGCCAGCGGCTCGTCGGCAATCACCATGCCACGCGCACGGAGCTGCAGGATCTGCTGTTCCAGGCCAAGGGCCGGTTTGGTATAGGGGATCTTAGACATCCGGCCCTCCGTGTATCGGAGACCGGAAAAAAGAAACCCCCCGGGGTGCGCAGAGCTGACGGGATGCGTGGGGGGTGTTGTTGGGTAGAAGTATAGTAATGCCGCCTGTTCTTTTCAAGCACAGGCCAAGCCGGGAGGTTGCACCAGCCAAGGATACTGGATTCATAGCGTGCTCCCCCCAGAACCTGCGAAGACGTTGGAATAGCGAGCAAGCAGCTCCGGCCAACGTACCTGAGCAGAAAAATCAAGCACTTGCCAGCCCTTGTCGGTCAGCGTATCGCGCAGTTCGGCTGTGATGGGTTCCAAAAACACCAGCGCACGGGCCGCCTTGTATTGCCCTGCGGCGGAGGCAGCCCCTTGATTGATGGGAACATTGGTCGCGTCAGGGCGCTGCAGGCCGGCTTGATCCAGTGCTTTGAGCCACTCGGATAACTGGCTGCTGCCAGAATCCGGTGCTGGTGTTGTTGTGTGCGCCGAGTCTGGAACCCTGGCCATGGAAACCTGCGCATTGGCCAGTGCCACCAGCAGGTTCAGCGCATCCTGATTGCGGCGATTGATGTTGTCGTGGTCAGGTTGGTTGAAGTAGGAGAGCAGACACTGGTAACAGCCCGCCTCGCAGATGGATAGGCCTTGGTATTTTTGCTCAAGGCTGTCCAGAGACGCCATCGACCAGGGCTCGGTCGGCTTGCTGAAGTGCATCAGCTCAAGTGCGGCACTGGCCACCTGCGCCAGGCTATCAGGCTCGGTGGTTAACCGGGTAAGCACACCGGCTCCGCCTTCTGCAGATTCGTAGAACATCACGGCCTTGCGCTCATCACTGGTGGGGAGGGGTTCGGCCACCAGTTCCGATTCTTCGATCTGAAAGGTCATTTCAATGCCGCGCTTGATGGCAGCCTGCAAGGTAGCCATGGTTTCAAGCGGCAAGGTTTTCACCGGAGTGAGGATCAGCAAATTCCGGTGATCTTCAACAAAGGGCACTATGCGCTGGTTGGGCACCTTGTCAAGCAAAGGTTCATCAACAGCGTCGCTGCCTTCTTCAGCATTGGGGTCGTCCTTTTTGCTCCAGGTGCCGGTGATGGGGTTGATGTAAAAGCCCAGCTGGTTCTTGTCCTTGCGGCGACGCCAACCCCGGTTGATACGCCACAACCGGGCGGCAGGCGTGTACACCAGTCCGGCGATGACGTCTTCGCCCTGGCATACTTCCGCTTGGCTTTTTTGTATCTGTCCATCCGGCCCTGGTAGAAAACGGAAGGTGGTTTGCAGTTCAAACCCTTGCCGCTGGCGATCTTCGTCGTTGATGGAGATGCGCTCGACGGGCACTGTCTCCACGGTTTCGATGCGGTAAAGCTCGCGCACCCAGTCGTGATCGGTAAGCAGTGCATCGCAGTTTTCACAGCGATCCACCAACGGCTCCCCCTCACCCGGTTCACCCAGATGACCATAGCCACACTGACTGCAAATGCGTGAGGCGATGGTGCTGAGCTGGCTGCTGCCAGAGACATGATCGGCGGAGCCAACGTTGAGCTTGGCACGCACAACCCGGTACATGCGGCCCTGATGGTAAATCAGGCTGCGCGGGCCGAACTCCGACAGGGCTAGAAAGCGCGGTCGACTGACCATGCTGCCTTCGTCATCCTTACCATTGGTGCCGTTGCCACCCCGTGCGGGAATCCAGGCCATCAATGGCAAGCGAGGGAAGTTGTAGCCAGGCAGGAAACCCTGGCTGGCTAGATAGCGGTAGGTGTAGAAATCGGAACCCTGGGTATTGCCGGTTTTTAACAACACGGCGAACTGCCGTGCCGCATCACCATAGCGACGGCTGGCATTGTTGCGTTCAGAATGGGAGGCCGTATGGCTTTTAACGATGTGGTCGGCCATCTCCATCTGTTTGCGGGTGGAATCAAACAGTACGCGCCAGCGCTCAAGCGCTCCGGAAAATGCCTGTGGTGATTCGTCGATCACCTTGTTGACATAATCATCGGAGAACCAGCTGTTGCCTTGCAGATCGGCCTGCAATTGGGCAACCACAGCTGCGGCACTTTGCCGCGCACGGTGGAGAACGGCGGGGTCTGCCAGTTGCTGGTGCAATTCGGCCTTGACGGGTTTGCCCGGCGCCTCCAGCTCCAGCAGTGGTGCGATGCTGGTATCCAGCCCAACCCGGGCACTGGCCAGCCAGACTGCGCGCAAATGGCTTTCCAGCAGATCGCGATTGGCCAAATCCAGCGTGGGGGGCTTGACCACGCCGTGAACCATATCGCTGGCATGACGGAAAAACCATTGGTCGTGGGGACTGAGGGCTGCGCAGTAGGTGATGACCAGGGCTTGTTGACCAGAACGCCCGGCACGACCACTGCGCTGGGCATAGTTGGCCGGAGTGGGCGGTACATTGCGCAGATATACCGTATTGAGTGCGGAAATGTCCACACCCAACTCCATGGTGGGTGAACAGAACATCACCGGCAGACGCTCAAGCGGAGCCTCGTGAGCAGGGTTGTCGGCCCAGTCTTGACGATCTTTCTCGGTATAGCGAAAGCGTTGCTCCAGCAGTTGTCTGCGTGACGCTTCAACCTGGGCAGTGTGTTCCTGCGCTTCAAAATCAAACAGCGGGTGGCCCGGCTGCTGCAGCAGCCCGGCCACGTTGAGATAGAGTTGCCGGAAGAAGGCATTGATGCGGCTTTCGCCGCTATTCTTGCCGATCAAGCACCACTCCAGCGCTGCGGCATTCAGACGCCAGCCCACTATTTTTCCGTCAATGGCTTGTTTGTGCACATAGTTGTGCAATCCCGCTTGCAACATGGCTTGAATCAATTCAGCCCACTCGGCTTCCTTCCACTCATGGGTTTGCCCTGCAAAGGCGGTTTGCTTCCATACCTCGGCCATTTTGATCTGCTTGAGCAAGCGGGAGCGTGGGCCTCCGCTGAGCAGATCCGTGCGCGGCTTGCCCTTGTATTCCGGGCGTTTTTCGAGGATCAGATAGCGGGCCGTTTCCAGCTTTTCATCAGCGGCAAAGGCCCAGCGTTCGTGCAGATAACTGAACGCACTGGTGCGTGCCTTGTCCTGCTCCACCGCGTCCAGATAGCGGCTTTCCAGGCATAGACCCCGGCGCATTTCATCGAATAGGATTTGATATAGCGCGGCACGGTTATGTGGGTTTAGTTTACGCAATACGGAACCGCTGCTTTCAAACAGTGATTCCTCAGCGCAAAATTCCTCCAGCCCACGGTAACGGATGGCCAGCAGATTGAGCTGATCCAGGTTCGGGTTATTGAAGCGCCAGCCGCGGCGGAGATCGCGCAACAGGCGATAGCCAATGATAAAACGCAGGGTTCGTTGGGCTTCCTGCCGTGCCAGCCCCATGAGCTTTGGTGTTCGCAGGTATTCGGTCAGAGTGGCTGCATCCACGGCGTCAAAACCCAGCGCCTTGAATACGGCATCGGCTAGGTGCTCCTCGGTGAGCAGTCCCTGATTTTTTTGCAGGGCACCAATCAACCCGGAACGCAGAGTGAGCAGAAACACAAAGTCATTGAAATGTCCTGCCTGCAGAGCGGCATCCTGACGGTTATCGGAAAAGCCAAGCAGCTTGCGCGGATCTGGTAGCCCGGCAGGTAGCTCCTGTTGGGCAAACAACTGGCGCAAGGCACTGAGCGTGAGCACGGTCGTAGCCGATGAACGACCCTCGCCGGACAAACTGGCCAGCCGATTCATATCCTTGCCGTGAGCCTCGTGCAGCACGGCGCAATTCAGGCAGAACCGAAACTTGCCGGGGATATACCAGAACTGCTCACCTCGGCCCTCCAGTCCTTGCGGGTCGACTCGGGTGCCCAGGGGTACAGACTTTTTGTAAGTGCCTTTGATTTTGGGCTCTGCTCTGGTGAGATCCAGCCAGCTTTCAGGCAGATCTTCAAGCTGCCCCTTATAGGCCTGTTGCGGGTTGGCGGGGCACAAGAAACCAAAGCGCACATCCTCATTGTCATCCGCCGTGATGTCATCAATTTCACGGGGGCTGTATTGCACCCTGCCCTGCTCGGAACGCCAGACGGGATGGTATTCCTGGCCACAATCGCGACAAAAATGCACCGGATAGAGCAGTACCGATTCGGCCTGACGTCCCGGCGCAAAGCGTTGCGCGTCCAGCGTTATCTGGCGTTGTTGTGGCGCTTCCAACGTTGCATGAACCTTGCCGGGGCCGCTGATGAACTGGTGCAGCTTGAAGGCGAACGGCGGCCGCCCCTGCTCTGTTTTGATGTCGTGGGCGGCCACCAAAAAACGCTGCAAGCCTTCTCGTGCCAGTTGCTCGCTGCAATCCGCATCTGCCGCCAGGCGTTGGCTTGCTTCTTTTAGTGTGATGGGCTTTGCTCGGCGAGGTGCTTCATGCTGGGACAACTCGATACCAAGGTTGAGTTCCACCCATATAGCAAGCGGGTCTTGCTGGAAAGCAGAAAAATTCGGCCAGCTGAACTGCTGCTGATTGAGTAGGGCTTTCAATTTGCCTCGAATGGCTGCCACATCCATGCTTGGGTCGGTGACCCGTTCCAAGGTTTCACCAATCACATCGTACTCAGAAATAGCTGTGCCGAATAATTTGCTGGCTACCGCGGCGACAGTTTTGTTGCGGTCGGCCAGCGTGCCGGCACTGGACATGGTCGCCGAGGTGCCTATGCACACCAGTTGATCGGCCTGCAAGCGCTCTCGCAAACGGCGCACCAATAGGGCTACGTCCGCGCCCTGGCGACCGCGATAGGTGTGCAATTCGTCAAGGATCAGAAATTCAAGCCCATGACAGTGTTCGACCACACGCCTGTCCGTTTCCTCGTAACGGGTTAGAATCAACTCCAGCATCATGAAGTTAGTCAGCAAAATATCGGGCGGGTTACTGGCGATCGCTTCACGCTCAGCGTTGCCTTCCTGCCCGGTATAGCGCGCTACGGTAAAAGGCTTTTGCCCTTCCGGATAGCCGTGCAGAAACTTGTCCAGCTCTTCGAGCTGGCTGTTTGCCAATGCGTTCATCGGATAAATGACAATGGCACGGGTGCGTGGCGTGACATCAGCTGCCTTGGCTTTGAGGATGCGGTCAATCACCGGGATAAAAAATGACAGGGATTTTCCTGAGCCGGTGCCTGTTGTGACCACATAGCTTTGGCCATCTTGGCCCTTGGCAAGCGCTTCCATCTGGTGCGCGTAAAGGTGCAGATCTTGCGGATTATGCTCCGCTTTGCCGGTTTGAAAAATATCCGCGCAAGTCTTGTGCAACAGCCCCTGCTGCACCAGCTGCTGCACTGTGCCTTTACGCTGGTAGTTGGGGTTGATCTGGATCAGAGGCTCTGGCCAGTAGCGACCGGCATCGTATTGACGCTCGACCTCGCGGAGAATGTCCAGGGCTGCAATGCGGGTAAAGCTGCGCGAGAAAGCACTGTATTCATCAACAAGCTGATTGCGAAAATCGAATACGTTATCCAATGTGCTTTCTCCCGCTCATCTGTTCCGTATATCCCGGCGCCAATACCGCGTTCTTGACGCCGTACAGCGCCAGGTGATCCTTAAGCCAAAGTCGGTACTCATGGCCGCGCAGGCTGTGGTCAGGTGAGCAGTCCACACTCCACTTCCGCAGGATGTAGCCAGCCGTTGCCGCTCGCAGCTTCATCCGCAGCACGCCGCCACGCATGCCATAGTCCATTTCGGTGATATCGGGGCGAGGTTGATCCGGGTGCGGCACCAACTCCAACTCGACGACCCGAGTCCACTGAATGTCGTGTTCGGCATACTCCTGGTTTTGGATAGCGGAATCCGGCAGTAGCACGGGTTTCTGGATTCGAGTGATAACGAAATCCCTGAACTCACCGGATTTGCGGTCAAAGGCTCTCACATGCCAGCGCAGACCCGTATCGATCAATGCCGAAGGGACGATTTCCCGGCGCGATCTGCCGCTGCTGATGGAGTGGTAATCGATTTGTAAAGCCTGTCCCCGATGGATGGCACGAGTAATCAGTGCGAGGATGTTGAGATTTGGCTTGGTAAGCCTGCCTGGAGTAACGCAAGGCACCCCTTCAACGTTTTCATGGGGATCACCGTCTCCGAAGCCATCGGCCAGCCAGGTCAGCACCCGTTCCACTGGAATATCGAATAGGGGCTTAAAGGCCGCCGTCGGGATGTAACATTTGGCGCTGCGGTCGTAATCAATGTTGCCTGGGGCAAGCTCCTGGTAGAGGCGAAGATCCCGGGTGGCGGCGGCCACCTGAATGCTGAAGCGATTTACCAGATCATGACGGCGAATGTCCCCCATAAACCGGAGGCGCAGGTCGATGTACGAGAGCCTATCCCGCTGAGCTTGAACGAAATCCACAATTCTGTGCTGGCTCATCCCTGGAACAAGTTCCCGTTTGCTGTCCTTTATTGTCTGGCCGAGTATAAGCGGCAAACGATGACTTTTCTACCTTTCAGGTATATTTTTATATAGTATGGTCATCTTTATGATTATCATCATATCTCGCCAATCAGGAGCCAGCCATGTGGTTGATTACACCTATCGGCTTTTTCAGCATCGTGCAAAAGCCATCCGACAAACGCGGCGATACGCTGACGATCCGAGCCCGAGTCAAGTCTGACCTGGAGGCTCTAAAAGCAAAGTACATCCCCGGCCTCGGCCCGATTCAGGACAGCCGGGTCAACGATTACCGGTTCCGAGCCGTCGCCCTAAGATCCCAGGTGGCGGAGGCCATGACCAAACTGGTGGAAGACCTGGATTACGACAATTTCAAGAACGAGGTATCCAGGGTTCAGGGATGGGAGCGAGCCCATCTCTACCATGAGGTGTGGGATTCGCTGTACAAACTCCAGGAGGGGTAGCCTTGGTTTTTCACCCAAAACCCGGCGAACACGGCAAGCCGGTGAAGCTCAGCAAGCCCAGCACCCCGACGCCACTCGACGCATGGGCCGACCCCAACGCATTCGCCCAAGTGGTGCCCCAGGGCCCTATGCCTGAACACATCAATGGGGTGCCCATCAGCTCATGGACGGATGCGCCGACCACAAACGAGGGCTGGGAGGCGCTTGTCAGCAACCTGAACTTTGAGGAGCCCGACTTCAAGCCTGTTGCCGGCCTCAAGCCGGCAGCCGGGGTGGTGACCGTGGAGCCTGATGGCCGCGTGTGGGCCTTCGCGCCGTCCAACGCCTACGGGGGGTACACGGCAACGTTCCCCAAGGGGCGCCTCGATGGCTTGAGCACCAGGGCTGCCGCCATCAAGGAAGCCTATGAGGAAACGGGGCTGAGGGTGGAGTTGATCGGGTTCCTGGTCGATGTGCTGCGCACCACAACCTGCAGTCGCTACTACCTGGCCCGGCGGATAGGCGGCAACCCGGCGGATATGGGGTGGGAGGCGCAAGCGGTGATGCTGTTACCAGCGGCCAGCACCGCCAGTATAATCGACCACCCCAGCGACAAGCCGATTTTGAAAGCCTTGAGTCACGCGCCGCTCACCCTGCAGCCTTGCGGCCAGGGAAGCTGACCACTTCACCTGGCACCTTTCCTTCAAGGGCAGCGGCTAGTCCCGCCGTGTGCCTCTCCGCCAAGGCCACGCGGGCATCTTGCGCCACATGGATGTATCTCAGGGTAGTACTTAACTGCGTGTGGCCGAGGACGGCCATGATCTCGAGCCCCTGGGCACGCTGGCTTGCCATCAATGTGCCGAGTGAGTGGCGGAGCGCATGATTGGTCACTCCCTCTGGCAAGCCTCCCTCCGCACGGATTCTGGCCCACAGTTTACTCCCCAAAGAAATGTGGGCATGGTTTCCCCGGCTGGAAGGAAAGACGTACTCCTCCGTCTTACCAGGTGTGCGACGGGCGATCAGTTCCAAGGCTACAGCAGAGAGAGCAATCTCTTTGCCTTTGCCGGTTTTCTTTCCCGTTTTGTGGGCATGGCGCGGCAGGCAAAGCATGCTGCGCGCAAGATCGACCTGCCCCCATTTAAGTGCGGCAATTTCGTTAAGCCGGGCACCGGTGAATGCGAGCAAGCGGATAGCATCAGCCTGATCAGGGGAAATCTGAAGATGAGCTTCCAGCCTATCCAGGGCGCCAAAAAGTTTCTGGTACTCCGAGAGGGAGGAAAGCACCACATCCCTTGTCCCGTCCGCTCCGAGTTCAAGCCCACTGGCGGGGTTGCGGTCAGTGTAGCCCTCCTTGATTGCCCAGTTTAGTATGGCCCTGAGCACCCTGATCGCCATCCGCGCGGCGCCTTCTGTTCGCCCCCACTTACCCTTGCCCGTCCACGGGGTTTGGTTTTGACACTGCATGCGGTCTTGCCATCCCGTATGCCGGCGAAAGCTTTGCGAACTTGGTCGGGGGTCAGCTGTTCCAGCCTTACCTTTCCAAGCAGGGGGCGGATATGCCTGTTAAGTCGACCAGCGTCGGTAGATTGCGTGGACTTCGCCTTTTCCTGGAACTTGGCGGAAGTCAGATAGGCATCGAGTAGCTCGTTGATGGTCAATGCGTTCCTGTCAGACTGCTTTTGCTCAAGGGGGTCAAATCCCTCGAGCGCGATCCTTGCCAGAATTTTCTCGGCCTGCGATCTCGCCTGGTCAACCGTTATAGCTGATGACTTCCCCACGGTGTACGTGCGCCGGTCACCATATTTGGTACGGTACTTGACCAAGAAAGAGTACGACCCGTTCGCGTTAAGCCTGACAACAAAACCTTGGAGGCAAGGATCCCAGAGAAAAGGGTCTTTTTCATCAAAGACCCAGGCATCCAGCACCTTCTTGGTGATCTTGTTCGGACTTTTGCTCATGTGACCCTGCCTTGTGAAGCTATTTAGCTCGACGTAGTAATCGATAGCTAATTTAAGCATGGCAAAAGGCATCAGATCAACGTAAATATCTTTTATTATCATATACTTATATGGTTAATAATCAGACGAAATTTCAACCTGCGCGGTATACGGTGGGAGGTTGAACCCGGCTCTAGGGGAGTACCATCCAAGGCGGTGACAGGGTTGCGGTAGAGGGAGTGCCAGCGAACCCAAGCACATGCCCAGAGCGCAACCGGGCCACCAGCCTATCGAGCGAATATGGCGCCCTCAGGGGCATACAAGACAGGGAATCGAGTTGCTGCGGAGTAACAAGTAGCGAGTAAAAGAGAGTAATCCCAAGTAATTTCGGTATTGGGAAAAAAGTAGTGTTCATAATTCTGTGTCATTTCTTTATCCTACAGCAAAAAGGAATGACCGATGTCCAAACAAAAACCCACTTTCGATATGGAAGCCGCCATCGCCGCCTTGCGTGAAGGCCAAGACCTCACCGGCAAGAATGGCGTGCTCACACCCCTGATCAAGCAGTTGACCGAGGCCGCTATGCAGGCGGAACTCGACAGCCATCTCGGCCAGGAAGAGACACCTAATCGCAAGAACGGCAATACTTCCAAGACCGTCAAAAGTACCGCTGGCAACTTTGAGTTAAAGACCCCGCGTGACCGGGCTGGTACTTTTGAACCGCAGCTGATCAAGAAACACCAGACCCACCTCACCGATGAGATCGAGCGCAAAATCCTCGCCCTGTTTGCCTTGGGCAATAGCTACCAGGACATTCGTGGCCATATCGAAGACCTGTACGGCATCAGCGTATCTAATGGCACCCTCAATGCCATTACCGACAAGCTGCTGCCGGAGTTGCAAGCCTGGCGGGAGCGCGACCTCGATGCCATCTACCCCATCGTCTGGCTGGACGCCATTCACTACAAGATCAAAGAGAACGGACGTTACGTCAGCAAGGCCATTTACACCATTCTCGCCCTGAACATCGAAGGCAAGAAGGAGCTGCTGGGGCTGTACCTCTCTGACCAGGAAGGCGCCCATCACTGGCTGAGCGTCTTGACCGACCTGTATAACCGAGGCATCAAAGACATCCTCATTGCCTGCGTAGACGGATTGAAGGGCTTCCCTGAAGCCATAGAGAGCGTTTACCCTCACACGGAAATCCAGCACTGCATCATCCATCAAATACGCAACTCGATGAAGTATGTCGCCTCAAAGAACCAGAAGGCCTTTATGGCGGATTTGAAGTGCGTTTACAAAGCCGCCACGCTCAATGCTGCCGAGACCGCCCTCGACGAGCTGGAGGCGAAGTGGGGTGACAAATATCCCATGGTGATCAAGTCCTGGCGAAGTAAATGGTTCACCTTATCAACCTATTTTAAATACCCGGATTACGTACGGACGGCGATCTATACCACCAATGCGGTGGAAGCGGTACACCGCCAATTCCGCAAGCTGACCAAAACCAAGGGTGGCTTTGCCAACGAAAACAGCTTACTGAAGCTGCTCTACGCCGGTATACTGAAGGCCTCGGAGCGGTGGACGCATCCGATCCAGAACTGGAATCTGACGCTATCCCAATTGACCATCCACTTCCCGGGTCGGCTTGATGATCACATCAGCTTATGAAAGCTGGTTGGCTGACACAGAGTTTTGAACACCCTCGGGAAAAATTGAGGAAACTAGAGCAATATCAGATAGGTAGTAACCTATATATTGCTTGGGTAAGCATGGGTAACATTGTTATATATGCATTCATAATGCTGGGGTCACTGGTTCAAGTCCAGTCGTAGCTACCACATCTTAAAGGCCTTTTTATAATCTTGCTTGCGGACACCAATGGATAGTCAGCAAATAGTCAGCAGGGTATGAAAAAAGCCTTCTCTATTTCTAGTCGAAACTGACTTTTGTGAGCTGCCTCAGTGGCGTCATGGCGATCCTCTGAATCTCAGGTTTTGTCAGGTTTTATTAGCACGTACTGTTCCCATCAATAAAAACTAACGCTTCAATGAATGCCTCTTTGGATACTATCCCTCGAGCGCCTCCAGAATCCATTGGCAAGTGAAGTTTTGCGAGGCTCGCCAAATATTATGGCTTTGCCTGCCATTAAATCTTCCCGCCCACGCCCTTAAACTTCTCAACAAACGCGGCGATCTTTTGGAATACGCTCTGCTTTTTGGTCAGATACTGTGGGTTTAGCGGGCTCATCCTGGGCAGGATGGCGTTCAATTCAGTACCGGCATCGCTGGCGTACTCGCGCTTGAGCGAGGTGGTGATGTAACGCCGAGTCTCTTCAGCATTCAGGTTTTCTGCACTAATCAGTTCTTCCGCCTCGCGCTGTTGTTCCGCCCGGGCATAGGTGAAGAAGGCATCAATGATGCTGGCCTTGTCGGGAATCTCGTCCAGATCCACCTGATTGATAAAGTCCACCACCAGGCTTTCCTTGGCACGGTTGCCGAGGTTGGCGCGGATCAAACGGCGCACTTCCTCGACCAGGTCTGATTTGTTCTTGGCCTTCTTGTTGTGCTCAAAGATCAGCTGCAGGATGTAATCCAGGTTGATTTCCTGTGACTTGAGCAGATCCACTTCGAACACCACGTCATCCCAATCGATTGAGGACTCATCCTTGTCGCTGCCCGCCTTTTCGCGGCGCAACCAGTCGCGGATGTCGTTGTAGGTGGATTTGTAATCCTGAACCTTGCGCTCCGGGGGCAGGCGGACACTCTGCAATGCGGCCAGGTCGTCATCACTCAGGTAATGCTGCGCCTTGAATGCCTCCACTGCCTGGGGGTCATTCATGTCGATGGTTTGCAGGGCTTTCAGGCTGGCGAATTCATCGAAGTTTTGCAGGATGTTTTCAACCCGCAGGTATTCGCCAAACAGCTTGGCAAACTCCTTCTTGTCTTTTTCCTTGTGGATCTCGTCCGGGTTGGGGAAGCGCTGTTCCAGCTCCGCAACCACCGCCATAAAGCCCCGGCGCGCCTCACCAGTGACGATATCGGTAAAGCCTTCCATGTACTCCTTGTAGCTCTTTTCCAGCACCACATTCTTGGTGTTCTTGTCGCCAAACAGGGTGATGGCATCGATGGTGGCTCTTTCGAGGTCTCGAAAGGTGACAATATTGCCAAAGGTTTTGGTGGCGTCATAAATGCGGTTGGTGCGGGAGTAGGCCTGTATCAGACCGTGGAAGCGCAGGTTCTTGTCGACAAACAGAGTGTTGAGCCGAGGGGCGTCAAAACCGGTCAGGAACATGCCCACCACAATCAGCAGGTCGATGTCGCCGGATTTCACCCGCTTGGCCAGATCGCGGTAATAGTTCTGGAAACCATTGCTGTCGACGCTGAAGCTGGTCTTGAAGAAGGCGTTGTAATCCGCGATGGCCGCGCTCAGGAACTCCTTGGCGCTGCTGTTCATGGCTCCATTCATAGTAGACAGATCGAAACTCTCATCGGCAATATCGCCAATGGCGTCCTGCTCCTCATTGGCGGCAAACGAGAAGATAGTGCCAATTCGCAAGGGTTTGTCGCTGTCCTTCTGCAGTTGGTTTAGGGATTCGTAGTACAGCTTGGCCGCATCGACGCTGCTGACCGCAAACATGGCATTGAAGCCCCCACTGCCACGAGAGCCACCCGCCTGCAGGCGGTGGGTTTTCTGCCGGTAGTGGTTGAGGATGTACTGGGACACCTCACGAATGCGCTCCGGGTGCAGCAGCGCCTGGCGGTTCTCCGCCGCCGTCAGCTTCCTCTCGTCCTGCTCGGTTTCAATGGCCTTGAACTGGGGGCGAACGTCGTTGTAGTCCACCTTGAACTTGAGCACCTTCTCGTCGCGAATGGCATCGGTGATCACATAGGAATGCAGTTCACGGCCAAACACGCTGGCGGTGGTTTCGGCGCCCAGGGCGTTTTGCGGGAAGATGGGCGTACCGGTGAAGCCAAACTGATAAAACCGTTTGAACTTCCTCTTCAGGTTCTTCTGCGCTTCACCGAACTGGCTGCGGTGGCACTCGTCAAAGATAAACACCACCTGCTTGCTGTAGATCGGCAAATCGCCCTCACCTTTCATCAGGTTGTTGAGCTTCTGGATGGTGGTGACGATGATCTTGTTGTCGTCCTTGCCCAGGTTGCGCTTGAGTCCAGCGGTACTGTCCGAGCCGTTGACGCTGTCGGAGGAGAAGCGCTGGTACTCCTTCATGGTCTGGTAGTCCAGGTCTTTCCGATCCACCACAAAGAACACCTTGTCGATAAAGTCCAGCTCCGTCGCCAGTCGCGCGGCCTTGAAACTGGTCAGGGTCTTGCCGGAGCCAGTGGTGTGCCAGACATAGCCACCGCTTTCCGGGGTGCTCCAGTTTTTCGCGGCATGAGAGCTTTTGATCTTCCACAGGATGCGCTCGGTGGCGGCAATCTGGTAAGGGCGCATCACCAACAGAGTGTTGCTGATATCGAATACCGAGTACCGCAACAACACTTCCAATAGAGTGTTCTTCTGGAAGAAGGTGGCGGTAAAGTCCTTCAAATCCTTGATCAGGCCGTTATCCGACTTCGCCCAGTGCATGGTGAAGTCAAAGCTGTTCTTGTCGCGCTTGGTGGTATTGGCAAAGTAGCGGGTATCCGTGCCATTGGAGATCACAAACAACTGCAGGTACTTGAACAGGGAATGCTCACTGTTGAAGCTCTCCTTGCTGTAGCGGTGCACCTGGTTAAAGGCCTCGCGGATGGCCACGCCGCGCCGTTTCAGCTCCACCTGTACCAGCGGCAGGCCATTGACCAATATGGTGACATCGTAGCGATTGGCATGGCTGCCGATTTGCTCGAACTGCTTGATCACCTGCACCTTGTTGCGGGCGAGGTTCTTCTTGTCCAGCAGGTAGACGTTCTGAATGCGGCCATCGTCAAAAACAAAATCGTGAATATAGTCGTCGTGGACCTTGCGGGTTTTGTCGACGATGCCCTCGCTCGGCCGATCCAGGAAGGTTTCCACAAAGCGCAGCCATTCACCGTCGCTGAATTGCACCCTGTTGAGGGTTTGCAGCTGGCTGCGGACATTGACCAGCAGAGCCTCGGGAGTGTTGAGCTCGGGCAGGTATTCATACCCCTGATTCCGCAGGTCGGCAATAAACTCCCGCTCCAGGTCGTATTCACTTTGGTAGGTTTCACTGACCTGAGCGCACTTGGTGTATTTATCCAGAACAATGAAATTGTTGGTTTCAGCGATGGTTTTGTAATCAATCATAGTTATTCTCAGCTATCCGCCTTAAGCAGGATAAAGTGCTCGACCAGTCGAATCATCAGCTCTTTCTGATCGGGCTGGCTTTCAGCCACCAGCAATGCCAACGCCACCAGGGTATTGTCGTTGATCAGCTCTTCAACTGGCTTGGCCAACAGGTGCTGGTTGACGCGCAAATACCACAAAAACAAAAATGAACCGCTGCGCTTGTTGCCGTCGGCCAAGGGGTGGTTCTTAATCACAAAATAGAGCAGATGGGCGGCGCGGCTGGCCACATTGGGGTAAAACAGCTCGTCGCCAAAACCCTGTTCGATAGTAGCCAGAGCCGACGCCAGGCCAGCGCCGCGCAGTTGGCCGAACAGTGCTGTGGCTTCGCCCTTGGCGATCAGCGTCTTTTTCAGTTCGGCAATGGCGATCAGGGCATCATCCAGCAGCAGCGCGCGCATGCTGGCTTGCCTGTTGGGCAATGCCCCCAGGCTTTGCTCGTCATAACCCTGCAGCAGGCTCCAGCTGCGGGCGTAGTCGCTGATGACGGCGAGCACCGCCTCACCCGCGGGGTTGACCAGCTGCTGGTTGGCCAGGGTGCGCGACAGCAAGGCAACCGCTTGCTCAAACTCAATGCCGCGCTCCTGCAGGCGGCGCTGGTTCAGGGTGTAACCCTGCACCAGATGCTGTTTCAGGGTGCGGGTTGCCCAGATGCGGAATTGTGTAGCGCGGAATGAACTAACGCGGTAACCGACGGAGATAACGGCATCCAGGTTGTAGAATTTGCGTTTACGCTCAACCTCTCTACTACCCTCTATTTGAACTTGTAAGAAATCCTTACAAGTTGCAGCCTCCTGTAACTCACCGTCATCAAAAACATTTTTCAAATGCTGAGTGATATTTTGCGGTTTTACCTGAAACAACTCAGCTATCTGTGCTTGCGTGAGCCATAAGGTTTCCTGCTCCAGCCTGATATTCAGCTGTACCTGGCCGTCGTCTGATTGGAATATCTCGATGCTATTGGTCATTGGAACCTCCATGCTCCCTGGTTTTTATAGAATCCCTGCACGCGCTGTGGGCTGGGATTGGGTATCTTACTTCCCCGAGTGTCCTGTGCATATCAGGCCACCACATCTTCAGACTTGGGGAAACTCAGCAGCAAGTCGCGGTAGTATTCGTATTGCTTTTTGCGGAGGGCGATTTCGCGGGGCAGGCCTTCGGTTATGGAGTTGGTCAGGGCGTCGAATTTATCGAGGATAGCTACGATGCGGGTTTGTTCACCCAAGGATGGAATGGGCACAGAATAAGACTCAAATTCCTTTACTCGAACATGAGGAACGCCAGCACCTTTCTTCATTGCGTGGATATGGTCCTGCTTATTCTGAAGAATGTGGTAAACAAACTTGGGGGTAAGGATTTTCGTATCAGGATGAACGCTAAAGGCGTCAGTTAAAAATATAGGCTGATTCCAATAACTGACATAACCTGCATACGCCCCTGATCTGGCAATTACGACCGTCTCACCTTCTCTGTTTTGCTCCCCATGGAAGTATGTTGGCAATGGACCATTTGCAACTACGGGAATATCTCCGCTTGTAGTCTGTTTCTTAGTAATAGCCGTGCCTCGCCGAAACTCCGCAACCTCACCAAGAGTCTTCCACTCCACTTCCCCTTCTTGAAAGCTCAGCAGCTGGTCGCGATAGTAGTTGTATTGTTTTTTGCGGGCGGTAAGCTCGGCGGTAAGCTCGGCGGTATGGGCGGTAAATGCGTCCAGAATGCGGACGATTTCGGCCTGGATCTCAAGGGATTTTTTTTGGTTGTTTGGGCAGGGGATGGGGACAGGTATTTTTGCCAAATCGCCACTAGAAACCCTACGAACTTTTGCGCCGGTAATATATTTTCTTTTCTGCTCTTGAAACGTGTTTGTTTGAAAAAAGTGGGCTAGATATTTGACGTTTTGGCTGTGCCTAAATAGCATCATATCACCAGAAATTGCAGCGTCATCACCAAGCCATGCCAGTGGCTTAACCACATCTTCATCGTTCTCTGAAGTCGTGGCTAACAAGAGATCATTGTTTTTGGCTTTCTTTAATTTTCCAGCCAATTCGTTGGATACAAATGTGAATGTCTTTTCGGCTGACAAACCATATCTTGTATAGATTTGGCCATAATGTATTGCTGGAAAACCGGCTTCAACAAAATCCTTCTTTTGCATTCCATTACCGCGTATAAACTCGCCGACTTCGCCCAGTGGCTTCCACTCCACCTCAACCCCATCCAGCAGCCTCTCAATAAAGCTTAACTCGCTCATGCGTCCTGATCCTCACCCTCAATTTCCGCCACAATCGCATCGATGTCTGCGCGCAGCTGGTCAATTCGGGCGACGGTGGTTTTCAGCTCGGCATTGAGCTGGGTGATGTCCACCTGCTCGCGGGTATCTTTCGCTTCCACATAGCTACTGACCGACAGGTTGTAGTCGTTCTCAGTGATTTTGTCTAACGGAACAGAGCGTGAAAAATGGTCGATGTTGGCCTTGCTGTCGAAGGCCTGCATGATCTGTTCGACGTGGGCGTCAGTAAGGATATTGTTGTTGGTTTCCTTCTTGAACAGGGCGCTGGCGTCGATAAACTGGGTGCTGGTGTCGGTTTTGTGCTTAGACAGTACCAATATGTTCACGGCGATGGTGGTGCCGTAGAACAGGTTGGGCGCGAGCGAGATCACCGTTTCCACGTAGTTGTTGTCCACCAGATATTGACGGATCTTCTGCTCGGCACCACCGCGATAGAAAATTCCGGGGAAGCAGACGATGGCGGCGCGGCCCTTGCTGGAGAGGTAGCTGAGTGCGTGCAGCACAAAGGCAAAGTCGGCCTTGGATTTGGGCGCGAGCACGCCGGCCGGAGCAAAGCGGTCGTCGTTGATCAGTGTGGGGTCGTCGCTGCCGATCCACTTCACCGAATAGGGCGGGTTGGAAACGATGGCGTCGAAGGGTTTGTCATCGCCAAAATGGGGGTCAATCAGGGTATTGCCGAGCTGGATGTTGAACTTGTCGTAGTTGATGTTGTGCAGAAACATGTTCATCCGCGCCAGGTTGTAGGTGGTGTGGTTGATTTCCTGGCCGTAGAAGCCCTCTTCGATAATGTGGGCGTCGAAATGCTTTTTCGCTTGCAGCAGCAGCGAGCCGGAGCCGGCGGCGGGGTCATAAATTTTGTTGACGCTGGTTTGCTTGTGCATGGCCAACTGGGCAATCAGCTTGGAAACATGCTGCGGGGTAAAGAACTCGCCACCGGATTTACCGGCGTTGGCGGCGTAGTTGGAGATCAGGAATTCGTAGGCATCGCCGAACAGGTCGATATGGGCTGCATCAAATGCGCCCCCATTGTTTCCAAAAAAGTCCAGCCCGGCCACACCTTTAAGCACGGCGGCGAGGCGGGTGTTCTTGTCCTTTACGGTGTTCCCCAGGCGATTGCTGGTGGTGTCGAAATCCGCAAACAGACCCTTAATGTCGCCCTCGGACGGGTAGCCGCTGGCGGAGGCTTCAATGGCGGCAAAGATGGCGGCCAGGTCGGTATTCAGGCTTTCGTTCGTATTGGCGCCCTTGGCGACCGTGGCAAACAACTGGCTGGGGTAAATGAAGTAGCCCTTGGTTTTGATGGCGTCATCCTTGATCTCCGGGGTGATGACGCTGTCGGGCAACTCGGCGTAGTTGACACTGTCGTCGCCGCCTTCAATGTAGCTGGCAAAGTTTTCACTGATAAAGCGGTAGAACAGGGCTCCCAGCACATATTGCTTGAAGTCCCAGCCGTCCACGGCGCCGCGTACATCGTTGGCAATGGCCCAGATTTGGCGTTGCAGGGCGGCGCGTTGCTGTGAGCTTGTCATTCATTTTTCCTGTTTTAATTCATTCACATCGTGTAAGGGCGACTTTTGGTTAATGCCCGCTAATCTGATTATGCTTGGGTCATCTCAAGCAGATCGCCTACCTGGCATTCAAACAGCAGGCACAGCTTTTCAATGGCTTCGAGATCCACCTTCTGAGCCGTCTCTTTATAGAGCAGCGTGATAGTGGCGCGGCTGAGCCCGGTTTTTCTGGCAACGTCGGCAATACGCATCTTGTGTTCGCCCATCATGCGGGCGAGATGGCAGCGGATCATGGCTGTGCCTCTGAGAGTCTGGTTTTTTAGGTAATAGCGGAGCTTATCACAGGTTTAATTTTTGTCTTATATTTTGTGAGCTGAAATTAAATTATAAGGGCTTAATTCGGAAAAGCAGACCGAGAATCTGTCAAATTATGCGGAGTTTCGGTGCCCTATGCGTAATTGCGCGTAATTCAGGCAACTTCAAGAGCCATGCAACCAGCGAGGGCAAATCTGCAACCTCAGTAAACCTCATATTTTCGGCGCTATAGATGACTCCTTTCGCCCAAAAGCGGGCATTGGCTGTGCCGCATTATTCCTTTTTCAGCGGCCATGGGCACTTGAATAAACTTTTATGTGAAATCGAGGAGATGACGAAATTTTAAGCTTCAGTGATTCATATCTGAAAAGTAAAAACAAACTTCTTGTTCTGTCCGGCGCAGGTAGTCGGAGACCAATGTATAAAGCCGCTGTTCATCGCTGGATGGGGTAAAGGTCTGCACCAGCGGAATGCGTTTGGCGTAGGAAACATAGGCCTGAACCTGTTGGCGCAGGGTGCGTTTGCATACAGGAGCAATGCGCTGTTTCAGGCCGGCAAAGGTTTGTTGATCGGTGATTCGCCCATACTGACTGCGGAAGCTGTCGAGATCGCCGAACACCCGCTCATCCAGAATACTCACGAGGCCATAGAGCTCCAGCAGTGAGTTCTGCAGCGGTGTGGCCGTCAACAGCACCTTGGACGTTGGAGCCAGAGCGTCCTTGAGGGTTTTGGCAATTTTGTTGCTTTTTTTCAGCTAGCACTCTTTCAATTTAATTTTGTCTTATCGAGCTGCCATCGCCAGCAGGGCTGGCTCCTACCGAATAATCATTTATTTGTAGGAGCCAGCCCTGCTGGCGATGTCTGAAGATTATTTATGGCAGACAATATCAAATTGAAGCAACACTAGTAGCCTGTCGCCATGTAAAGGAATGCCACTGGCGCGCCCAGGTAGAACGCTACTTTTTGCCGTCCGCCAGAGAATCGGGTTTTCCTCCGTACCAGTCGCGGGGCAGGCGCCTGCCGGCAAGGGCGTAAAAAATGGCCGCCAGGGGGTACAGGAGTGCCGCACAGACAAGCAGGGAATAGCGCAGGGAATCTTCGACAAAGCGCTCGGCGAGGAGGTCTGAAAGTGCGCCGAGAACAACAGCTCCCAGGCCGAGACCCAGCAAGTTGACCACAAAAAGATAGCAGGCAATAAAGGTGGTTCTGGTGGCGGGGGAGCCGAGGTTCTGCACCGCAACGCCTACGGGTGACGAGGCAATCACACCACAGGCCTGGGGAAAGATAAACAGGAAAAAAGCCAGGGGAAGATTGTCCACCCACAGCGCGCCGATGAGTAGCGGCAGGCCGACGACAAAGGCAATGCTGGGCACGTAGGCGTAATATTGCGGTTTGTGGGAACCGAGTTTATCGCCAAACCAACCGCCGAGAAAATTGCCGAGCAGGCCGCCAATCAATACCAGGGCGCCAAATAACAATGCCGTATCCTGAAGACTCAAATCATGGCTGCGTTGAAAAAATGCCGGCAACCAGAAGCCAAAACCGTAAAGCACCATGGCACCGGTGCCCATGCCCAGGGATAACAACCAAAAGCTGGGGCAGGCGACCACGCAGCGAAAGGTATCCATAATTTTTTGTGGCGCCTCAGGCTTGCCGATATTGTCATAGCGGCCGCGCACTGGCTCGCGAATAACCAGCCAGATCATGGGTGCAACAAGAACGCCAAACAGACCCACCGAAATAAACGCCATGCGCCAGCCATAATATTCGGCAACAACACCGCCAAGCACCAGGCCAAGAGCGGAGCCGATGGGAATGCCGGAACTGATCACGGCAAGCGCTCGCCCCCGCTGGTTGGGAGGAAAGTAGTCAGACAACAGCGAGTAGGAAGGCGCAACGCCGCCGGCCTCGCCAATTCCAACACCGAGACGAAAGACAAACAGCTGCCAAAAATTGGTGGCGACACCGCAGAGAGCCGTGAATCCGCTCCACACCGCAATGGCAACAGCCATGATGCGCTTGCGGCTGGATCTATCGGCAAGCAGCGCGATGGGAATGGCGAAGGTGGAATAAAAAAGCGCGAAGGCAAAGCCCCCTAACAGCCCCAGCTGCATGTCGCTGAGGTGCAGTTCATTCTGGATCGGCACGGACAAAATGGCGATGATCTGCCGATCCATATAGTTCAGTGTGTAATGGAGGAAAACCAGCCCCAAAACGACAAATTTGTAGCCCGGTTTTTCAACCATAGCGTCATTATTCGTAGTGTGATTCATTATTTTTTTCCTGTTTTCAAGGCTGAAAAGGCCTCAAGCAACGATAATGACAAGCGCCACAAACTGTCTGGTTTTCTCCGCGCCTGTCATGGGCAGGGCATCATTTTTTCAGGTCGATACCAGCCAGCTCCAGATCCCAGCAATCGCTGGTGACACCCTCGTCCTTGAGTTTGTATTTTTCCACCCGGTCGCTGGGGGTTTTCGGAAGACTGCTGCGGTAGGCAATATAGCGGGGAATGGAAAAGTAAGCCATGCGCGTCTTGCACCAGCTGATCAACTCCACCTCGTCAAGACTGCAGCCCTCTTTCAACACAACCACGGCCTTGACGTCCTCTTCACCCAATTCTGAGGGCACACCAACAACACAGCATTCGAGCACGGCGTCGTGCTCGTTGATCACGGATTCCACCTCGAAAGAAGAAATATTTTCTCCGCGCCGCCTGATGGCCTGCTTCTTTCTGTCGGCATAATAAAAATAACCCTCCTCATCCATGCGCGCCAGATCACCGGTGTGAAACCAGAAATTGCGGGTGAGATCGAGGGTTTCTTCCGGCATTTTGTAGTAGCCGCTGGTGCCCAGAAACATGGATTCCGGCTGGACGAGAATCTCACCCACCGTGCCTGGCGGCACGTCGTTGTCATCGTCATCGACAACTTTGACGCGGTAGCCGTTGATGGGCTTGCCGCAGGAACCCGGTCGCCGGTTATCAAAGGGATTGACCAGGTTGAACAAGCACTCGGTGAGGCCGTACAACTCAAGCAGCATGGTGTTATAGCGCTGTTGAAAGCTTTGCCACAAGGGCGCTGGCGCTGCGCCACCCACCATCAAGCGCAGGGGATTATCGCCATCCCGCTCATTGGGCTCCTGCTTCATGAGAATGGAAATCATGCCGCCAATATAGTTGGCGACGCTGCAATCCCAACGGCGCACGTCGTCAAGCATGCCGCTGGCGGAGAAGCGCTCCACCATCACCGCTTTGGCATCGGCGAGTATGGCTGGCAGAATGGTCATACCCCTGGCGGCAGAATGAAAAAAAGGCATCGGTGTATATAAAATGTCGTCCTCGGTGATTCTGGCGTAATTCACCGAGGAGGCCGCCGCCTGGTACCAGTAGTGATGGGAAATCATTACCCCTTTTGACGGCCCTGTGGTTCCAGAGGTATAGAGTATGCTCGACAGATCCTTGAAATTGACATTAACATCCAGAGATATCTCGGGACGTTTAACAAAATCCCTGTAATCCAGGCTGTCGATATTCGTCCAGCGGGGTAATCTGGCGGCGCCGGGCTGTCTGCGCAGCACAATGACAAAGCGCAGATGGGTCAACTGGCCGATAATTTTGTCGAGATGGTCAAGATAGTCCTCGTCTGCCACCAGGCCAACACAGTCGCCGTGGTGTATTTGGTAGGCGAGGCCGTTGCCGCGCAGGGCGACGTTGATGGGAACATCAACGGCGCCGAGTTTATTGAGGCCAAGCCAGCAGTCAATGTGCTCGGCGCAGTTGGGCAGCATCAGCGCCACGTGCTGGCCGTAACCCACACCCAGCTCGCGAAACCCGTGGGCAACCTGATTGGTACGCACATGCAGTTGTTCAAAACTGATCTGGTTGTCGCCAAACTGGAAAACCACCTGATTCGGCAGGGCTAAAGCTTTATCTTGAATAATTTTTGGCAATACCCGGTCATGCTGACTGTATTCCTGCATTTTCCAGGAATCCCATTTTTGCTCGGCGCGTCTAAACTTATCGTCCCGCTTACCCATCTTTAAACCTTTTCAGCTATAAACACCCTTAACCACTTACCACCCTTTGTACAACAAGCCAGGGACGCCAATCGCCGTGCCTTTGGCGGCGTCACTTGGGCTTGTTGGCGAGCACGTTGGGAATTTTCGAGCGGTGAAAGCCCTCAAACGGCTTGTTGCGGTCGCTCTTCTCCAGGTTCCACGTCTGCCGCGCATTGGGCGCACCACCATCCACGC
>JALOAH010000148.1 GCA_023228865.1 Porticoccaceae bacterium | reverse complement strand
AGCCGATAGGAATGTCCAGATAAACGGCGATATTGACCAGGTGAGAGACATTCACCTTGTTGGTGCCCCGCTCATAGCGGGATAGTTGTTGCTGCGAAATGCCCAGCCGTTCAGACAGCTCCGCCGCCCCCTCTGTCAGGATAGATGTCGCGTCCATTTTTCAACCTACATTTCAATGAGGGGGCGGCCAGTGAGAGCCAAGTGGCACGATATAGCGAAGAGTTCAAAGAACAGGCGGTCAGACGGTTGATGCCGCCTAACGCACAATCCGTAGCGCAGGTTAGCCGAGAGATCGGTGTCTCCGATGTCACCCTGTACAATTGGCGGAACCAATACCGAGATCGAGGTAATGCTGTGCCTGCAGACCCGTCCAACCCAGAGAACTGGAGCGGCAAGAACAAGCTCGCCGTCGTCATTGAGACGGCAGCGTTGAATGAAGAAGAGCTATCCGCATATTGTCGTGAGAAAGGCCTGTATGTAGAGCAGGTGCGGCGCTGGCGGGAAGCTGCGGAGTCCGGTGCCGATGTGAATCGGCCACTGACGGCTGCCGAGCGCCGGGAGTGGCAGAAGGAGCGCAAGAAGATCCGCCAGCTGGAGAAAGAGCTTACCCGGAAGGACAAAGCTCTTTCTGAGGCGGCAGCGCTGCTGGTGCTCCAAAAAAAAGCCCGGGAGATCTGGGGGGACAACGAGGACGATTGATTGCCGAGGCGGATCGCCAACGGGCGATTGAGTTGATTGACGAGGCGGTTGCTGCCGGCGCCCGATGCTTCTGCGCCTGCGAGGTATTGGAGATCGATGTGCGGACATTGCAACGATGGAAACGGGCGATCAGGCTGGCCGTACCTGGCGATCAGCGCAAGGCGGCCGCGCAAGCCCGTACTCCAGCCAATGCGCTGACGCCAGCGGAGCGCGCCGAGATCGTGCGCGTGTCGAACCTGCCGGAGTACAGCAGCCTGCCGCCCTCGCAGATTGTGCCGCGCCTGGCGGATGCAGGCCGATATCTCGCCTCGGAATCGAGCTTCTACCGGGTGCTGCGTGATGCCGGGCAGGTCAATCGCCGGGGCGCTGCGGAACCACCGCGGACGATGGCAAAACCAAAAGGCTTCTGCGCCACAGCGCCCAACCAGGTTTGGAGCTGGGATATCACGTTCCTCGCCAGCAGCGTCCGAGGGCAGTTCTACCGCCTGTATATGATTGAGGACATCTTCAGTCGCAAGATCGTCGGCTGGGAAGTGCACACGGAAGAATCGGCAGACCATGCCAGCGTCTTGATCAGCAAAGCCTGTCTGGCTGAAGGTGTGCCCCATGGCCAGCTGGTCTTGCACGCCGACAACGGGAGCCCGATGAAGGGTGCAACCATGCTGGCCACCCTGCAGCGACTCGGTGTTGTTCCTTCGTTCAGCCGTCCGTCGGTGAGCGATGATAATCCGTACTCCGAGAGCCTGTTCCGGACCTTGAAGTACACGCCAGCGTACCCGCGCAAGCCGTTCGAGAATGTCGAGGCGGCACGCCGTTGGGTGTATGAGTTTGTTGCCTGGTACAACCATGAGCATCGTCACAGCGCCATCAAATATGTAACGCCGGCGCAGCGTCATGCCGGTCTTGACGGTGAGCTATTGGCACAGCGAAAAGCGCTTTACGAAGCGGCGAAGGCTGAGCACCCGCAACGGTGGGCAGGCCCGACTCGAAACTGGGAGAGAGCCGGCGAAGTGTGGCTGAATCCCCCAAAAGAATTGTGCGCTGAAAAACCACCATTGGTGAAGGCTGCATAATCAATGAACGCGACATCTTTGTTGACAAACACCGCTTCCACCACCCACTCGGCCTTGAACGAGGTAAGGAAGTCTCCCGAAAAGTGGTACCCAACCCATGGCGACGTGAAGTACATTCCCAGTTTATGCTCATCAAGACTTAAATCAGGCGTGAGGTCCAGGTTCAAGTGCAGCGAATTGTTCCGCCTCTCGACACTTTCCGGATGGAAGTAAACGAGCAAGCGATACCCATCGTGGACCTTGCTCAAATGCACAGTGCGAACGGGTTCATCGTACCCCTCCACCTGCTGATTCAGAGCGTACAGCGTAAACGGCACTCCGTCCAAGAACCCCGTCGCCTCGCCGAGGATCTCCCCCTCAATCTGATCACGCGGCAACCCAATCCTCTCCTGCGTAACCTCCTCCTGTGCAGCTGCGACCGCAGGCGTGGACCCCGCTACACCGCTGCCAGAGCCCACCTCCTTGTCACTACAACCAGCACCGACAAGCCCAAATCCAATCAACGCAAAAGAATAGACAAAACGATTCACTGCTACTTCCTTCCCTTTAAAAACACATGTCCTAAGTGAGTGTGAGAATTATTGAGCCACTACAATATCATTTTTTAACCACAGTTTCTGACACCCCAGTCACCCTACGAATTCAGTCGTTGTAGCCGGGCCTTTTTGCGAGTGATACTATAGTGACACTTCAGGAGGGCAACCCATGAAAGTTGAACTAGTCACCAACCTCAAGCGCCAAGCCACAAAGATCCTGGCAGAGCTGCACGAGAGCAAAGAGCCCGTCTTGATAACCGAGCATGGCCAACCGTCGGCCTATCTTGTTGATGTCCAGCACTATGAGTTTATGCAGCGCAGACTGGCGCTGCTGGAAGGATTGTCGAAGGGAGAAAGGGCAATTCTGGAAGGCAAGACCACCTCCCACAGCAAAGCCAAGGAGCGGCTGCAAAAGTGGCTGAAGTAATATGGACAGACCCGGCGCTGGACCAGCTAGAGGAGATCGCGGAATACATTGCGCTGGATAAGCCCGGTGCGGCATCCAGCCTTGTGCAGGCCATTTTCCAACGGTAGAACGACTTGAGCTGTTTCCAGAATCCGGCCATATACCACCAGAATTGCCTGATTCAACCTACCGCGAACTGTGTGTCAGACCTTGCCGACTATTCTATCGCAACGAAGATGACGCTATTTTTATCGTGCACGTCATGAGAGAAGAAAGGCAGCTGCGCAGACTTCTTTTAGACTCTGAGCTGGACAGCTAACAACCAAGTGCACACAACCAGCAACATCGGCGATTTCAACAATATCCTCTCGGGCCACCTGCCGGTTTTCATAGCCAGCACTGACAGCCAGCTTTTGCAGGGTGGGCAGCGGTGGATTTTTACCAAACCCGCCAAAAGCTGTGGCATGTTCGTTATACGGATGCGGGCTGTACGTCACATCATAAAAAGGTAGGTTCTGCTGACGAAAAAAACGATCCTGCAAGAGCAGCCCCCAGCCATCAGGCAAGCTATCAGCAAAAACGCCATGCAAGCCCAGGTGCGGGTGCCTGGGTGCCAACTGCAAACTGGTGTCCGCCTTGAGTTTATAGGGTGACAGATTGCCTGACTGGGCAAAACGCGCCAGATATTCTGCTCGGTATTGAAAAAAAACACCCCTTCTTATAATAGACTCAGCAGAAAGTGACCTTAGAAGTACTCTTTTTAGAACATGACCCCGCCATCTTTCCAATCGAGTGCCAGTAGCTCGGGCACCCGGCTATACAGCCTAATCCACTCTGCAGTCTTCGGGCAAATCCACCCGGTCACTTCCAAAATTGAATGGTAATCTTGCTCTAAATGTCGGTTAAAAATGGGCTCGTGATGAGCAATCCGATTCCGGAATGTCCGCAAATAATCCAGTGGTTGGTGTGCTCTGCGCCGGTTGAGGCGGGAGTGCGAAAAAGCTCGATGCAGTGCAGGGCGCCACAAGGTCATTTCGTAATTTTTCCTGCCTGTGTCAGGCGGTACAGCCCTGCCACCCCGGCCAAGAAGAGACACCCAGAAGCCAAAAGGAAGTTCGGCAACAACACGTGATGGGCCAATCAAGCACTTACTACGTAATAAACTTGTTTTTGCACTCTCCAGCCGCTGAAGACCGCCAGCATCAAGACCAGCAGCAGGGTTATCATACCAAGCATCACCGTATCTTATAGTCAACTCTCGGTGCATGGCATTACGAAGAGCCACTTCAAGCCCCTGCAACGGGCCGTAGAAAGCCGCACTGATCGCCGTATTCCAAGTATATAGCTGGAGAGCAAGAACCTTGTCACCATGGGCTTTATTAACGTAAGTGTTTATTCTGTCAGGGGAAAGCGATCTTTCCAAAGCAGCCAAAACTTCATCATTAAAAAAGCTATGGTTGACACTCATTGTCATTACACCCTATCCTTGGTTTGTAGACCCCGGCCCCGCCTCTGCTAATGCATGCGCCCGGGGTTCAGCTTTTTTAGGGGTGCTAATCTTTTTCTCCACAGCTTAGCCCCCGTGTCCTGTGAAGCAACACGACACTGTACAGCATAGATATACCATAAAACAGCGACTAGGCCACCGTGGCTAATGGATCGCCCGCCCCCTTACTCAACACTTTCTCACCACCCAGGTGGTCAAGCTCCCTCAATTACACTCTAATCTACCAACAGATTTAAACAGTAATCGCAGTGTAATCAGCCACCAAAACGCTTAGTCAGCTTGCCACTCGCCGTCACAATATCAGCCCGCTGAGCCACGCCCTCACCAAATCTCTCCTCAGCCACGCGTCGTCCATTCTCACCAGCTAAAAGCGGTTCAACATCAGAAATCTCAAACATCCGCCACATGATGACTTGCAGTGAGAAACCCGCTGTCTATATATGAAATTTTGAGCTATTATTCCTAAACCAAGTGCAGGAAGCACAGTACTGCTCGGTTGTGCGCTACCCACAACCAGCGAAAACAACAAGCCAACGGCAGGGAGCCAATCATGGAAGCAAACTCACAAAAAGCACCTCAAGTCTTAGTCAGTGGCCAATACTTCGTGGTCTCGACACTGAGCCAATCAATCCTAATCGTTATTACCCTGATCTCCACTATTCCCTTAGTAACCGGCTTCTATTTCATCTGGCATGAGCAAGAAGGCGCCTGGATACCTCTGAGCCTTTTCACCTTCCTCATCACACTTGTCAGCATTGCCTGGTGGCACTTACATAGAGTGATAGATAGGGGAAAGGTGAGCCTGAGACTGGTCACCGACTGCCAGGGCAACTGCCTGGTAGTACTGAAATTCAACAACACCCGCATACAACTCGCGATCCTCATGCCATCACTCGACTCTCGAAACCCTCAGCAAGAACCAGGCCGGCTCATCAATGCTGAAGAAAAGCGAAACTCAGGCACCAAGGAACAAGCCAACCTGCCGAAGGCAACCTGTGGCGAAGTCATTACGATTGAACCGGATCGTTCAAGCTAGCTCAGGCCCTACCCTGCCCCATCACTCTTCTTTGTCTGCTCGAGTACTCTTCCTGTCATCTCGACCAGCGGGAGAGATCTTAAACCACAATACCAAGCCCTACCAATGACCACCAAACCCCAACCTCTCCTCTTTTTTACATCGTTTTGGCGTTGATAATAGCCATGTTAGTATCGTTGGTGATACTGGGTCTGACGTCAGAAATTACCATATCCGTTGACTTCAGTGTCGGGGAGATTATCGGCGCTTTATTGATCGGTAGCGGTATTGCAGCAGCAGGTATTTCCTATGCCACAAAAAGAGACCACGAGGAACCTGGTCCACAATAAGGTGACTATGTAACCATATCGACTCGAGATTGAGTGAGCTTCAAATTCATTACGGCCCGGGCTACAGGGTTTATTTCAAACAGCAGAGTAAAATCCTGCTGCGAGTCTTGTGTGGCGGTACAAAAAATACCCAACGAAAGGATATCGAGCGGGCAAAGTCTTTAGATATCCGCAGCCTCGTTAGAGATCTATTTGCTGCCAAACGATAGTCGACTACAATGCGATACATTGCATTCAGTCATTTAGAGGTTCCCATGAGCGTCACAACAGTTCGCCTTCAAGCAGAAGTTGAGCAGCAGCTGGAAGCCACCGCCCGAAGACTTCAGCGCAGCAAAGCATGGGTGATCAATCAGGCTTTGTCTGAATACCTTGAAAAACAACAACTTGAACAACAGCGCTGGCACCAGACCCTCGAAGCAATGGAATCCGCCGCTCAAGGCAAGGTTGTTGATGCCAGCAAGGTCCATACTTGGCTCAAGAGCTGGGGAACCGAGAATGAGCAAGAGGCGCCACGGCCAGAGAAATGAAACTGGTCTACACGGAAGAAGCCATCGAAGACCTAAAGCGCCTCCGGGAGTTCATTGCCATCCACAATCCATCGGCAGCGGCCAGAATCGCCACTGAGTTGGTTAGCAAAATCGAACTGCTCCCCACCTCACCCAACATGGGTAGACCCGTTGAAATAGCGCCCGCGCCTGACACAATCCGCGACATGGTATTTGGCAAATACATCGTCCGCTACTCAACTCACCCCAGCACCATTATTATTCTACGAATCTGGCATGGCCTTGAAGGCGAACGATAGCTCTATCGCTTTACCTTTGTTGTCTCGGCCATTGCTCTTGTCATCGTCGACCACCTCCTCACCTGTCATCTCGACTACCTCCTCTCCTGTCATCTCGACTACCTCCTCTCCTGTCATCTCGACCGGAGTGGAGAGATCTGATACCTCGGTGATGAGATCCCTCCACGCTGGTCGGGATGACACAGAGGCTCATCTCGGGATGACATAAAGCTTCGGTCATGATGCCTGTCGCCTGCTCAGCCTGGGTGCCGGAACCCACTTCCAGATTCACATCAGGGTCGGGAATGCCCAGCTGCTCAAAAAAATCCCCCGATGGGACTCTCTGATTAAACGGGTTTTTCATCACTCCCGCTTTCGCGGGAATGCCATTGCTCAGAGCTTCCCTAACTCTCAATCTGATAAATAGTACGCAGGCTAGCCAGCACGTCCTGCAACTCACCACGAACACCTAAACTCTTCAGGTCCAACGCACCTTCTGTCACCATGGCATCGATAAATGCCTGCACGTCTTGCTTGA
>JALOAH010000147.1 GCA_023228865.1 Porticoccaceae bacterium | reverse complement strand
CGAGTTGGAAACATGGTTAAAAGCCACAAGGCGCGTCTTGCTGTTCAGCAGGTTTTGGTAGATATCCAGCCTGAGGTCGCCATTTTCATCAAAGGGAACCACATGATATTTTGCTCCACGGCGCTCGCACAGCATCTGCCAGGGGACAAAATTCGAATGATGATCCATCATTGTAAAAATCACTTCATCGCCAGGGTTAATGAACACCTCTCCAAAAGAATACGCCACCAGGTTAATGGCTTCTGTTGTGCCGCGTGTGAAGATGATTTCGTACTCATGTTCGGCGTTGATGTGGCGTTGCACGGTTCGGCGGGCGGCTTCATGTGCTTCTGTAGCCAGGTTCGAGAGGTGATGTGCAGCGCGATGGATATTGCTGTTATAGCGGGTGTAATAATCCACGATCGCATCGATCACCGCTTGAGGCTTTTGGGTTGTGGCGGCATTATCCAGGTAAACCAGGGGCTTCCCGTACACCCGGGTGTGTAAAATCGGGAAATCAGCGCGGATTTTTTGAACATCGAGGGTCATAATTGCCTTCTTATTGATTTAATTGGTCAAAGAATTCTACCGCACCAGGGCAGCGAAGGGGAAGCAGTATCAGCCAGTGCCCGGTTCGATCGGTATTTCATAGCCACCTCGAACCTTCTTATAAAATAAGGTTGACAAGGTTTTTAACCGCCTGGATTAATTTATTCATGCCTGAATCCCTTGCTGTTTTTTCCATCCACACCAAATCGAGTTGATCACAATTTTGAAGTCTGAGAGTTTCTAAAAAAGCCGGTGAGTGTCCCTGTTTGGTTAAGTGCGATCAAACCGCCTGTGCCCGGGCATGCCGTAGCATAGCCACGAGAGCCGGCACATTCCCGTGGCGATCTGCGCTCAATGCAGTTTTCGTGAGCTTGTGTGATTAACCTGCAGGGGCTTCATCCCGCGTGCTATCCGGTTCCTGTATCGTCCTCCCCACCCGCTTCTGCCTCGTCTGGTTCAGGTGCCGCCGGCAGGAGAGCCAGGGCATCCTCAACCTTCATCGGGACTGTGATGATCTCCCTCATGATTCCCCAGGCTTGTTCGTCTTGCAGGGCCTCCCAGAGCGTTAAAAAAGCCTGATATTGATCAGAGCGCACCCGTCTGCGGTCTTCGATAAAGTGGTTTAAGCCGGGCAGCAATCGTTTTAGCGGTCCGCGATGACCAAAATACGCTTCAATACACACTCCTTCCTGCTGGATAAATTCAGGCAGCCACAGGATCCAGACATCGTTGTCATGAATCTCACCCAGCAAGTCCTGGATGTCTTTCATCGTCCGGATCAGCGGGTTAAGAGCCTGACCGTAGAGCAGAGCAAAAACCTCCAGGGTATAGCGCAAATGCTTGCCGGCAATCCGCATGGCATGCAATTCGGTGATATTTTCGGGGTCGTGAATATCGTTTTCGTAGCTCAGAAACTCATCCAGGTTCGTGCTAATCGCCTCAAAGGCGCGCTGGTAAAGGGAGGGGGTGACCAGGTGAACATTTTCTGAATACGCCGTCAGGTTAGTTAATTTTGCCCCAATCGCATCTAATGCCCCCACCTTTTGTAAATGATCCAGTGTTTGGTGTACGCTCTCCTGAGCCAGGTTGCGCTGCTGCTTAAGACGCAATAGCAAGCGGTTGTACCCGGGCTGAAGGCGCTCATCCAGGATGCCTGCACAACAACAGTTGATTAACTCAATCTGAATATCCAGATCGCGGGCATGGCCCAGCGACTGCGTAATCACCCGGATTGATTTCCGCCAGGCTTTGGCTTTATTTTTAGGCAGACAATCAGAAAACAGGTTGAGCCCATTTCTCAGCCGACGCGAGCCCACCCGCATCCGGTGGACATGCTCAATATCATCGCCGATCAGCGCACCCTGGATCTCACCTTGCAATGCTTCTACCTGGGTGAGCATATACCGGGCGCCAAATATGCAACTGGCCTTTTGATCGTTTCTATCCATTACACCTGCCTTTGCGGAAAACGTTTAAAAAGCTCCCGTAACATCTTCATGGCTGGATTGACGGTCTTCAAGCAACATGAGATTGTTAGCCTGAAGATCACTGAAGACTTCCATAACCGGTCGTGCTGCATCGTTGGTGACAAAACCATATCGCTGGTGAGCCCAATCCGGGTCTGCATCACGCGTCATGATGGCATATCAATAGCGATCGGAAAGGACGACGATCGGCTTGCCCGGCGTGTCATTTTTTCTCAATATCATCGCCCTTTCACGCAGAGGGGTGTATTGAGGTATGAAAATTATACTTGATTTCCCCTTCTAATTTTAAAGCAGGCCTTTTCAGTGGATCGAAGTTTTTATAAAATGCGCGGTGGAGTCAGCCCTGGTTTTGTTTAATGATCTCATCAACCGTGAGGGCGAATTGATCCGCCAATTCCGCGCGGGAAAAGCGAGTTTCGATCAGGGTTCTGCCATTTACCCCCATTTTGCGGCATTCTTCAGGGTCCTTAGCCATCGCCTGGATGGCATCCGCCAGGGCATGGGGGTTGCCAGGCGGAACAAACAACCCAGCCCGGGCGTCCTCAACCACTTTTCGAATCTCACCGTCAATCGCCAAAAGCACCGGGCGACCCGCTGCCATATAATCGAAGACCTTGTTGGGATAGGTGGTTTTATACATCTCAATGGGTTTCAGGATTGCCAGGCAGGCATCTGCACCGGCCAGGGTTGCTGCCATGTCTTGCTTTGCCACAGGCGGAAGGAACAGCAGGTTCTCCAATTGACGCTGCTCAGCTTCAGCGACCAGCCGGGGCTTTTCCTTGCCTGAACCCACCATGACAATGCGAATGGAAGGTTCATCCCGTAATAACTCAGCCGCATCCAATACCACATCCAGATCATTCGATATGCCGTGGGCGCCGGCGTACAAAATGACATATTTCTCCTCCAAACCATTTTCAACCCGAAACTGGCTTCCATCTGCAGCCGGGTCAAACATGTCGGGGTCGGCGCCATTAGGCACCAGCGCAACCTGCCGGGCGCCGCGCTGTTGAACGTGTTGGATAAATCCGGGCGAGTTGACCACGACCCGGTCAGCGTGCCGGTAAAGAAAACGCTCCAAGCCTTCTGAGAGGCGGATCAGATATTTATTCTTCAACACCCCGACAGCCACAGCGAAGGAAGGCCACAGATCGCGGACCTCCAGCAGAAAGGGTACGCCTTTCAAGCGAGCCAGCAGCCACGCGGTTGGCGCCTGGAAAATTGGCGGGGTGGTGCCCCAGACCAGGTCTACCCGGCTAACAAAGAGACCGTTGACCAGAGAAGAGAGCATAAAGCTGAAGAAGCTAAAGATTCGCCAGATAAAAGAGTGGTGCAGCGCGGGTAATGTATAACTGCGGATGATGGTTACGCCCAGGTCGTCAACCTTTTTGCCAGGGCGGCGACCGGTGCCGGCGCCCGTCAGGTAGCTTACCGGGCTGGCAATAATGGTCACCCGGTGGCCGCTGCGGGTGAGGTGCCTTGCCAGCTCATGGTGACGGGTTCCGCCGGCTTCATCCAGCGCGGCAAACGCCTGGTGGATCAACAATATGTGCATATTGTTAACATTTTACTCGAATTTGCGGTAAGGAATTGCAAGGATCCGGTCAATCAATCATCTGCCAGGTGCTTGTTAATCTCATCGGCAGCGGCCCGGTTCTGACAGCAATTAATAACAATGCGGGCATTTTTTCAGCATAGGTGGGTGAATACCACCCCCAGGAAGGCTGAGCCGCGATAGTTCCCACCAGAGTCTCTCCCCCTCTGACCAGGTTGACCTGATCCACCCCGGTGATTTGCAGCCTGATGGAAAACTCGGGTCCGTTGACACGTAGTATTTCCCCAGCAACCGTCCAATCCCAATCGGGCAGCAACCAGGTCAGGTTGACGGTGTGAGGCTTGTGGTCCAGTTCGCTGCTCTTTAAAATATTATCGACCACCAGCCAGCCGTCTTCAATCCTGGATAATTTTCGCTGATGAATCGCCCCCAGCTTGCGGTAACCGTCATGTTCGGCTAAAACCCACTTCAACTGATGGTCTTCTCCGCACTCGTACCCTGAAACATCCGCCTGTGCCCAATCCAGCCACAGGAAACGCCCGGTCAGGGTCATTTGCTCCTGTCTATCAATCGTGATGGTATTGTGAACTTTGCTGCTCTGTAAGGCGTTATCCCAGGGCGGCGGCGTGTTGTAATGATAGGTACCTGGGTCCCTGGCGATGTTCACCCCGCGCCACCATAAATCCACATGTAACTGGTCTGCATGGGAGGGACGGTCAGTGAAGCGTGCCGCCCGGAGGAAAGCCCGTCCCTGACCTGAGGCGAGGCGCACCATATCGATCGCCTGGGGTTGATTTTGCTCTGATGCAGCCGGCAGGGCAAGACCAAACCAGTCGCTCATTTCGCGCAAATCAGGGTGACGATAAACCCCGCTTCCCAAAAATGCCCTCGCGGCTGCTTCTACGACCGGCCTGAAGTCTTCCTGGGGCATGGCAGACAGAGGAAAAAGGTAAGCGCCGTCATTGGCGCCGAGGTTTGGCACCCGTCCTGTCTCCGGATCGGTCAGAGCCCACAGCCAGCGTGTGGCTGCTGCCAGGCGTTCGAAAGTCGCCATCGGCCAGTCGATGTGCCCGGAGGCTCGCCGAAGATGATCTGCAAACAGGGCGATTTGCAGCATCAAACGATGATAATTGGCGCTGTGCTGAACGTAACCTCCAAATTCAGTGATCTGCTGTTGCAGTCCTCTATTCAACCAGTCCCAGCCCAGTTGCCGCCATTTCCCAGCCTGCACATGCGCAGGCAGGTAAATTCCAGCCGTGAATAACCCGGCAGCTTCAGCCAGCAGGTGGTTGTTGTTTTGCGCACGGGCATAAACCAGCGTCGGCAGGATGCGTGAAGCGTGTTCAGCCACCACCGACCACAGAGCCTGGCGATTCTCGCGGGTTGAAGACGGCGCCTTCGTCAGCGCCCGGTCACAAAAGACGAGTGTCATCAAACGCATGGCAACTTCCTGGGCAGATTGCCATTGGCGCCCCGTATTGGGCGGGTGTGCATTTAAAAATGCATGCATTTTGTCCCAAAAAGCTCGCGCATAATTGGGGTCGCCGCTAAAGGCAAACGCCCTGACCAGGGTGATCCCCCAGCCAAACCGGGCAGGTTCCCAAATGAGCTTGATGTCCTCCTTAAGCGGCGTCCTTTCCAGGACAGTCCAGTGTGCACTGGAAGCGCCAGCTTCCAGGTTCAAGAGGACCGGTTCTCCACCAAACAAGCGCACCCGTCCACGGCAGATTTCATCCGCTACCCTTAACGTGCTGTTAATCTCTTCCTGGCTGACCTGTGGGAAATGCTCCAAAGGCGCTAAACCCGGCTCGCCGGAATCGCCCTCCCTGCGGCTGGGCGTCGCCCGGCGGTAGTGTCCGCTGCGCAACCCGACCCGGTAACGCGCAAAACACCACAGCTTGGTGAAACCCAGCTGGCGCAGGGCTTTGATCAGTTTAAAATTTGTCCCTGTCATAAAAAACTGCCCAGGCAAACATAATTGAAAAAATATCACGGATGACCATACGCCCTGCTCCTGGATTGTTCATCCCGCCAAGCATGGTTTTTGGCTAAATCTCCACACGCTTCCCGCTGCGCAAGGATTCCAGGGCGGCAAAGCTGGCGCGGGTCACACCTAGCAGTTGCTCATAGGGGATGGGCAGCTCTTCCTGTCCCTGCACGGCAGCCAGGAAAGCCCGCCAGGCATTTGAGTGTCCCTTGTCCTGCCGTAAAAGGTGTCGCTTCACCTTACGGCGGCCTTTCGCCACAGTCTCCAGCAGGCGCCAATCGTTCAGAGTTGCCACCTGACCGCCAAAGAACACCTCCAAGTACTCCTTTGGAAAGGATTTGTCACCGTTCGCCAGGTAAGACACAAGGCCCAGGCTTTGGTCCGGGAAGCGGAAGGTCATAATCACATTGTCTTCGCTGTAGATGCCACCATCCGGTAAGCCCTGGGTTAACACCTCGACCGGGCTCTCGCCCACCAGGAAAGTCAGGAAGTCAATAAAGTGACAGCCCTCGCCGATGATGCGCCCACCTCCAACCTCCGGATCGAGCAGCCAGTGGCCTTTTGGCAGAACATTGGCATTCAGGCGGTAATGCATGTACAGCGGTTCATGGCGCGTATCAACAAAGGCTTTCAGATGTTGGGCGAGGGGCGCAAAACGGCGGTTGAATCCGACGGTCAACAGGGGTTGGTTTTCCCCTTGCAGCATCTGTTCAATTTGCTTCAGCTCTGCGGTGTTGATTGCCAGGGGTTTTTCACAATACACATGCTTACCCGCTTGAATGGCAGCCTGAATCTGCTGGCAGTGCAGGTGATGGCGGGTGAGAATGGCAATCATGTTGATCACAGGGTCATCGAGCAAGGTTTCTGCCTTGCTGGCGGCAAATCCGAACCCAAAGCGGCGTGCGGCGTAGTGCGCACTGACGCCAGATGCCGAGGCAATCCCCACCGGCGCGATTCCGCCGATCCGCTTAACGACCGGTAAGAAGGTGGAAAGGGCATAATTTCCAGCGCCCAACACACCCAAAGCGAGGATTTCATCGGGTCTGACCCGTACAGAAGGCGCTGCTGTGTTAAGAATGCGCCGTTCGTCGGGCAGGTCCTGCTCTTCATAAGTGAGGAGCACACCCAGGTAGGGCTGATCTCCGATGATGATCGCATAAGCCCGAGCGCCTTCTTCAATTGCCACCCGGTGGCTGATCAGTGGCGAGACATCCAGTTTGTCCTCCGCCAGAAGGGTCAGAAAGGCGGCGATATTGCGCGTTTCTGTCCAGCGGACATAACCGATGGGGTAATCATGCGCTTTTTCTTCATATGCCGGATCGTAGCGACCAGGTCCATAGGACCGGGAAACAACCAGCTCCAATT
>JALOAH010000043.1 GCA_023228865.1 Porticoccaceae bacterium | reverse complement strand
GGGTTACCTCTTATGGGTTTGATTTCAGGTTTCGTCACCTTCATCAAAACCGGTAACCCTCTCTTTTTCAAGAGCAGGTGTCAGATCTGGTCTGAACTAATACAACTTACTTGTTAGGGCTTTCTGCACGATCAAACTTAGAAATGCGTACGGAACGCCCCTTGAATTTTTGTTTTGCGAGAACATTGAGAGATATTACAGCCTGCTCTGCAATCTTGAAATCATAGTCTGTTGTTGCGAATTCATCTGATTGTGGCTCCCTTTCTAGTTCTCTAAATTTTACACGAAACTCTTTTTTTGAAATTTGAACGTAGCAATGAATGGCGTTAGTACCTGGAAGCCTGAAACTTAAATTTTGTGTGTGCCCAGTTAGCGGCTGAAGCCCCCATGACGTACTTGAGTATAGTAATTCAAAGCCATGACTATTTAGCAGCTGCGTTACCTCACTTGAGAGAGCATCAACTTCTTCGTTTGAAGACAGTATTTTCTTGGTTCCATCAACTCCAAGACCTGCTTCGATGTGTTGTACTTCCCTTTGTTTTAGCATTGCGTTTTTTGGTGGGCAGCCACTTAACATCATTGCCACCAAGATTATTGTGATTGCACGGATTGTCATTTGAAGCCCTAACGCCGCCAGCACGCGCGGCTTTGTAGTGAAGGCGAAGCCGCAACGGAAAAGCCGTCGCTGTGCCTGGCCTGGTTATAAGGCATGTAGCTCCCACTGATCCTTGCTTATCTTGTACAAAACGTGCTCGCAAAGCGGGTCAGAAGGCTCTAGGTCAGGATGCTCAAAATTGCTGGTATAAGCCATCCCGATTTTCTCCATGACGGACTGCGAGCGAATGTTACCCACTGTCGTAAAAGAGACCACCTCATCTAAACCCAAGTGAGTAAAAGCGTACCGCAATGACTCTTTGGCTGCCTCTGTCGCGTAACCCATACCCCAATATCGTTTCGCAAGACGCCAGCCGATCTCAACACATGGTGAGAACGGCATACTTTCTTTGGGAATATGCAGCCCGACAAATCCAATAAATTTACTTTGACCGGGGATCTCTACAGCCCAGAACCCCCACCCACGCTCAGCTATGAGAGACTTGATTCTTCTCCCTATACTGTAGCTTTCTTCCTCCGTCAGAAGCGTCGGGAAGAACTCCATCACGTCCTTATCCCCACACATCTGCGAAAAGGGGTGGAGGTCTTCATCATCCCATTGCCGAAGTATCAATCTTTCCGTTCTAATCATGCGTCAGGTGATGCCTTATAACGCCGCGATGTGGGGCTGCCGAAACGCAGCGAAGCGGAGTGTAGGCAGTCCCGCACCATTGCCTTGTTAAGTGCGAACCTAATTTTCCGCACTACTTCATTGCCGCCGCCAGACTATAAAGCAGTTGCTCATCAGCAGACTTTATATTCAGCTTTGGATTGATGGCCCATTGACTTGCCCGGACAATCAGATTTCTGCTCTCGGAGGTAGCCATCGTCGAAAATCGTACAAGTGTTCCCAGTATCTTTCTATTTTTTGTTTTATAAACCTTTTCCCATTCGTGGGAACACTGCTGAATTATTCTTTCGGTGATCAAATCAATTTCCTGAAGCAGATCACTGTCATTGCTTTTAACCAATATTTTGTCGCCTTTGTTGATGATTTTTGTGAAATCAATTGCAACCAAACCTCTATGTTGAGTTGATGCGTCACGTTTCAGCGCCGATTCGATTTGGTTGCAGGCTTTCCTTACATTTGCTTCCAGCTTATCCAAGGACGTTAAGCGCTTGCATTCAATCCATACGCTCTTTCCGTCGACGATTAATCCAGTATCTGAGGTGGCACCAAAATGGGAATAAACAGACTTTTCCGGCCTGTGCGCACGCGCAGCAACAAGCGCTTCAAAAATAAAATTACGTGCCGCTGTGGACTTGCACGATTCATCTGCTGAGTTGATTGGACCATTGACTCCCTTTTGGAGCTTTTCTGCGATAGATTTGAGACTGGGCGTTGGTACGCCGCCCAAGGATTTATAGACATCTATGAAGTCCATGACTTCGAACATGGAGCTTACGAAATCCGGAAATATTTCGTTAGCCTGCTGAACTGAGGCTGTTCGGAAGTCTCTCACCCATGTCCCAATAACTTTTTCGTAGAACTGAGTTCTTCCCGAAGTGATTTCGACTCCTATCGACCTCATCCAAGAAAGCGCAAGAACATAATCGCCCCAAATATTCTCGTATGAGTCCGTCGGTATTCGCATGAGCACTTAACGCTTGCTTGTGGGGCGACCGGCGCAGCCGGTTGTCCCGCACCAAGCACTTGTTAAGGTGATGGAGACTATGAACAAAATTGAACTGAAAGCTGCTCTTGATGAAATTGGACTTGCCTTGAATGCTTGCAATAACTGTGTGACAACAGACTTGCCCGAAATTGAGCCGAATGAAACAAGCTGGCGAATTGACAACAGCAAAGCCTTGAGGTTGGTTGATGATATTGCCAGAGACCTTGGCATTAGCATTGATAGCGATCTCTGATATGGCGGTCAAAGTACGCACCTTTGGAGTGCGCCGAAAGCAGACCGTCAAAAATATGTTGTGGCACACGACAGTAGGTATAAGTACCACCGCTTGTGAAGCGTATTTTCATACGCATGGAATCAGGATCATAACCAACGGAGCTAATTGCTGATGAACGAACTCGGATCATTTCCATGTAATCACCTTAACGACTCAATAACCGGCAGCCGAAGCGAAGCGCAGGCTGTCCGGCGCCGACAGGCGCGAAGTTGATTGACTTGTTATGAGATACTTGGCTACAGATGGAATGACAAAACGCCTGCTTTTTGATTCCTGCCCCGGCGAACAAAAGTAGTCGAGCCAAACGCTCATAGTTGTATCCATTTTAGTGAAGTATCCAAGAGACACCGGAGCTGAGTCTGAAGCCTCAAGATTTGTCTGATAGACCATCAGTTCATTTCCGGATTTGTCCATAAGTGCGCTACCACTGCGAGCGGGGAAGCAATTTTCATCCAAGCTTTTAGGGCCAACTAAGTTGATGGAGGTTGCCTCTGGCGTCACTTCTATACTTACAAAGAATCCTAGTTCGCGTACATTCTTCGGCGTGATTTCTTGCTCAGAAATTGGCGGCGATGCCTGCGCCACAACTGAGAAAAATAGGAATGCTATTGCAAATGCTCGATTCATGCGATTCTCATAACGCCGTGGTTTGGGGCAGCCGGAACAGAGCGAAGCGGCGTGTAGGCTGTCCCAGCCGCGCGCTTTTTGCGCGGCGAACAACACCACCTTGTTAGGTGCTTTCGCATACATAGCCAGACTTACCCTTTTTCGCCGGGGCAGACTCGATATGAACATATTCACCGCGATACTCACGAAATGTTACACACGCTGGGTCAATTATCATGTGGTCAGGAAGCCCTGAGTAGTGATAGAAATCAATAGCATGGATTGTTTTGCCGTTGTAGCTACCCGATAAAACACCAAGAACCTGGTAAGAAATATTAAAGACTCTATCCATGCAGACTTCTTGGAATTTTGAATTTGGATCATTTTCAGTGTAATCATCACAGCTTTTGTTGCTTAGTGTGGCTGATAACGGCGTTGCAACAACAATAAATTCATCAGCCGCCTGAACTAATGTGGCTAGAAAAACAAATACGATTAATAGCACTGATCTCATTATTCACCTAACGCCCACCTTTGGGGCAAACGAAGCAAAGCGTAGTTTGTCCCAGCCGCGCTTTTTGCGGCGACAACAGGTGCTTGTTATGCATTACTTAAACTCCAACTTATATAAAACCCCAGTGACTTCTTCTGGCAAACCATCAACTAATGGTGGTTCGTAGCGAAATTGTGACACCGCATCAATTGCGGCCTGCTCAAAGATGCCGATTGGAACCGACTCAACAATTTTTAATCTTTCTGGGACACCCTGACGGTTTACCAAAAACTCAACAACAACGTAACCCGATATTTGATTCTCAATGGCTTTTACTGGATAGATTGCTTCAACCGTTTTGTAGGGTAGATATCCTTCTTCACACGCGAAAGTAACCGGGCATTCTGAAATTTCCATTGGCAGACCATCGGCGTAACCAATGCTCACAAAAAGACAAATTAGACAAATGTACTTATGCATAACGTGTAAATCAGCTGTGAGCGCAGCGAATCCGCTGCATTGAATTGTTGGGCGCGATGCCCGGAGGAGTCAAAGTGAAGATTTCCGAGATGATTTTTGCGCTGGAGCAGATTCAGAAAGAGCATGGAGACCTCGATGTAGAGACGCTCTGTTGGGACAATCGTCGCATTGAAGCAAGGCCGCCGCGTGTCGATTACAGGGCGATTCTCACTCCACGAGAGAGCAAGGCGAGATTCGCTTCGTATTTCGGCAGCGAGGAATCCAGGAAGGGCGACAAGGTATGCAGACTGTGACGCCCAACAGTACGTTAATGAGGTCTTCGACCTCATAATAATTATTAGCGGGAACGGACCATAATCGCGATCTGATTTTTCCTTCCATCGCAACCCCATGAAAAACATAAAGAATTTTAAAGATTGCAGCACGGCGTTGAAAAATCGTGAATGATTCCCGATAATCACCTTCGGCAGTTCATGAAGAGCTCGCCGTGTTGTTAACTCCAGGGAGGAATTTGTTTCCATGTCACCATCGCCCTTTCTCAATTCCATTAGGGAATACATGCTGGTTCGCCGCTATAGCCGCAGAACCATCGACTCATATCTTTACTGGATCAAGTATTTCATAGTTTTCCATCAGAAAAAACACCCGGAGGAGATGGGAGCTGCCGAGGTTGAGGCCTTTCTAACGTTTCTTGCGGTTCAGCGGGACGTCTCTGCGTCGACCCAGGCTATTGCCCTGAATGCCATCGTTTTTCTGTATAGCAAATACATGGACACACCCCTGGGAGATCTCGGCGCCTTCCGCAAGGCCAGCCGTCAGCGGAAGCTGCCTGTGGTGCTGACACGTGAAGAGATCTCTGCACTGCTTTCGAGACTACGTGGCTTACATTTGCTGATGGCTTCCCTGCTTTACGGTTCCGGATTGCGACGTATTGAATTGGTTCGTTTGCGGGTTAAGGATATTGATCTGGATAACCTGCAAGTTCAGGTTTGGAATGGCAAGGGATTCAAGCATCGCCTGGTAACACTGGCGCCGGAGTTGGTGGAGCGAATAACCGCTCAAATCAAGAGCGTTGAGTTACTACTTCAAGGGGATCTATTGCATCCCGAGTATCAGGGGGTCTGGATGCCTGATGCGCTGGCGAGGAAGTATCCTTCTGCTCCCACCAAGCTGGGGTGGCAATACCTGTTTCCGTCCACCAAATTGAGTTTTGAGCCGAGTACCCGTAATTTGCGGCGGCATCATTTTGATGAAACCAATATTAATAAGTTCTTGAGGATTGCGACAAGAGCAGCAGGAATAGAGAAGGAAGTGGGTAGCCATACTCTGCGCCACTCATTCGCCACCCATTTATTGCAATCGGGTGCGGATATTCGCACGGTGCAGCAACAGCTTGGCCATGCCGACGTAAAAACCACTGAAATCTACACCCACGTTTTAAAGCAAGGTGCTCACGGAGTTCGCAGCCCGTTAAGTTATCTTTAACGCTTGAGCCTCTACACCACACCTTTTAAAAGCACACCCACCACATAGGCAAGAATGGCCGCAACACCGCCAATGGCCAGGGTTTCGAGGCTCGCCATTAACCAGTGCTGATTAACAAACCGGGATTTCATTGCCCCCACGCTGACAAAGGCGATGCCGGTGAGAATGCTGCTCCACAAGAAGGGTGCTGTGATGACGTCGGCGCTAAACCAGTTGATCAAATAGGGTAACAGGGGAATCAGGCCGATCAGGCAAAAGGCCGCGAAGGTGGCCAGCCCGCCTTTAGTGGCGTTGTGGTCTTCAAGCACCATGCCGTGTTCTTCCTGAATCATCACATCCACCCAGCGGGTTTTGTCGGCGGTTATAACCTCAACCACGTCTTCGAGCAGTTGGCCTTGAAACCCTTTTTTGGCGTAAATCTGGCGCACTTCTTCTCTTTCGCCCTGGGGATAATGGTGAATTTCGTCAAATTCCCGCTCCCGCGCTTTGTCGCGCAGCTGGTTTTCTGCCCTGGTGCCAAGGTAGTTGCTGATGGCCATGCTAAAGCCATCGGCGAGCAGGTTGGCCAGGCCGAGAATAATGATCACCCCCGACGACAATCCGGCTCCGGCAACACCGGCAACCACGGCGAAGGTGGTAACGGCGCCATCGATGGCGCCGTAGATAAAGTCTTTCAGGTAGATGGAGTCGGGGCCATTTTCAAGGCGCTCGGCAATCTGCCCCGGCGTATGGGTGGCTTTGTATTGGTCGCGACTGTGGCTAGGGTTGGTGTTGGCCATTGGCAACTTCCTTTCTGGGCGTCAGGCTATGATAATAATCCACTATTCACCGATGGCTGTGTTTTCATGCTCCATATTGTCCTTTACGAACCGGAAATTCCACCCAATACCGGCAATATTATTCGCCTCTGCGCCAATACGGGCTTTCAGCTCCACTTGATAGAACCCTTGGGTTTTGAGATGGACGACAAGCGCCTGCGCCGCGCCGGGCTCGATTACCGGGAGTGGCAGGCGGTTCGCATTCATCCCAATTGGCAATTTTTTCTCGATGAAATCAAGCCCGCAAGGGTTTACGGCCTCAGCACCAAAGGCACCAGGTTTTACAGCGAGGTTGATTTTAAACCCGGCGATGCCCTGGTGTTTGGCCCGGAAACTCGGGGGCTGCCCGAGGATTTTCGCGATGCATTGGGGGCGAACAATGTTATCCGTATTCCCATGCAGGCGGAAAGCCGCAGCATGAATTTATCCAATGCCGCCGCCGTGCTGGTGTATGAAGCCTGGCGCCAACTGAATTTTGACGGCGGTTTTTAATACCCGGTTAACCCCAGGGCAGTATCCGGGTATCATCCACAGCTATATGCGTCGCTGACAGCATCGACAGCATATTGACTCT
The DNA here is from genome assembly GCA_023228865.1 of Porticoccaceae bacterium. Next base: position 31,888 of record JALOAH010000043.1, on the reverse strand, counting down.
TTTTTTTACCCTTTTCTATGACGGCTTATTATTCAATATGACTGCACCCATCGGCCTTTTTTACGGTTCATCCACCTGCTATACGGAAATTGCCGCCGAAAAAATCTGCGCCGAACTGGGCGCAGATTTGGTGGATATTCACAATATTGCCGCTAGCGGTGTCGCGCCCATGGAGAATTACCAGCTGCTGATTCTGGGCATTCCCACCTGGGATTACGGCGAATTGCAGGAAGACTGGGAAGCCTTGTGGGACGCTATCGATCAGCTGGATTTCAACGGCAAAACCATCGCCCTTTATGGCCTTGGCGACCAGATCGGCTACCCGGAATGGTTTCAGGACGCCCTCGGTTTTCTGTGGGCAAAGGTAGTGAACCTGGGGGGCAAGGTGGTCGGCCAATGGCCGGTGACAGGCTACAGTTTTGAGCAATCCAAGGCTCTGACCGCAGACGGCAACTATTTTGTCGGCCTGGCGCTGGATGACGAAAACGACTTTGAACTTTCAGACGAACGCATTGCCCGCTGGTGCCAGCAAATCGTCGCCGAATTTGGTCTGGCGCCACCGAATGCAGGCGCTAACACACCGTGAAAAACCACCCGCCTCAGCCCCAGTTACAGACAGCCGATATTGAATGGTCGGACGGCTTGCCACTGTCCAGGCGTTTTGGTGATCTTTACTACTCCAGGGATGACGGTTTACTGGAATCCCGCCATGTGTTTATTGACGGCAACGATTTGCCGCAACGCTGGCAATCACTGCCCGATGGCGAAAACTTCACCATTTTTGAAACCGGCTTTGGCACCGGGCTGAATTTTCTGGCCGCCGCTGCGCTGTGGCTTGATATGGCGCCACGGCAATCCCGGCTCAATTTTGTCTCTGTGGAGAAGTACCCCCTCAGCTGCACCGAAATTGCCACTGCGCTCTCGCTGTGGCCAGAACTGAACGCAGAGGCAACGGCGCTGTTGCATCAGTACCCGCCGCCGGTTCAGGGGTTTCATCAGCTGTGGTTTTTTGATAACAGGGTTAAGCTTACCTTGATTTTTGATGATGCCATTGCGGGTTTTGAATCCCTGCTGACATCCAGCCATCCCGTCTTTAGCCATGTCGGCAACCCGGTAGCCGACGCCTGGTTTCTCGACGGTTTTGCACCGTCAAAAAACCCGGATCTATGGTCAGACGCGCTGTTTCAGTTGATGGCAACTTTCTGTCATAAAAAGCCGAGTCATGAAACGTTCGGCCATAAAAAGCTGAGTCATGAAAAACTCGACCATAAAAACACCACCTTCGCCACCTTTACCGTGGCGCGACTGGTGCGCGACGGCCTTGCCCGTGCCGGTTTTACCCTGGAAAAAAGGCCGGGGTTTGGCCGCAAGCGGGATATGCTTTGCGGCCATTTCAATGGCCTGCCCGCAAAGGAAGACAACAGCCACCCTGACTGGGTCGAACCCAAAGTACTGCGCAACAGCCGTCACGAAGCCACCTGGCACCTCCATCTTCAGCCCAAAGAGCAGCGACAGCAGGCTATTGTTATTGGCGCTGGCATTGCCGGCTGCACCACGGCGGCGGCGTTGAAAAACCGGGGCTGGCAGGTTTCCCTTATGGATCGCCATCCCCAACCGGGGCAGGAGGCATCGGGCAACCCCCAGGGGATTCTCTACCCGAAACTGTCCACGGAGGACTCCGCCCTCGCCCTCTTTGGCCGCCATGCCCTTTGCCACGCCCTGCATTTTTATGAGGATTACTGGCAATCGGGCAATCCTGGTGAGCGCTGTGGGGTTTTGGTGCTTCCTGAAAATGACAACGAAACACGGCGCTTTGCCGACATTGACAAACGCTTTGCCAATGCGCCGGAACTGGTGCGCCCTGTGGCCGGTAATGAATTAAGCGAACTCGCCGGCGTTTCCCTAAGCGCAGACAAGGGTTTGTTTTTCCCCGCCCTCGGCTGGGTTCAGCCACCGGCGGTTTGCGCCTGGCTGAGCGCCAATATTCCCTTTCGGCAAGGCACGGTAACGCGGCTGGAACGGGATGAGAACAATGCCATTTGGCACCTGTTCGACAGCAACGACAAACTCCTGGCCAGCGCGCCGGTGATTATTGTCGCCAGCAGCTATAGCGCGACCCGTCTTGAGCAGTGCGCCCATTTGCCGCTGCGCCAAATTCGCGGCCAGATTAGCGCCCTGCCCGCCACTTCAGCGTCGGCGGCACTGCGCACCGTAATTTGCGGCGCCGGTTATATGGCTCCGGCGCAATCCGGTGTTCACACCCTCGGCGCCACCTATGATATGGATGAGTCAAATACCCAGGTGCGCAGCAGGGATCACCAACGCAACCTGGAAACCCTGGCAAAAACCGATGGGGCTCTGCCAGTGCTGTGGTCGCGGGCAAACCTGACCGCCGCCAACCTCCATGGCCGGGCAGGCATTCGCTGCACCACACCGGATTATTTGCCCGTTGCCGGCCCCGCTCCCGATGTCGATGGCTTCACCGCCCGCTTTGCCGCCTATGGGCGCAACGGCAAAGCGGATATCCCCCTGCCCGGCTGTTACCTGCCGGGCTTGTGGCTCAACTGCGGCCACGGCTCCAGGGGACTAACCTATGCCCCCATGGTGGCAGAACTGCTCGCCACTCAAATCAGCGGCGATATCCCGCCGCTACCCAGGGAATTGACGGTGGCGTTAAATCCTGCAAGGTTTATTATTCGCAGTTTGAAACGGCATTCCGGGAAAGGGGCAAACACCCAGCAATGAAAAGACTTATCGTGTGCAGTGATGGTTTATGGCACAGCGCCAATATTCCCGCCCACAGCAATGTCGGTGTGGTGAAGGCCGCCATCCTGCCCTCAGCAGCATCCCCCGGCAGCAGCAAGCCGGTGACTCAAATCAGCGTGAGCGATCCCTTTCAGGCCGTCGCCAGCAAAGAGCAGCCATTGCTTGAAGCCAGTATCTGCTGGCTCTACGAGCAGCTGGCGCTGAACTACGAACCCGGCGATCAACTGTGGTTTTTCGGTTTCAGCCGTGGCAGCTTTGTGGTGCGCAGCTGCATCGGCATGATTCGCAATGCGGGCCTGCTGAAAAAGCAGCATCTCGATAAAGTCGACGACGCCTGGCATATCTACCGCACCCGCTGGGGTGCTGATGCCCGCAACGGCGTACTGTTTCGCAACGCCCACAGCCATACGCCAGCCATCAAGTTTCTCGGTGTCTGGGACAGCGTCGGCAATTTTGGTATTCCGGCCACAGACACCAGCAACGGGCTTGGTTTTCACGACCGCAGTTTGAGCCGCACGGTGGAAAATGCCTGCCACGCCCTCGCCATTGATGAAACCCGCAAAGATTTTACCCCCTGCCTGTGGCTCACCAGCGACGATCGCGCCCGCACCGAGCAGTGCTGGTTTACCGGCAATCATCGGGATATTGGCGGCATCGGCGGCGATATGGCATTGGCCAATATCAGCCTGGAATGGATGCTGGAAAGAGCCAGCGCCATTGGCCTGGGGCTGGATACGGATTTTGTTCGCGACGCCTTGCGCCTGCGCAGCAGCAATGGCAGTACCGATTTCAGCACCGGTGCCGGCAATAAAAGCGCCGCCAAACGCCGCGCCATTGGCGTTGGCAACGGTGATGAAACATTGCACTCATCAGCGGAACAGCGCTTTATGCGCAACCCCAACTACCGTCCCAGCAACCTGAAGCGCTTTCTCGAACGGGATGAGCAGATTCAGCTACCGCTTTAGAACCCGTTTAGGGTATTAGCCTCAGGTTAACCTCTTGCCATGCGGCGCACGAAGCCTCGCTCGCGACAAGCCAATGGGCATAACGATCGCGAGCAGGGCTCACTCCTACGGATGGCAGGCCAATAGTCAACAGCCTGTCGAATCTGGGTGTGATCTACCCCGCTCCTACGGATGACAGGCCAATATCTGTAGCCGCCACGTCGCGGCGCAAAGCCATCGCGCAAGGATTGTCTCAGGCGCCCGCCGTATCGGCGCAGAGCCTGGCGCTGAGTTCATCCACAGCCTCACACCAGGCGGAATCCTCCGCCAGTGCTTCGCGCAAAAACTGTTTCTGCGACGGCGTCCACACAGCCAGTTGATCCACCGACAGGCGTGGATCTCCGTGGCGGTGGCTGGCGATAAAGCGCTCTACTGTCTCCTCGTCACCGTCGAGCCCGAGTTGGGCAAAAAGGTTGCTGATATCGTGATTGAATATTTCCATTGCCTGTTCCCTTTGTCATTGCTCTATGAATACTGCTCTCTAAAAATATAGCTGCAGAAATAGCTATTGCCAGTAAATGCCCGGTCAACAGGCAAGCCTGAGCGCGACAGCCCGTTGAACTGGTTTGTTATTCCGGGATGTCAGCGCTTCTGCTAGGATGTCGGCACTTCGTAACAGGTCGCAAACCGCTGCCGTTGTCATTGCCACAGACCCAGGTTATTCCCCGGAACCTTTTCATGGACAGGAAACACGCCTTTAACCGCCTCGCCTTTTTACGGATACTGGTTATTCTCGTCTTCACCGGCAACACCGCCGTTGCCGACATTGCCTTTGCGCCCCTGGCTGAACTGGTGGAATACCCCAGAATATCGGCGTCAGCCACGGTTATCAGCCTCAGCGACACCGACATCAGCGCTCGCATTACCGCCGAGGTTGCCGAGGTTATTGCCGATACGGGCAGCCGGGTTAAAAAGGGCGAACTGCTGCTGACCCTGGATTGCAGCGACTACGAACTGGCCGTCGCCATTGCCCAGGCGCAGCTCGATGGCGCCAAGGCCAATAAGGTTCTGGCAAAAAATCAATACGAGCGCTCCCGCCAATTGCTTGGCCGCAAACTGACCTCCCAGCAGGATGTCGACGCCACCGAGGCCGCTTACAGCGGCTTCGCCGCTGCGGTGCGCAGTGCCGAGGCCGCGCTGAAGCAGACGCGCGTTGACGCCTCCCGCTGCCAGATTTTTGCGCCTTTTGATGCCGTTGTTAAAGCCCGCCATGTTTCCAAAGGGCAATTGGCGGTACCAGGCACGGCGCTGCTGGCATTGATCGATGGCGACAACCTCGAAGTCTCGGCGCGGGTCAACGAGCTTGACGGAGAAAAAATTTCCCCGCAAACCGCGTTTGTGTTTGCCGGTAACCGCGACTATCCCCTGGTTCTTCTGCGCAGCGTCGCCGCCATCGACCCGGTGACAAGAACTCAAGAGCTGCGTCTGGGTTTCAGCGCCGAAAAACCCCTGCCGGGCACTGCCGGCAAGGTGGTATGGAACAGCCCGGTGCCCCATTTGCCGCCCCGCTACCTGGTCAATCGCAACGGCGCTACGGGGTTTTTTATTGTCAAAGACGCGCGCGTCAGCTTTGTTGCTCTCGACAATGCATTTCCGGGCAAGTCACAACCGGTAAGCCTGTCCCTGGACACCCTGGTGGTTACCGACTCCCTGGGTACAGTGCAGGATGGGGACAGCATCAGCAGCGGCTCTGCTGGAAACTGACCGACCCATGAAACTGTTTGAACGTTTTCTCGACAACCATGTGCTGGCCAATATTCTCTTTGTGCTGATTCTTGTTCTCGGCACCCTGGCTTTTCAGCAAATGCCCAGAGCCAGAGACCCGGATATTAATTTCAACTGGATCAATATCATGACCGCCCTCCCCGGCGCGTCTGCCATTGATGTCGAGAAACGCATCACCGACCCCATTGAAGATGTGATCAGCAGCAGTGTCCGCGATATCAAGTTTGTTTCCAGTACCAGCCGCGAAGGCATTTCCACCATTCTGCTGCGCTTCGACCAGCTCAATGAGCGGGAATTCGACAAGCGCATCGCCGACCTGCGCCGGGAAGTGCAAAACGTCTACACCGACAAACTGCCGGAAGAGGCTCAGGACCCACAAATCTACGAGATCAGCACATCGAGCGGTTTCCCTACTGCTATTGTGGTGCTCACCAGTCCGTCCTTTGACGACGACCTGCGCCGCTACGGCGCCGTGCTGCGCAAGGAGTTTGAACAGCTTCCCGGCATCGATAAAGCCCTGATGCAGGGCGCCGAAGACCCGGAACTGCACATTGCCTTTCACCCGGAAAAACTCGACGGCCTCGGCATTACCCCCGCCGATATTGCCGACACGGTTCGAGCCTATTTCAAGGATACCGCCATCGGCGACCTTGAAACCGGCAATGGCAAATGGACGGTGCGCCTGCAGGGCACCACAGGCTCCCTCAGCGACCTCGAGGCCATGCCCCTGGTCAGCGCCAAAGGAGTGGTTGCCCTCGGCAGCGTCGCCTCCATCTATCGCGCAGCGGCGGAGCCGGAAATTCTCGCCCGCTACCAGGGGCAGCCCGCCATTTTATACAGCCTGACGAAACAGGAAGGCGTCAACACCCTTGACCTGATCGACAAGCTGCGCGCTTATCTCGACACAGAAAATCAGGCCATTGGCTCTTTGGGTTATAACCTGGTGCTGGTGGACGACCAGACCGTCAGCACCAGGGAAGCCATCAGTTTGATGCAGAACAACGCCCTCATTGGCCTTGCCCTTGTGGTGCTGGTGTCCTGGTTATTTCTGGGTACCAGAATTGCCTTCTTAACCAGCATCGGCATTCCCTTTACCCTGGCGGGCACCTTTTTTATTCTCCACGCCACCAACCTGACCACATTAAATAACTCGGTGCTGCTGGGCGTGGTGATCGCTCTGGGTATGCTGGTGGACGATGCCGTAGTGGTGGTGGAAGCCATCTATTACCGCCTTCAGCGCGGGGCAAAACCCATGCAGGCGAGCCTCGACTCCCTGCGTGAAGTGGCCGCCCCCGTGGCCACCTCGGTGATGACCACCATTGCGGTCTTTCTGCCGCTGATGCTGTTGCCCGGCATTCTCGGCGAGTTTATGAAAATTGTGCCTATGGTGGTTTGCCTGGCTCTGGCGGTCAGCCTGCTGGAGGCGTTCTGGATGCTGCCCGCCCATGTGACCCTGATCAATGTTAACTTTCGCCGCGAATCCAGAACCCAGCGCCTGCGCCGCCGCTTTACCAGCAAGGTTCGCCATCACTTCAGCCTGACATTGCTCAAGGCGCTGCGGCGCCCCTGGCTGTCGCTGCTCGGCGTTGCCGCCATCTTTGCGGTTGCCCTAGGGCTGCTGCTGTCCGGCGCCCTCAAGGTGAATTTTTTCGCCTCCGATCCCTTTCGCGTGTTTTATGTCAATGTGGAAATGCCTGCGGGAACACCGTTGACGCAAACCCTCAAGATGGCGGAAGAATTTGAACAGAAAACCCTGGCACTGCTTGAAGACGACGAAATCAGGGCGACAACCGCCTACGCCGGCCAGATGTTCACCCAGACCGAACCCCTCTACGGCGACAATGTGGGTCAGGTGATGGTGAGCCTTGCCCCCCAGCTGGATGGCCGCCGGGATGTTCGCACCATCGTCGACACCATCACCACCAGTCTCGGCAGCCGCTACAAAGCCGCCCGCATTTCGGTGCTGTTGCTGGAAGATGGCCCGCCCATCGGCCAGCCCATTAATATCAAGGTTCGCGGCGACGATTTCGACGCCATCGAGAAAGCCGTCAATCGCTATGTCGACTATATGGAGCAACAGGGCTACTACCGCAATATCAACCTGGATTTTCGCTCCGGCAATCCGGAGGTGGTGGTGCGTCTCAATGGCGATGCCATCAAGCGGGCGGGGCTGGCGCCGGATACGGTGACCCGCGCGCTGCAAGCCTTTGTCGACGGCGAATTGGTGACCAGCTACCAGGATCGCGGCGAGGAAGTCGACGTGCGCGTCGTTGCCCACCGCAGCGAGGCTGTAGCCAACACGCAGATAAGCGCGCTGTTTAATGAGACCCTTTACAACGCCGATGGCGATGCCGTACCCCTGGCGGATCTGGTAGATACCAGTTACGAATACGGCCAGCAAAATATTCGTCACTACAACTATCTGCGCACCATTACGGTGTCTGCAGACTTCGACGAAAACGCCACCAACACCGTGGATGCCAACGCTGAACTGGCGGCGTTCTGGCAAACCGTCGCCGCTGAATATCCGACCATCAATATCGATTTTTCCGGCGAACTCGACGACATCAATGAGAGTATCGACGCCATTGTCATGCTCTTTCTTGTCGGCCTGGGTTTGATTTACCTGATTCTCGGCACCCAGTTTAGAAGTTACTGGCAACCTCTGCTGGTGCTGGTTTCCATTCCCCTGGCGTTTACCGGCGTCATCCTCGGCCTTTACATCACCGGCAATCCCCTCAGCCTCTACACACTCTACGGCGTGGTGGCGCTATCCGGTATTTCCGTGAACACCTCCATTGTTCTGGTGTCCGCCGCCAATGACCGCCTTGAAGCGGGCATGAGCGTGCTTCACGCCACGGTTTATGCAGCGCGCAGAAGAGTGATTCCCATCCTTATCACCTCACTGACCACCATTGCCGGCCTGTTTTCCCTGGCGGCGGGCTTTGCCGGAAAATCCCTGGTGTGGGGACCGATTGCCACTGCCATTGTCAGCGGCCTGTTTTTCTCCACCATTCTGACATTGCTGGTGATTCCCCTGCTCTACCGAGCCATTCAGGATTCCACATATATCAAAAGGCTAAGGGTTCGCCCGTAAAAAAAGAAAGCCACCCTCGCGGGTGGCTTAGATTTGTTATTGTCTGTGCTTATTTTAAAACTAGTGAAACTCTGATTAAGTCCGCTTTCGTCACTCCCGCGCAGGCGGGAGTCCAGAAAAATGAAGCCCTTATAGATTCCCGCCTGCGCGGGAATGACATTAATCAGAGTTTCATTAGAATTGCCACTGAACCGCTAAGCTACCGGCAAGCCCTTTTTCCTCTTCGTAAATTTCGACACCACCCTGTTCAAGCGTAATCGATTCGTCGAGAAGGTTTTTGAGCTTGGCTTTGATGGTAATGCTGTCGTTCATATAAAACGAATAGGTGAGATCCAGGGAGTTAAACGGCTGCTCAAAGGTGTCTGGCGTACCCAGTCGCCCGGCAGTATAGAGACGCTCGTCGTAAACGTTGTATACCAGCATGGCGGAATGTTTGCCATCCTCCGAGTCGAAACCCAACTGGATATTGGCGACATAGTCGGACGCGCCCGACAAGCCGCGAACAGCGTTGGTGGGGGCATCGGCGGCGGTGCCAACCGTCAGCTCGTGGTCGAGAAAGGTGAGGTTGCCGGATACGAAAAAGGGACTGAAGGCATCACCCAAAAATGACAGCTCCTTTAACCATTCCACTTCGATACCGGTGATTTCACCGCTGTCGGCATTGATGATCTGGGAGCTGGGCAGGGTTTCACCGCCGCCAGCCACTTCGAAATACTCGATGGGATTGGCAATATCCTTGTAGAACAGGGATACCGTAAAGTTGTCGCCATTATCAAAGAACCACTCGGCGCGCAGGTCGTAGTTTTTCAAGTCCGAGGGCACCACATTTGGGTTGCCAAATACCAGGAAGTCGGTGATGGGATCCCTGTAACTGGCATCCGACACTTCCCGCAGGTCCGGCCTGACCACGGTTTCCGAATAGCTGAAACGCAACTGGAAGGTTTCCGCCCAGAAGTTCTGCCCCATATAGACCATGGACAGGGATGGATAAACCTGATCATCGGTAAATACCGCCTTTTCCAGTTCGACAGGATCTGTGGAAATCTGGCTGGAGGTATAGTTCAGCGGCTGCCAGGGCAGCGCGGCCTGAACATATTCCTCATAGCGGGCGCCGACAATAATGCGCCAGGTGTCCTGCCAGGTGGCGTCGAACTGGCCAAAAATCGACTCGTTGGTTACTGCCGCGAGGTAGCTTCGCGCTGTCGCTGGCGACACGTTGAGGCCAAAACCCAGGTCATCATTGTCGAGATTGGCGTCGCCAAAGAGATCGCCGAGATCCTGACCGGTTACCGCAGTGACACTGGAATCCGTTGAGCCGAGCTGGAAGTCGAGCTGTTTGTAAATCCGGGTCTTGCGCACATAGTCCCAGCCACCGGAAATTTCCACATCAAAGCTGCCCATTACCAGCGGCAGGCTGGCTTCCCAACCCTGGCTGAGCACTTCGTCTTCCAGCTCGGTAAATCTGTAGTCCGCCATACTGGCGCCCGGCTGGACAACAGATCCCAAAACTTCACCCGTTCCTGGTACGGTTTGAGTAATGGCGGCAACGTTGATCTCGCTTGGTATTTCGGAATCCACTTCTGCGTCGGAGTAATACCACTCCACTTTCAGCAGATCGAGGAAGGGAAGTTTTTCGCCCCAGCTTTCCAGACCCAGCAGTTCACGGGTTTCCTCGCCCCAGACATGGGTACCCTTGACCTGATTGACCAGCATCTCGCGCTCTTCAAAACGAATATCGTAGGAGCGGCTGCCCAGATTGCCCGATAGTGGACGGTTGGGCACATGGTAGTCGCGAATCGCGGCAACATCGTCGCTATTGCGCAGGAACAGACTGGTGGTGCTGATTTCCTGTTCGCCATTGACCCTCAGACCAAAGCCGAGGTTGCCGGTAATATCCACAGAACGGGTGGACTCGGTTCTGTTGCCCACCAGCTCGTCGGGATCGGAGAATTCCCTGTCAACACTGGTCACCGTATCGAAATTGTGGTCGTAGGACAGCCCGGAGAGAAAACCGAACTCCATGCCGTTATCAAAATAAAAGCGGTTGCCAAGGTTCACCTGACCCTCAATATTTTCGCCAGGATCGTCATTGTAGATACTGATATCGCGTTTAAGGGACTTGGCGAGTTGACGGTTTATCAATTCGGCATCTTCCCGTCCCAGGCTCGAATCCTGGCGCTGAATGACATTGAGAATATTGTTGACGCCGATATCCCCCAGATAGGTATCGAGGGCGCCGCGAATATCGCCAGACAGGGCGCGGGTGCCATCATCGGTTCCCCACTCATCGTCGCCACCGCCGTTATAGCTGAGGCCGCTGCCACTGGTTTCGGTGTTGTGGCTGGTGCCGATTTCCACATTGAACAAAAATTCTTCGGGAATACTCTTGGTGCGAATATCGACACTGCCGCCGCCAAAAGCCGCCGGCATATCCACGGTAAAGCCTTTTTGTACCGCCAGGGATTCAACAATGCTGGTGGGAAAAATATCCAGCGGCAGTACGCTGCGGGTCAAATCTGGCGACGGCACCGAGGCGCCGTTCAACAACGAGCTGGAATAGCGCTCGCCGAGGCCGCGCACATAAATAAATTTGTCGTCCACCAGGGTCACGCCGGGGACGCGACGCAGGGCGGTGGCGACGGTGGAATCGCCGATGCGGCCGATCAATTCAGAACTCAGCAGGTCGGTGACGGCCTCATGCTCCATGCGCTCAAAAACCACGTCTTCCGCACTGCTTTTCAAGCGCGCGGTAATCACCACTTCTTCAATATTGAGATCGATATTGGGCTTGCCGGCATCGGCGGCGATAGCGCTGGCGACCTGCCAAAGTGGCGCTGTGGCAATAGCCAGAGCGAGTAATTTCTTGTTGCTTCTCATATCAACAAACCTTTCAAGTCAAAGTAGTCACGCCGTCCATCACTATCCTGCAAGTGAAAGGGCGCCGTAAGGCGCCCTTTGGTTACGGCCATTTGATGATGACGAAAATCGTAGAATTACTGACCAACCCACAGAGGCTGATCCCAATTTTGGATAGTCAGACCGTAGACCCAGCCCTGAGTCCAATCGTTGCTGGCGCTGACGCCACCAATAAAGCTCTCGCCACCGGTGGGCGTGATATTGGGATTGACGCCGCCAACAATCATTTGCGCTGCAGGGATTGAGAAATAGCCATCGAGAATTTTCAGGCCGTTATCGGTGTCAATGGTGGGATCCTGCCCGGCGACATCCGTGGTGAAGAAGACGTTGCCAGACTGGGTGGCAGCCCAGGCGCTGGTATTGGCATCTGAACCATCGCGGTAGAGGTCGGCACAGGCAACCACAGAGGAAGTAATCGTGGCGCTGACAACCGACTGGTTGCGGTGACGCAGACAGTAGTTTTCGTTGTTATTCGAGTTACTGGGGTCAGCCTGGAAGGCGGTGGTCAACAGCAGGTTTTCGATTTTCGCAGCGTGGTCTTCGCGAATCATCAAACCGGCGCCCGCTTCGTGGGTGGCTCCCGCAGAGGTCAGAGACGGGGTTACCAGACAGGTCAGATTTTTCAGGGTTGCCTGGGTGTGAAGGTTCTGGCCGACAATGCCCGGAGCAATGGTCGCATTCCAGCTGCCGACACCATCAGCTTCAACACAGTGGGCGCCGTCGGTGAGATCCTGAATCACCAGGGCGTATTCGATGGTACCGCGATAACCTTCGTCGAGGTCGATGGAATCGTCGCGAACATAAATCGCTGCGTAGTTGGACAGGTCGGCAGCGCCGCCGAAGAATTCAACACCATCGTCGTAAGTGCTGTAGGACTGAACATGGTTAAGAGTGGTGCCGGAACCCACGCCACCAAAAGTGATGCCGTTGAGTTCGTTATCCGGGGAAATTTCCGCGCCGGTGTGCTTAACGACCACATATTCCAGAACGCCGGAATTATCCTGATTGTTATTGCCGCCGTAGCTGGCTTCAGTGCCGCCCTCAGTACCTTCAACGGTAACGTCACAGGTGTTGTTTTGCAGGGTCAAACCGCTATTGCCGTTGGCTGCCAAGGTGCCGGTATAGGCGCACTTGTTGGTAATACCAAAACCGTTGATCACCATGCCACCCCACTGGCTGACGGCGTTGTAGGCCACGGTGCCTTCAACATCGGTGCGGGAAGTAAAGGTGATGGGGTTGGCGGCAGTGCCACGGGCGATGATCTGGGAGCCACGCTGAATGGCGATAAAGTCTGAAGAATTTTCCAGGGCAATGGTGACACCGGCATTGACCGTCAGTTTGGGGCCTTGGCCACCGGCTTTGTACTGGAAGCTGCTTTGATTGCCCTTCTGGTTTACGCCGACAAAGAGACTGCCGCGAAAGATATGGGCGCCATCATTGGGCAGGTCGGCAATGGTCAGATCCACCGTGAGGGGGTTGTCGAAATCGACAAAATCAGCACCGTAAACACAGTTGGCGCCATCCTGGGCGCCCTGAAAAGTAGTGCCACCTTTGGTATAGGCTGCGCAGGGATTGGTTGGTGTTGTGGGGTTGGTCGGGGTTGTCGGGGTAGAACCGCCACCGCTACTGGGATTATTCACCACTGTGCTGGGCGCAATGTTGACATCACCACCGCCGCCACAGCCAGTCAAAGCAGCTGTGAGTACTGATATTGCGAGCAATTTCTTCTTCATTTGGAAAACTCCAGGATTTAATCAAAGGAATAGCCGGTTGCCACAATCAGGGCATAAAGGCATGGATTTTTGTCTGCAGGGAGGCTTGTTGAACTCGCCCCTGCATCCAGACACCTGGGGAGATTAATCAGTCACCATGACGATTCGGTGACGAATAGATGACATTTAAATGACAGCTGATAAATCAGTGGTGCTGACTTCGATTGGCTCGTGCTGGAGTCAAGGGTTAGCTTTTCGGGACAGGTTTAAGGAAACTCTGTTTAATTCTGTTTTCGTCACTCCCGCGCAGGCGGGAGTCCAGAAAAATCAAGCAATTATAGATTCCCGCCTGCGCGGGAATGACATTAATCAAATGTTTACTTACGCCGAGAAAGGAAATTATCAGGGAATTTTAATTTCTTGATTGGCACCGCGATAGGAAACCACCACATGGTCGGGGTAAAACCCTTCCAGAATCAAACCCTCGGCGAGACGGCTGTGGCGGCGATAGACAATACCTTCGACAAATAACTTGCTGTTTTCCGGCTTGTCTTCAAAATAAATATAACCGGTAATATTGAGGGCTGGCAGCGCTTGCGGGGCAACGGCCTCCACAGGCTTTGCCGGGGGGATTGTGGCTTGCGGTTGATGAACCTCAGTTGTGGCTGCAACTGTGGCGCCGGATTGCACAGCCGTTTCTGTGTTTACAGGTTCAACTTTAGTGGCCGAATTATTGCTTTCCACTCCATGGTTTTCTGCACTCTGCACGGCTTCCGGGGGCGTGCCGCCTTGCACCGCAAAACCAACAGCAGAGTTTTTATCATCGATGTAGTAATAGCCCCCCAGCACTAATATCAGCAACCCAGCGGCAATAGCCGCCGCCAAACTCGCCCTTGTTTTCGGCGCCTGGCCGGGCAATGACCTGAGGGGCATGGCGGTACCGGCGGCAGCAGTGGCTCCGTTGCGTTCTGCCTCTGCCTTGCGCAGCGCCGAGAGAATATAAGACATAACTACCTCGCCACCAGGCTGGGTTGATCCCCGCCGCTGAGTTGCAACAGGGTTTTAACACCGACGATGCCGTCCACAGCCAACCCGGCGTCGGCCTGAAATGCCTTGACGATGGTTGCCAGATAATCGCTGTAGACACCCCCCGTCACCAGAGATCCGGAGAGGTACCCTCTGGCGGCCATCGCCTCGATAACAAATTCCACCACCTGGGGATTTGAGGCGCCGGGAATCAGGGGGTTGTCGTAACCCGCAGGGGGCTGCCAGATAAAAACCCCCTCGCCCCGCTCGCGCGCCATCAGCTCCGCAACCTCCAGCCGCTGAGTGCCAGCGCTATTGGCAACAGTGAGCCAATGGCCATCGACAGCGGTAACAACAAAATAATCGAGGCCGTCGCCGCCGTCGTAGAGGGCGACCAGTAGGGGTCTGTTAATCACCAAAAAATCCCCCTGGGAAGCCAGTTCAAAGAATTCGCAGCGCAGGCTGTGGGCGGCAGCAAGTTCACAGGCCGCCTCCAGGGACAGCGGCGCTCCGGCCACCCCCCAGGGCTGGAGGAACTGTTCAAAAACACCGGGGCGAGCTGAAGGCTCAATGTGATCAGTGGCACCGGTATCTTCAACGGGGGTTGCCACTGTATGGGCTGAGGTTGCCATGTATTGAGATGAGGGCTGTTTCCTCGACTCAGGATCAGACGGCGAAGACAGCACAGGAGCAAGGGTTGGTGAAAAAACCGAATTTCCCCCAATTGCCACTCGGTCTATATAAGCACCGCCAAGGACAAAATAAGCCCCGCCAAGGGCAACCGCGACAATCGCGACGGCGGCAACCGTCATTCTGGTGGTTCGCCCACTACTCACAGGCGCGGGCGCGGTGAAAATTTCCCGCGCTCCCCGCCGGGCAATGGCAGCGGTGACTTTGACGCAGCCCTGGGCGTAGGCGCCCATCAAGCAGTGCTCCGCCAGCAAATTCACCAGACGGGGAATACCGCCGGTTGAGCAGTAAATAACAGCAATGGCGGCGGGAGTAAACAGGGGGTTATTGCCACCGGCCATGCTGAGACGATGGCAAATATAATCGCGCAACTCGGCTCGCGACAGGGGGCCGAGATGGCAGCGGGAAACCACCCGCTGGTTAAGTTGCCGCAACCCCCGTAGCGCCAGGGTATCGAGGAGCTCCGGCTGGCCGATAAGGAGAATATGCAAAAGCTTGGTGGTGCTGGTTTCGAGATTGGTGAGCAGGCGCAATGTTTCCAGCACCTCGGGGGCGAGGTTTTGTGCTTCCTCAATGACCACGAGGGTACGGCGGTTGGCAGCGTGAGCGTCAAGGAGATTGTCATAAATGGCGGCCATCAGAGAATTGACATCGCCGCAGTCGGGGACATCAATAGCCAGTTCCTTACAAATGCCCGCCAGTACTCCGGCGCTGTCGAGTTTGGTATTAAGAATATAGGCGAGACGGAAATTGTTGGGCAGCTCGTCGATAAGTAGGCGACACAGCGTGGTTTTGCCCGTACCCACTTCGCCGCTGAGGAGAATAAAGCCCCCCTCCCGCTCCAGGCCATAGCGAAGATGTGCCAGCGCCCGCTGGTGACCCTCACTGGGATAGAGAAACGCCGGATCTGGCGTGATCAGAAAGGGCTTTTGGCTGAGGTGAAAATAGTCGAGGTACACGTTGCGCCCCCGTTACTCCCCGGTTGCTGGTTGGGGTGCGCGGTTATCCATAGCCTCAATGGATTCCGGCAGCGGCGGCATCAACACTTCGCCCTGGTAATTGTCGCGAAAATTCAACTGACGCTGGCGCAGATAATCGTATTTGCTCTGGGTGACATCGCCACTCTGACGACGATTGTCGAGAATGGTGGGATGAATAAAGACCATCAACACCGACTGGTTACTGCTTCTCGATTTGGAGCGAAACAGCTGGCCGAGGAAGGGAATATCGCCAAGCAATGGCACCTTGGTGTCATCGCCGGAAAAGGATTCGTCAATGAGGCCGCCGAGCACCAAATACTCGCCATCAGCCACCAGCACATTGGTGGTAATCAGGCGCTTGGCGGTGATCACATCCGCCGTTCCCGCCGCCGCCGCCGTGGCGAGCAGGTTGGAGGTTTCCTGCTCGATGGACATGCGCACCACTTCGCCATCGTTAATCTGGGGTTTGACTTTGAGCTTGATACCGATTTCCTGGCGCTCAATGGTTTGAAAGGGATTGTTGACGCTGTTGTTGGTGGAGACGTAGTTGCCGGTGATAAAGGGCACTTCCTGACCGACGGAAATGGTCGCCTCCTCATTGTCCAGGGTGACAATGGAAGGCGTCGATAAAATATTGGTATTGGCGTCACTTTTGAGCGCCTCAATGAGGAGGCCAAAACCGCGCTTGTCGTCGTCATCCCAGGTGGCGCCGCCGCCGGTGAAACCCTTGTCCAGAGGCAGGTTGGCCAAATCTTCGCCGCTGAGATCGTCGGCGAGACCAATACCCACCAGCGCTGGCAAAAGCTCGTTAAAATTGATGATGGCGCCGCCCTCTTTGCCTGCGGCGGCAAGCTGTACCGTTAGGCGTTTGGCCTGATCTTCGGATATTTCCGCGACTATGGCCTCAATCAACACCTGTTTGCGGGGCACATCGAGCTTGCGCACCACCTTGCTCAACTCGGCAATGGCCGCTGGCGACGCGGCAATCACCAGGGCGTTATTGGCGGTATCCGCTTCAATTTTGTAATTATTCTCGCCATCTTCGCCACCGGCGCCCACCGCCTGCTTGAACATGCCGGAAGTCATCAGGCTTTCGAGCATGGTTTTCATGGCTTCAGCCTGGGCAAAATTGAGGCGAATGACTTCGATGCTGCCCCCGGACATGGAAGGCACATCCAGACCGGTGATGACATTTTTGAGATCGCGGCGCGCAACGGGGCTGCCACTGATAATGAGACGGTTGTTGTAGACATCTTCAACAATATTGAGATTCTGGGTCTGGAACTGGGTGAGCTGCCCGGCAATATGGAGAGCTTCACCGGCGGAGATATGCTTGAGAGCGATGATTTCCACCGCCGACTGCTGGGGGCTGTCCATTTCTTTGAGCACGTCCTGAACCCTGGCGATCTGGGAGCGGGTATCGGTGATGATGAGATGATTACTGGCATCGTGCGCCTGCACCAATGCGCCCTTGCTGACCATGGGCTTGAGGGTTGGCAATAATTCCGACGCTTTGAGGTAGTTGGTTTTCAGCACCACCGTGGCCACTTCATTGCCAGCGCTGCCCCCCGCCAGCTGAAAGGACTGGGTAAAAGGCACAATACGGGTGACGGCGCCATCGTCGACGGCCTGAAAACCATGCACCTGAAGAGCCGACAAAATCACTTCGTAGAGCATCGCCGAGTCCAGGGCTTCCGGGGCAATAATAGTGACTTTTCCCTGCACCCTGGGGTCGATAATAAACGAGCGCCCGGTAATTTCAGCGACACTTTCAATCACGGCGCGAATGTCGGCATCGCGAAAATTAACGGTGAGTTTTTCCCCGTGAGCCTGTGGCAGGGACACCAAAAACGCCACGGCCACCACCGCCAGGATTGTGCTGATCCGCCGTTTTGCCGCGCGCGCTAATCTACTCTGTGCCATTGTTTGTAACCAGTTCATAGGGTTTTTCATGGGGCTTGTCATGGGGCTTGTCATATAACTTTCCAATTTGGCTCGTCGGCCAGCGTCCTGCAGCGGTTAGAGCCCCAGCAGGGCTCTAATGCCATCGCCATCCATATTCAGGGTTATCTGTTCACCGTCTCTCACCAGGGTCACAGCCAGGGATTGCTGGCGGCTCAAGGTTTCCAGCATTGCGGCGTCTGCCATCAAACTGGACAGCGCAATTTCCTCAACAGCGAGAATAATGTCGCCAACCCTGATGGCCGCCAATTCCCCAATGGCGGCATCCACCGCGTCAATGCGCAGGCCGGATTGACCCGAGTCGGTAAGAACTGCACTGACGGCAACAGGCATCTCCACAGGGGGCGGCCTGGTATCACTGGCGACATTCTGCGCTGCGGTGCTCGCTTCAATAACCGCGCCGTTGTTGGCGACGAGCAGGGATTTAAGGGTGATTTTTCTGAGCGCGCCGCGCTCCCGCACCACCACATAGGCCGGGGAGATACTGTCAATCACCACACCGGCCACCAGCTCGTCGCCAACGGCAAACACGGTTTCTTTTTTACCCTTAACGCGCATATTGGCGCGGGATTGGTTCCCCATGCTGATAACACCAAGGAGTTCTGCATCCACAGAGGCTTCGACAAGGGTTCCCGCGTTGCTGCTGTTGTCGCCACTGGGGTAAAGGGTCAGCCGCTGTTGAGCAGTACCCTGTGGCGCTGCAGGAAAAACAACTTTGGGCAAGGGCGCGTCGGCAACCAGGCGGGCGACAAGGGTTATAAGCGCCACTGTACAGATTGCCGCCAGCACCAGTACCAGCAACCACCACAGCCGGGCGGGCGCCCCACGGGCGCCATCCAAAGCAGCAGAGCAGACTTTTAAAAATGGCGCGAGCGCGAGCCTGAGCTTTTCACTCCCGGTTGTCACTGCGCTCATCCTGTTTGCATCCCCATACTGTTATTAAAAGCCTTGGTGAGAATTTTTTTCGCCGCATCGGTCATCGGCAGGCCAGTCTGTGGGCGACATCCAGATTCAATACCCCCTGGGCATTCGCCAGCAGCATACTCAGGCTGACGGGCATAAGGGTTTTGCTGTTTGTCACCCTGAGGGTGCCGCGGAGGAGATTGCCGTCGAGGATAAAATTGCCATCGATATCGTTCCCCGTCAAACGCAGCCCGCGTTCGCCAGCGGCGCTGACAGCAAGGCGCAAATCGGCAATTGCTATGGCCATAATTTCCACATCCGTCAATTCAAGCTTCCCCTCAACCGTTGTCAGGCCGTTGTAGAAACAGGCGTCCCAAGGCAGCAGAGCCCTGTCGATAGTGCCGCCGAGAGTAGCACGAAGGGCGCTATCCGTCAGTCCGAATTCTGCGCTTTTGAGTCCTTTAAAACTCACATTGGTGACAGCAATACCGGAAAAACCCGGCCTCAAGAGGCCGTTCACATAGGCGCCATGACCGGCGACGCTAAAGCACAAAGATGCAAGCCCCTGCGCCGGGCACCAGTGCCAGCGAATTATCTTGCTGGCGCTGCCATGGGTTATCCCTGCACCCACGGTCAGAGTAGAACCCGCCAGGGGCGTAAAAAAATTGTTGGCGTTTCCCAAACCGCCCCACAGGGAAGCGGGCAGTTGCACCACAAGCGCCACCAAAACAGTGGCGACAAAAACCGCCCCAGCGGAGATTAGAGCAAGTAACCGCACTTAAATCATGTCCTCGTCACCCGCGTACAGGCTGCAAATGGAAGGGATAATCACACTGTAATATGACATTTATGTTACAGGCGCCAGCAGCACCAGAGTGCCTTGTACATCGCCCTGCTCACTGAGGGTGCGCAGCTCAAAATGATGGACACGGCCACCCTGACAACTGAGCGCCGCCAGCAACGCGACAACATCATTACCCTGGCTTGAGCCTATCTGCAAGCGCAGCTCACCATTGTCGAATAGCGGCGGACTGGCGAGGTTGACCCCGTGGCGGCGCGCCAGTGAAGACACAGCCTCCAGGCTCCAGGATGTGTTGCCGCAGGTCTGGCGGCCAGGGGTGACAAACCCGCTTTGCGCCTGCAACCAGGCGATATCTTCCAGTGCCCGGTCGAGCTGATGGCGGGCTTCAGCCCGCTGCGCCATTAAGGTTTTGGCGGCGAGGACAAACACCAGCAACAGGACAATGGGTATGGCTACTGCCAATAAACGGCGATCCCTGTCGCCAAGATTCAGGGCTAATGGCTTCATCACTGGGCTCCTCCCTGGGTCTGGGCAACCAGTTTCAACAACCAGTGGTCGCCACTGGCCTGCACGTCTCCGGCCGCTGCCGAGGCGAGAACTTCACCAACGCTCTCTCCAGAAATAAGAGCTTCGATAACATCGCCATCGCCGCTGAGTTTTTCAAGGCGACAATCGCCACAGCGGCTGAGTATTTGGTCGAGGCGAACCAAATTGGCCATGGCGGCGTCGCTATCTCCGCTTCTGTCGAGCTGCGCCGACACCACCCGCTGAAAATCCGCCATGGCGAAATCGTAAGGGCCGCCAAAATACTGGCGATAGCCCTGGCGCAACTGAGCGTCGAAATAGCGCGCCTGTTCGGCCATTTTTTGGCTTTCCAGCCAGTAATTAGAAGTCAGAAGTCCAGTGCCCAGCAGCGCCAAAACCGCCGCCACCCGCGCCGCCAGTGGCCATGTTTGGCGACGCTGATCGCGCTCGCCAGTGGCCAGGGAAAGGCTGGGGGCATGAATTCTGTCAAACAGGCTGACGGTATATTGCTTAACTGCCGCTCCCTGCAGCCACTGGGGCAATTCTTGCTCCGGCTGCTGGTTGCAGAGTACGACATCGAGGCCGTTCGCTGCCACTTGCTGCTCCAGCATGGGCAGCAGCCATTCGATGGCGCCCGCCGCGCCCTGCCACTGGCCAGTGCGCGCCAGACAGTGCTCCCCCGCCAGGGCAATAGTGACCGTGCCCGGCTGCCAGGGCAGACTAAAAAAATCCGGCACCAGGGCGCTGTAGTGCACCTGATGCTGTTTTAACTGCTTTTGCCAGTCGGCGAGCACAGCCTTGCTGACGGCAATAACCGCCACGTTGTTGCCGCTCTGTTTATCGGAGAAAAAAAACTCCATGGCTTCCGGTTTGTCGAGAAGACGGTCTTCAAGCAACCAGGGGATCATGGCCTGCCATTTCTTGCGGGGCACCGGTGGCACTTCCACCGAGTGGCAGGCGAGCTGTTCCGTAGGCACCCAAACGGTAACCACCTGACCAGGGGGCACAGAACAGCGCCCCTGATCAATAGCGCTGAGATGAACGTAGGCTGTCATGGTGTGTTATCAACCTCCTGCAGCGGATTGCAGACTGAATGAACGGCCAGGGCTTCACTGTTCTCGTCAAGCCCCGCTGGAATATACCTGAGTGTGCGGCTGATGACCCGCGCGCCCTGCCCCTGGCGGTGAATAATACTACGGTAGGCCATGCGCACTCCCGCCAGTCGCACATCCGCAGAAAGGGAAAAATACTCGCTGCCAACCGCAACAAACTCTGCGGGCAGCTGGCTTGCCAGGGTCTGGCGGGTTTCCCCGGCCAGGATTGCCAGCTGGCTGTAAAAGCCATCGACGCTGTCGTAGGGTCGAGAGGCGATCAACGCCTCAGCGATATCCCGAGTGATAAGGGGGGAAAGCGCCATAAGTACCATTGCGGGGGCAGTATTGATATTGATGGCTGTGTCCTCGGGCAGAATATTGACATAGGGTTGCAGGGCGACAACATCGGCGGCGGAAAACCCCTGAACCAGGCTGAGTTCAGCCAGTTCCACCATAGACTGATTGGCGGCTCTGTAGGCCGGAGTCAGCAACAGGTATTCATTGTCCTCGGCGCTGTCGGGGGACAGCAGCCAGGAATCCTCATCGAGCCAGTCCACCAATGCCGCTATGCGGGCGTCCCCGGCATCAAGCTGCAGCTGCTCCAGCAAACGGCGAAAGAGGGTTCGCCGTGTCGATTTGCCAGCACTGCCCAGCTCGGCGGCGAGTTCATCCTCCCAGCTTTTATTGCCGTACCAGGACAGACTGTTGATATTGAACAGCCCCTGTAAATCCCGCAAACAGCCGGAAATGGCGCCGCCTTCCACCGGCAGCAAGGGCAGCGCCCGCGCCCAGTTTTCGCCGTTGTGATCGATGGCGGAACGCTTGCCATCTTCAACCAATACCGACTGCCCCCAGCTTTCGGCGCTTAACAACAGCAACAGCGCCTGCTCACCGACCAGACTGCGGGTGACTTTTTGAATATGGATTTGATGACGGTAAAAAAGCCCGCCGACAATGGTGAGAATAAAAACCAGCAACAGCAACACCGCGATAAGGGCAACGCCGCGCTGGCGCTGGCTTGATGACAGGGAGTCACTCATCCTGTTAGCTCCCGGCGCCACTATCGACGCCGGTCTGGAGTCCGGGAACCAGCATAACCTGCTCTTCGCCGTCCACCGTCACCAGCGTAATCCGCACCATTGCCGGCAGCGCATCGCGACTAAGACCCTGATTCACCGGCGGCCACAGGGCGACAAACTGATTTTGGCCGTCGTGCTGTTCGACGCGCAATTCAGCAATTCCAGTGGCCAGCACCTGATCCAAAGTTTCGGGTGTAGCGCCGGAATCCGCCGTGCGCCAGCTGGTGCGAATCAACTGCTGGTTTTCAACTCTATAGGCAAGCCGCTGAATACCGCCACCCATATAATCAAAGTCTGGCAACCCCCCCCGCGTAAATTCAACGGCGTACTCTCCCGAAGGGGCGAGATAGGCATCGCGAACACCACCCAACTGATCGCGAACCGGGCGCGGGCGCATATGAAAAAAATCATTCAACATAATCGACGAGGCAAGGCTGCGGCGATTTTCTTCGAGAAACTGCTCCTTGCTGCGGGCTTCCAGGCGCAGGATACCGTCAAAAGCGTTATAGGCGAGCACCGAGAGCACCGACATAATCAGCATCGACACCAGAATTTCCACCAGGGTAAAGCCGCGCGCCGACACCGGGCAGAATGTTCCGCCGCGCGAGTGCTGAAGTTCTGCAAGCAAGGTCATCGTGTAAAGAACGCCGCCAGGGAGCCTGTGGCTGACTCGCTGCCCGCCCCTGTTTTTGCGTCAATATCCGCAGCGGGAAAAACGTCGACCTGATAACGCACCAAGCCTTCAGCCGCCGCCTTTTCTTCACTGAACTGCCAGCGCCAGCGCCCGCCCCGCGCACTCACCACCCCCGCTTCTTCGCCAAAGTCCGCCTCGTTGACAGGCAATTTGAGGGACACCAGGTATTGTTCCATCAAGCGATTCCAGGCAATGCGGTGGCTGCTGTGGCGCTCAACCAGAATCAGGCGCTGATCGACAAACTGCGCCACCGCCGTAGTCACCCCTGCATAGGCCACCGCCACCACCAGCAATGCCACCAGGGTTTCAATAAGGGTAAAACCCCTGGCTCTGGCGGGAGCTGCACAGTGACTGACGGAACACCTGCGATGACCAGCCCTGACTTGAGACAGGCCGCGAAGGCATCGCTGCAGGCTCGCCAAAAAAAGCCCTCTTTGTGACGGCCTGTCACCGGGGGGATTGATGCCTTCTGACTCAGTAGTATTGGCTGTCAGCATCACCACATCGACCATTCAAAAACACCGTCGCCATTGCGTTCAATGCGCGCCCTGCGCTCGCCTTCACGAAGCTGAAAACGCTCTGGCAGCGTCATTCCCGTGGGTAGAAAGAGCACTTGCGGCTGTGAATTGGCCACGGCGCCTGTAGCCAGTGGCTGCCATTTGCCGCCCTGGTCAATGTCGAAATGGATGTCCTGTTCTATTGTCGGAGGAACCACGTCTGCCTTTTCCACCAGCCACCAGCGATTATCGAGGAAAAATCCCACTCTAAGGGTTTGCTGATCCTCTGCCATCCACACACCATACACCGCCGAATCGAGTACCGAGTCATCGCTCACCGCCTGCAGCCAGGCGCTGAGCTGCCCCGCCTGGGTTTCAAGGCGATCATTTTCCAAACGCTGAAATCCCAGGGTCACAAAGACCACCGTAACGCTGAGAATCACCAGCACCACCATAATTTCAATCAGGCTGAATCCGCGACAGTGCTTTGTTTCCAGGGCGATCACCGTGCGGCAACTCCATCGACGTCAGGGCAGCGCGTCGCCATCAAAGGCCGATATCCCAATTGCCGATATCCGCGTCGGCGCCTTCGCCGCCCTCCCTGTTGTCGGCGCCCAATGTGTAAATATCGATATCGCGGCCGTCGCGCCCCGGATTGCGGTAGCGATAGGGCTCGTCCCAGGGATCTGAAGGCATGGCATCCACATAGGGACCTTTCCATTTTTTGGCGCTCTCCGGCTTGTCGACGAGCGCCTGCAATCCCTCCGACTGGCTGGGATAGCGGTAGTTGTCGAGGCGATAAAGCTTGAGGGCGCTCTCCAGACCGCGAATATCCTGCTTGGCTTTCACCGCTCTGGCTTCATCGGGGCGATCCATCACCGAGGGCACAATCAGTGCCGCCAACAAACCGATAATGACCAGCACCACCATGATTTCAATCAGGGTAAAGCCGCTGTTTTTTTTGACTGACAGGGGAGAGAACATGGTTATTTCCTTGGTTCTAAATCAGTTGATTCATTTTAACAATGGGCACCAACACAGCGCCGACGATAAGCATCACCACCATGCCCATAAACACAATCAGCGCCGGCTCCATCAGCTTGAGCATGGTGTCAACGGCGTTGCGCAGGCGGGTGCTGTAGTACTCCGACACCCGCAACAGCATTTGGTCGAGTTCGCTGGACGCCTCACCGCTACTCACCATATGGAGCAAAAATCCCGGCGCCACTCCTTCGCTTTTCAGGCTTTGAAAAAGGCTGTTGCCCTGGCGCACCCGCTCGTTGACGGCTTCGAGTTTTTCCTTGAGGTAGAGATTGCCCACTCCCGCGGAGGATATGCTCAATGCGGAGAGTACAGGCACACCGCTCTGCAACAGGGTGCCGAGGCTGCGGCACCAGTCCGCCAGGTTGGCCAACAGCACCCAGTTGCCGAACAGCGGCATACCCAACAGCAGGCGGTGCCAGCGCTTGCGCCTGCCCGGATTCCGCAGCAACAGCAAAAAGGACAGCCAGCACCCCGCCTGGGCTATCAACAGATAAATTCCCCAGGCGCGGAGAAAATCGCTGGTCACCATGGTCGCCCTGGTCAGCAGTGGCAGTTCCTGGCGGCTGTTAACAAACACTTTCGCCACCTGGGGCACTACATAACCCACCAGCACACTGATCACCACCAGCGCCACCACAATCATCACCGCCGGGTAGATCATGCCCTTCATCAGGGTTTGACGGTTCTGATTGCCCACCTCAAGCTCGTCGGCAACGCGAAGTAATACCTTGTGAAGATGGCCGGTCTCTTCGGCAACACTGATGGCGGCAATAATTTTTTCAGCGATGACATAGGGGGATTTGCGCACACTGGCGGCAAAGCTGTGGCCGGAGGCCAGCCCTTCCCGCCAGCTTTCCAGCAACGATTTTTGCGTGTGGCTGTCGCTCTGCTCCGCTGTCAGGCGCAGCGCTTCTTCAAGGGGCATGCCGGAATTCACCAAAATCGCCAGCTGGCGCATAATCAGCGACAGATCGGCATAGGCGATGCGGGGTTTGAACCAGTTGAGTTTGCCCTCCTTGGCGCGCAATTCCTTAACATCGCTGACATAGAGTCCTTTTTCCCCCAGCTCCCGGCGCAACTGGCGCGGGGAGTCCGCCGCGCTGCTGGAGCGCACCTCTTTTCCCGCTTTGTCGTAGGCCAGATATTGGTAGGTTGGCATAGATTTCCGAATAGGGTTCCCGATTTCAGCCTTGAGTTTTCACCACTGCTTGGATTGTTGTCAGTTTGCCGTCAGGCGGTTGTCACCCGCAAAACTTCCTCGACACTGGTGACGCCCTCCATCACCAGGCGATAGCCCTCGTCGAGAATACCGGGTACGGATTTGCGAATCGCCGCTTCCAGCTCCCCTTCACCGGCGCCGTCGTGAATCAGTTTTTGTAAAGGCTCATCAATTTCCACCAGCTCAAACAGCGCCCTTCGTCCCTGGTAGCCCGTCCAGTTGCAGTGTTCGCAGCCCTGATGGCGGTAAACCACGGCGCCCTTTGGCACCGGCGACTGTTTGCGCAGCGCCTTGTCAGCCTCGTAGGGCTGTTTGCAATGGTCGCAGAGTTTGCGCACCAGCCGCTGCGCCAGGACACCGCGAAGGGTGGAGGCCAGCAGAAAATTGTCGATGCCGAGATCCTGCAAGCGGGTAACCGCCCCCGCCGCCGTATTGGTGTGCAGTGTCGACAGCAACAGGTGGCCGGTGAGGCTGGCTTGAACAGCAATTTCTGCGGTTTCACCGTCGCGAATTTCGCCGATAAGAATGACATCGGGATCCTGGCGCAGAATGGCGCGCAAGCCCCGCGCAAAACTCATGCCCGCGCGCAGATTAATTTGTGTCTGGCTGATACCGGGAAGATCGAACTCCACCGGATCTTCCACCGTCATGATATTGCGCTCGAGGCGGTCCATCTGCTGCAGCGCGGCGTAAAGGGTGGTGGTTTTGCCGGAGCCCGTGGGACCGGTCACCACCACCATGCCGTGGGGGCGGGAAATCAGGTTGTGAAGGCGGCTGCGCTGCCCTTCTGTCATGCCCAGATCTTCCACCGACAGTTTGGTGGCGCTCTTGTCCAGCAGCCTCATCACCACCCGTTCACCGTAGGTGGAGGGCATGGTGGACACCCGCAGATCGATACTGCGACCGCCGAGGCGAACACTCATGCGGCCATCCTGGGGCAGGCGCTTTTCAGAAATATCCAGCTTGGCCATCACCTTGATGCGGGATATCAACAGCGGCGTAATATGGTTTGCCGGTGTCAGCACCGTGCGCAGCACGCCGTCGAGACGAAACCGCACCCGCGCGTCGTGCTGATAGGGTTCGACATGAATATCCGAGGCTTTTTCATTGAGCGCCTCGGCAAGAATGGCGTTGAGGAGGCGAATAATGGGAGCATCATCGTCCCTGTCGAGAAGATCGCCAATTTCTTCAAGACTGCCCGCCACCGCCTGCAAATCGAGATTGTCCTTGATATCTTCCATGACCACGGCGGAACTGTCCTTGCGCCCGGCATACATGGTTTGCAGCCGCGCCTCAAAGGTCTCCCCATCGAGCCAGTGCAAACTGGGGTTGAGATTGCGGGCGCGCTGCAATTCCAGCACTGCCGCCATGGGCGTGGCCTTCGTGAGGTAAAGGCTGTTGCTGTCCCCATCCATCAAAACCGAGAACTTGCGAGCAAACTCAAAGGGCAGTAGATCCATTAGCGTCGAAGTTATCCATTGGTTGATGCGCCAGTCATTGTTATCGCTGACCCGAATGGCAATGACTTAGCGCCAAAGCCACGATTTTCGCCATTGCCCCGCAGGCGGGAATGACGGCTTAAGTCAGCGCCATTCAGCGCTGCCCCGAAAGCCGCCAAGTTTCGCCAACCATTATGACAAAAAAATGACAGCTTGCACCATCTGAGGCAACAACCAGGGGCGGCAAGAGCCCGTTGCGCTGAGATAGAAATTTTCTGGCTGCCACCCTTGTGCGTGGCAGCCCGGTGTATTGGGGGTTATGGTTTTGGCGCAGAGCGCGGCAACGGAGGGGGATTCAACAGCCGCTTGCTATTGGTGGGAGTTGTTGCGAAAAAAGTTGTTGCGGAAAAATCAGACGTTAAATTCCTGAGGGAGTTTTTTGGCAGTCGTCACCAACTTTAATTTGGCGTGCACGGGAATGCCGTTGCGGTAGGGCGGATAGTCCTCCCCCTGAATCAGCGGCAACAGATAGCGGCGGCCTTGGTCACTGATGCCGTAACCGTCGTCGCTGATATAGTCTGCGGGCATCATTTTTTCCACATTGGCCACCTGATCCAGGGGCGCCTCCCCCAGAGACCAGCTGTATTGTTCGCCACTGCCGCGCTCGATGGTGACCATCACGGCATTTTTACCGGCGAGGGCATATTCCACCGCCGCCCGGCCAACACCGTAGGCCTGCTCCACATCGGTGGCGGAAGCGATATGGCGGGCTGCCCGCTGCAGGTAATCCGCCAGCGCCCAGTGGTATTTAAAGCCCAATTCATCCTTGATCATGGCCGCCAGGGTGGGGGCAACGCCGCCCAGCTGTTTGTGGCCAAAGGCATCCGCATGGGCTGAAGCCGCAATCAACGTGCCGTCAGCGTAACTGGCACCTTCCGAGGCGACAATCACGCAATAACCTTTTTCGGCAACCGTGGCTTTGACTTTGGCGAGAAATGTGTCTTTGTCAAAGGCGACTTCGGGAAAAAGAATAATGTGGGGAGGATCACCGGCCTTTTCAGCGGCAAGACCACCGGCAGCGGCAATCCAGCCCGCATGGCGACCCATGACTTCGAGAATAAATACCTTGGTGGACGTTTCACACATGGACGCCACATCCAGGCTCGCCTCCATGGTGGAGACGGCGACATATTTGGCGACGGAACCAAAACCCGGACAGTTGTCGGTAAAGGGCAGGTCGTTGTCGACGGTTTTGGGAATGTGGATGGCCTGAATGGGATAGCCCATTTTTTCCGACAGTTGCGACACTTTGAGGCAGGTGTCGGCAGAGTCGCCACCGCCGTTATAAAAAAAGTAGCCGATATTGTGAGCCTTAAAAACTTCGATGAGGCGCTCGTACTCAGCGCGGTTTTCTGCGAGGCTTTTGAGTTTATAGCGGCAGGAACCAAAAGCGCCGGAAGGCGTGTGGCGAAGCGCGGCAATGGCTTCGGGGCTTTCCAGACTGGTGTCGATCAACTCTTCCCGCAGCGCGCCAATAATGCCATTTTTGCCCGCATAGACGGTGCCAATACGGTCACTGTATTGACGGGCGGTTTCAATCACACCACAGGCGCTGGCGTTGATAACAGCGGTAACACCGCCGGACTGGGCATAAAAGGCATTCTTTTTGGACATGGTTTTTTCAGCAGTCAGAAAAACAGGCGCGCAATGATACTGTAATTGGCGTCGCAATGCACAGCAGTCATGATCAGCACGCTCGAGCAATCTCTCTGGGGTTGCGCCTTCTCTAACCTTTTTGAAGACGTCAAAACCCCATCGAGATGATGCCATCAGCAGCCTGATTTACTCTGAATTTAAAAACGTCTCAAAAACATGGACAATGGCAACTCAGAGACTAGAAAGCTGTATTAAACCAGTTCATTATTCTCGAGGGTGGGTGATTTCCTATTTGACAAACCCACCACGGAAACAGCCATATTACGTCTGCTCTGAGCGCGACAACCTGCAAGTCCTGGAAGGCGCTTTAGCAATCCGTAACAAGGTGTTACCTGCTGGAAAATGACTGGAAGGGGCGTAGAGATCCATTGGGTAATGGTTGCAGTTTTGACAATCATTGAGTGGAAGGCTTGGCAGTTCGCACCTGCATGAATCCCAGACTCCCGATGATGCCTAACAGACCGGGATTCGAGCCTTACAGGAAGAAAATCGCCCCGTGAAGAAGGAAAAAAACCTGTTCAAAAACGACAGTCTTTTTCCAGGGAAAAGTTCCGCAATGGCCATTGCCCACAGAGCGCAACAAGAGCTGGCCGGCCAGTCAGGTCAAGTCAAGTCAAGTCAAGTCAAGTCAAACAGAATTACATGACAGCAGAGGCTGTGGAGAAACCATGAAAAAACGAATGATCAGCCTGTGGCTTAAACTGACATGGCTGCTGATGGCCACCCTGTTGCTCGGATGTAGCGAACCGCAGGAGGCCTTCTCCGATCTGGAGCAGCTCCACAACCGCACCTTTGCCGTACCTACGGGCACCATCGCCGACCAACTGGTGCTCTCGCGTTTTCCCCAGGCCAATTTTCAGTACTTCAACACTGTGGTGGACGCCGCCCTGGCGGTGAAAAACGGTCGCGCGGATGCTGCCGCCTATGATGAACCCATCCTGCGCAACATTGCCGCCAAGACCAGCGGCGTTCGGGTGCTTCCTCAATTAATCACTGAAGATCATTACGGTTTTGCCGTTCGCCTCGGAGATGAGGCATTGAAAGGTGCCGTCGACGCCGTGGTGGATGACCTCCGCGCCAATGGCGACTATCAGCGCATGATGGAGCGCTGGCTACCAGCGATTGGCTCGCCGGCAGCCATGCCGGCAATACCAACCGGCAGCGAGGGCATCCTGCGTTTTGGCACGGCCGCCATCACTGAGCCGTTTTCCTTTGTCGACGGATCTCAGCAGGTGGTGGGTATCGACATTGAAATTGCCAGCCTGGTTGCCCAGCGGTTGAACCGGAAACTGGAGGTGGTGAACATGGATTTTGGCGGACTGATTCCGGCCCTGGCGGCGGGAAAGGTGGACATGATAGGCGCCTGCATAACCATCAGCCAGGAGCGGGCGAGACAGGTACTATTCTCGAAATCCTATTACACTGGCGGGATCGCCGCTCTGGTTAGAGAGTAGACGGCACATTCCCGAGGTAGAGATCACTGAACACACTGCTGAGTTGCGCAATACCCGCCGGACTGGAGGCCATCGAGCCGCTGGCTCACAAGGTGGATGAAGCTCTCAAGAGTCATCCGGACATGGCCTTCGCGGTGAACCTTTGCCTGGAGGAACTCATCACTAACACCTTTATCCACGGCCTGCGCCGGGAACCTGGTCATTACATCCAAATCGACCTCATGGTGGATGACAGCGAACTTAGGGTGCAACTCCATGATGACGCCCCGCCCTTCGACCCCTTCAGCCGGGCACCTGTGGCCAGCCTCAATATGGCCGCCAGTGAGCGACCGATCGGCGGTCTGGGCATTCATCTGGTGAAGCGCCTGATGGATAACGTTGATTGGCATAGCGACCGCGGCGGCAACCACATCACTCTGCGCAAGGCGCTGTCGGGGACGCCAGCGGAAAACGACAAGCACTGATTTTCGAAAAGAGTCAGGACACCAGAGCGGTCAAGGCCTCGTCAACTGTGGTTTCCATCCTGAACAAAGTGTTGAAACCGGACATGTCGAAAACAGACTGCACCGTACTGCCCACATTGGCAAAACAGGCCTTGCCGTTTTTAGCCTGCAACAATTTTGCCATCACCAGAAGCGCCCTGAGTCCGGCACTGCTGATGTAATCCAAGAGCTTAAAATCCACCACCAGCGCCAGTTCACCGCCATCGATAAGGGCGCGAACCTGCCTTTCAAATTCCGGGGCGGTAACCGCGTCCAGCCTGCCGGCGACGGTGATCACAGTTTTTCCGCTTTCCAATCTGCTACTGAACTCCACTAAAAAGTTTCCTCAGAAATCTATACAAAGTTGATTATATCAGCTTCAAGTGGAGACCAAGCCTAGTGCCGCCCCCTGGAATCTGCTGAAATTCGATACTGTCAGCCAAATTGCGGATGATCACCACACCAAAATCGTCGTCGAGATCTCCTCTCTCCAGAGGATTGCCGAGATCATCGGAGGTTTCACCCACCACCTCCAGGCTACCCGTCTTTTCCGAGTAGGCAATCCTGAGATCAAGGGTGGTTTTTTCAAGGAGGGGCTTGTAAATTGACAACAGTTCCTCCACCAAGAGCAACAAATTATCCCGCTGCCTGCGGGGAATGATCTGCTTGTCGCAGAACGTTTCAATCTGGGCATTAACCCCGTAAAGATCAAAATCCGGCGAACTGAGCCGACAGCTAAAACTGCGCACCCTGTTGATAAAGGCTCGTGTTTTTTCCCGCTGTGGATTATCAAATATCTGCTCTGGCGAGCCCTCTTCGTAGATGCCCTGCTCATCCATGTAGAAAACTCGGGTTGACACATCCCGGGCGAAGGTCATTTCATGGGTGACAATAATCATGGTCAAGCCCTCTCGAGCCAGACGGCGAATCACCGACAACACTTCACTGATCATAGTCGGATCCAAGGCGGAGGTCGGCTCATCAAACAGAATGATCTCTGGCTCCATGGCCAGACAGCGGGCTATGGCAACCCGTTGCTTCTGGCCACCGGACAACTCATCG
>JALOAH010000146.1 GCA_023228865.1 Porticoccaceae bacterium | reverse complement strand
GTGGTCTGCCACGGTGTAGAAAATCTGCCTGGATTTGCGCTTGCCGCGCACCAGGCAGGCTCCTCTCAGCAGCCGCAAGTGGTGGCTGACAAGGGATTGCGACAGCCCTACCCTGGTGGCGATGTCACTGACCGATCGGGGCGTGGCCAGGCAGGGCAGCAAGATCTTGAGCCTGCTATGGTCACCCAGCAGGCGGAAGGTTTCCGACAGGCGGGTCAATTGCTGCGGGGTAGGCAGCGGGCTGGTGGCCGTGCGCTCCGCCGTCATTGCGACATCCTGCGCCGATCGGCTGTCACGACAGCGCCTCGGCGTCGGGGCTGTTGATGCTGCAATCGTGCGCGCCACTGGGGTCGAGCCCGACGGTGGGGTGTTCGATATCAAAGTGATGCTGCAGCTCCTGTTCTACCCGGTGAGTCAGCGCCACGATATCCACCCCTGGGGCGGGCAGAATCCGCAGTGTCGCCATGCTGCGTCCCGAGGTGATCAGCCACACGTGCACATCACTCACGGCTTCAACGCCTGGGATGTTGTCCAGAATGTGCTGCACGATGTCATCGATCTCAATGTGCTCGGGGACGCCTTCCAGCAAGATATGCAGTGTTTGGCTAAACAGGCTCCAGGCGCTGCGCAAAATCAGCAGTGATACCAGCACCGACAGGATCGGGTCGATCGGCGTCCAGCCGCTGAACCAGATCACAATCGCCGCCGCAATGGCGCCGATGGAGCCCAATAAATCGCCAATCACATGCAGGATAGCCCCGCGAATATTGACGTGATCCGTATCGCCGCGGGTTAAATGCCAGAGCACGAAAATATTTACGAACAGGCCAATCAGGGCGACCAGGAACATTGGCCCGGCCAACACCTCAGAGGGCTGTAACAGGCGCGTATAGGCCTCGTAGAGAATCCACAGGACAATGCCAAACAGTGTCAGCGCATTGACCAGACCAGCGATAACCTCAAAGCGCAAATAGCCAAACGTGCGCCGACTGTCCGCCGCGCGCCGACCGAGCCGAAAAGCGATATAAGCAAGGCCCAGGGCCCCGGCGTCCGTCAACATATGACCGGCATCGGCAAGCAGCGCCAGCGACCCCGAGATAATGCCCCCGACCGCCTCCACCAGCATAAACGAGAAGATGATGACGAAGGCAATCAGCACCTTCTTCTCGTTTTCGCGGGTAACCGCGGGTGCGTGCGCGTGATCGTGGTGATGACCGGACATAGCAAAGCTACCTGACTGATCGATTTAATACATTAACAGCTATTCATATATTGAAGTCAAATAAAACCAAAGATCCTTTGTTGTCCCGACCGCTCTATCCTGCCATCTTGACTGTCTATCTTGTCATCCGACCAGCGGGAGGGATCTTTACCACCCAGGTATCAGATCCCTCCCGCTTCGTTCTCGCCCTCTACAGCTGCCTTTTTGCGTGTGAAGACCCTGTTCACGACCACATAAAACAGGGGGACAAAGTAAACTGCCAACACCGTCGCAGCAATCATGCCGCCAATGACCCCTGTGCCGACGGCGTGGCTGCTACCGGAACTCGCACCAGTGGCAATTGCGAGCGGCACCACACCGAGAATGAACGCCAATGAGGTCATGATGATGGGCCTAAGCCGCAGCCGGGCGGCCTGAATGGCGGCCTCAACAATGTTCATGCCTTCTTTTTGGTTCAAGTCGCGAGCAAATTCTACGATCAAGATGGCGTTTTTGGCCGCAAGCCCCGCCGTTGCAAGCAGGCCGATTTGAAAAAATACGTCATTGCCCAAGCCGCGCATCAGAACTGCAGCAGCCGCGCCGAGCACCCCCAACGGGATCACCAGAAGAACAGCAGAGGGAATTGTCCAACTCTCATACAGCGCTGCCAGGCACAAGAAAATCACGATCACAGAGAGCGCGTACAGCATGGGGGCCTGGTTGCCGGTCACCCGTTCCTCGTAGGACAGGCCGGCCCACTCTATCTCGAAGCCCGTTGGGAGATTCGCAGCGATGGCTTCCACAGTAGCCATGGCATCGCCGGAGCTGTAACCGGGGGCCGGCTCGCCTAGAATCTCTACGGCAGGCAAACCATTGAAACGATCCAGGCGCGGTGATCCGACAATCCATTCGCCGCGAGCGAATGCAGAAAACGGTACCATTTCTCCGTCGCTATTTCGCACATACCACTTATTAAAATCCTCTGCAGTGGTCCGCGACGACGGTATTCCCTGGATATATACTTTTTTAACCCGGTCCCCGTCCAGAAAGTCATTGACGTATGCCGCCCCCCAGGCAGAGGACATCGTTGTATTGACGTCAGCCAGGGAGAGGCCCATAGCGCGCACATGCTCATCATCAATGATGATCTGGTACTGCGGCTCGTCATTCATGCCATTTGGCCGCACTCTCATTAATGCCGGATGCTGTCCAGCTTCGTACAGGAATCTGTCGCGGGCAGCCATCAGAGCTTCGTGGCCATGCCCCCCCGTATCCTGTAGGTAGAAGTCAAAGCCAGTGGCATTGCCCATCTCCATAATGGCAGGGGGAGCAAAGGCGATGACTTTGGCATCGCGGTATTGGGCAAATACGGCATTGACACGCTCCACTACCGAGAAGACATCCTGGCCTGCTCCACTCCGCTGATCCCAGGGCTTCATCTGGATAAACACGGCCGCAGAGGTCTGCCCGCGTCCAGCAAAGTTAAAGCCATTCACCGACATCACACCATCAATGCTATCGCTTTCTTCACTCAAAAAATGATCAGTAACGCGTTGCAGTACAGCTTCAGCCTGATGACTGCTGGCATTTTCAGGCAATTGCACCTGCACCACAAAGTTGCCCTGATCTTCGTCAGGCAGAAAAGACGTTGGAATCAGCTGGAACAGCCATCCGGCCGCAATCACCATCGCCAGGTAGATGACCATGAAAAAGCCCTTGCGGCGCAAAACATAGCCCACCCCGCGCTCAAATTTATTCGTTCCAGAATCAAATTTGCGGTTAAACCAACCAAAAAAGCCGCGCTTGACCTGGTGATCTTTCGAGACAGGTTTCAAAAGCGTCGCGCACAGGGCCGGGGTAAAGATAAGGGCGACAATAACTGACAAAGTCATGGCCACCACGATAGTGATGGAGAACTGGCGGTAAATAACTCCCGCCGAACCACCAAAGAAGGCCATGGGCACGAAAACAGCCGACAGTACCAGTCCGATTCCCACCAGGGCACCCTGCAGCTGGCCCATGGACTTAATCGTCGCTTCCTTTGGCCCCAAGCCTTCCTCAGCCATCACCCGCTCGACGTTCTCAACCACGACGATGGCATCGTCCACCAACATTCCGATAGCCAGCACCAGGCCAAACATGGTGAGAATGTTGAGGTTAAAGCCTGCCAGTAACATAACCGCAAAGGTACCGAGCACGACAACCGGCACAGCGAGGGTCGGGATCAGCGTGGCCCGAATATCCTGCATGAATAAGTACATCACCAGCGTGACCAGAATAATCGCTTCGATCAGCGTCATGGTCACACTGCTCATCGAGGCCGAGACCACCGGTGAGGTATCGTAGGGATAGACAATCTTTAAACCATCGGGCAGAAAGGGCGCCTGATCTTCAAGCGCCTTTTTTACCGCTTCGACCGTATCCAGCACATTGGCCCCTGTCGCCAGACGCAGAGCCAGGCCGGCGGCGGGCTTGTTGTTGTATTTGGCAGAAATTGAGAAGTTCTCTGCATCAAGACTGACCGTGGCAACGTCCTTAACGCGCACTTGGGAGCCGTCGCGATCAACCGTCAGCAGGATATTCTCAAACTGCTCAACCGTCTGGAAACGGGTCTTGCCATTGACTGTGGCCGACAAAACAGTCCCTTCAACCGAAGGCCTGCCGCCTAACTGCCCGGCAGACACTTGAACGTTCTGGGCCTGAATGGCTGCCATCACGTCTCCGGGCATCAACGAGAAGTTGTTGAGCTTGGCAGGATCAAGCCAGATGCGCATCGCATTTTGTGAGCCAAGCGGGAGAAAATCGCCAACCCCAGGTATGCGGATAATCTGATCCTGCAAGGTAGAAATCAGGTAGTCCCCGATTTCGAAACTGCTCATGGCCTCATCTTCAGAAACGAGCGCACCGATCAACATAAAATTGATCTGGTATTTCACAACTCGCATGCCCTGAGCCTGTACTTCTTGAGGTAATAAGGGAGTTGCAAGTTGCAGCTTGTTTTGCACCTGCACCTGAGCGATGTCGGGATCTGTCCCCTGTTCAAAGGTGACAATCATCATCATGCTGCCATCGGCATTGCTCTGCGTCTGGATATAACGCATCCCCTCCAAACCATTCATCTGTTGCTCAATCACCTGAGCGACAGTGTCCTGCACAGTTTTGGCCGAGGCTCCCGGGTAAGCAGCCGAAACAGCAATTGCGGGTGGTGCGATATTGGGGTACTGACTGACGGGCAGAGAGAGGAGTGCCAAGACACCGGCTAGCATGGTGCCAATTGCCAACACCCACGCGAATATCGGGCGGTTGATAAAAAACTTGGACATGGCTCAGTACTCCCGGTTATTGTGGCTGAGCCAACGGTGGCGCGCTGTCGCTGTCAGAGGCAGGGTTGGCCGACACCACCTTTACCACTTCCACCTGAATCCCGGGGCGCACCGTCTGACGGCCTTCAACGACGATGCGGTCGCCATCCTGCAAGCCTTCTGTAACCAACCATTGATTGTTCACCATGCGCAGGTTAAGCACTCGACGGGCCTCAATACGGTTGTCGGCATCGACGACATAGACAGTAGATTGTTTATTACCCAGCATCAGCGCCTGATTGGGCAAGAGATAAACTCCGCCTGCTTCTCCGCTATCAACCTGGGCGTGAACAAACATGCCCGGCAACAACTTGCGATCCGGATTGGGAAACTGAGCGCGCAGGGTAACGCTTCCAGTGCTCGGCGACACCTCGACTTCGGAAAACTGTAAAGTACCTTCATGTTCATAGATAGAGCCGTTCAGAAGCCGGAGTTTCACCGGCGCTACCCCTCTTCCACTTTGAAGTACCTTGCCCTCTTCCATGGCCTGCCTCAACTCCATCAGTTCAATTGACGACTGGGTCATATCGACATAAATGGGGTCCAGCTGCAGTACGGTGGCCATGGCATTGGGCTGCCCAGCGGTTACCAGTGCGCCTTCCGACACCGCAGAGCGACCGATCCGCCCGGAAATTGGAGACAATACTTTGGTATAGGTGAGATTGATGCTCGCCATCTCGACATCGGCCTTAGCCTGCAGAAAGGCGGCCTGGGCATCATCATGCGCTTGCCGACTGACGGCATTTACCTCAGAAAGCTCACCGTACCTTTTAGCCTGCAGTTCTGCTGTGCGCAGATTCGCCATAGCTTTGGTGTGGGCAGCTTGATAGGTTGCATCATCAATCTGATAAAGCTGCTCTCCCGCTTCGACATCCGAACCTTCGACAAACAGGCGCTTTTCGACAATTCCGTTGACCTGCGGACGCACTTCCGCTACCCGATAGGGCGTGGTGCGACCAGGAAGTTCATAGCGTACATC
This sequence comes from Porticoccaceae bacterium, assembly GCA_023228865.1. Next base: position 1,434 of record JALOAH010000146.1, on the reverse strand, counting down.
GATTGTCGTGGCGCGCATTTCTTGTACCACCACCTGCGGTACAGTCGCCTGATGGGGTACTCCGTCCCCCCCACCCCCGCAAGCTCCCAGCAACAGTGCGATGCCGCCAGCAAGCCAGCCAGGCCAGCGTCTCGGTAGTGCTTGTATCGCGTCCTTATTGTTGTTCATTGATCACCTCAGTCTGACTGCTTAGCAGATAGTCGGTCGTTCATCGTGGATATAACACTCCACCCAAACGTATCATGGGCGCTCTTACTGGATAGTTTCAATAGGACCAGAACGCCAGAACGATATCAAGAAAGCTGTGACTGTTTTACGACTACCTGGACTACTATCCATATGCAGGGATACTCACGGCGATTCCGACTCAGTTGTCTTCACCGCATTTTTTGTTTGGGTTGCTCTGCGCCAAAGCGACTTTTATTGGTACAGGCTACTAACTGCTTGTGCCACTATAAAACACTGGTCGAGATGGCAGAAAGCGCGGGGCTCTCCCCCTGGCTGGGATGGCATAGTATCCCTACTGTTACTTTTTACTGGGAAAGTGCGCCCGACTCCAGAATCAGTTCCATGATCTGCGCCCCCAGCGACAGGTCGCTGAGCTGTCCCAGGTGCTGATTGCGTACATTACCGAAAGCGTCGATCAATACCAGTGTGGGTGAGCCCTGCATCCCGTAGGCACGCATGGTTTGCGGAATCCCGTCGCTGCCGTCGGGGAGGTCGACGCCGACCGGGAAGGATAGGCGGTACTCGTAGAGAAAGGCCTCCAGAGACACCGGTGTCATCGCCGCATGGTGTTCAAACACCGTGTGCAGACCGATAACAGCAACCTGAGAACGGGGAAAGGTCTGATATACCCGCTGCGCCTGGGGCAAGCCGTGCATGACGCAGCCGGGGCACAGCATCTGGAAGGCTTCGAGCACCACCACCTTGCCGCGCAGCGCTGCCAGGCTCGGCGGCTGCTCCACGTTGAACCACTGCTGGATCTGCCATTCAGGTGCGGGAGCGTCTATCTTCTTGTCCATGCGACCTCCAGAGCTCTAGTGCGGCCGAGTATTCTGTCTAGATGGGTATTCTGTATAAATGTAGTTCACTTTACCGAGGACTGCGCCCGTGGTTTAAGAGCGCGATTTACAGGCACAAAAAAAGGAACCTTGCGGTTCCTTTTTTTAAATGATTTACAAATTTTAGAAATCCAGAAATCATAATTTGGAGCGGGATATCGGGTTCGAACCGACGACCTGTACCTTGGCAAGGTACCGCTCTACCAACTGAGCTAATCCCGCGTTTAACTTTTCAAGTGTCAGCGCTAGTTTACACTAAGCGCTGATTTTACGCTAATTTGGCGTCCCGTAGGGGAGTCGAACCCCTGTTACCGCCGTGAAAGGGCGGTGTCCTAGGCCTCTAGACGAACGGGACCTTAACACTTTGACC
>JALOAH010000145.1 GCA_023228865.1 Porticoccaceae bacterium | reverse complement strand
TCTCGGTATAGCCCTCTGTTTCCGAGGCTTTGTCGTCGTCATCGCCGATGAAGGGCATCCACGAACATCCCGAAAGCGCCATGGTGGCCAACAGGAGCAGAGTGATTGGTCGCATATAAGTTAAAATTCTCTGTTGTTGTCGTTATGCCAGTTACAATGGCCGTTAGAAGCGTTATTTAACCACAGCTGTTGCAAGAGCAAAACACGAAAACCATGTCAGACAACCAGATCAGCCTGGAAACAACCATTCCACCGTCATTTGCCGGGCAGCGCCTGGATCAGGTGGCTGCCAGTTTATTCTCCGACTTTTCCCGTTCACAACTGCAATTGTGGATCAAAGGGGGGGAACTTACTCTTAACGGACAACTATGTAAACCCAGGGACAAAGTTCAGGGCGGTGAACGCCTTGTCCTCTCTGCCTGGCCGTCGCCCCAGGGCGATTGGCAGTCCGAAGATATTCCCCTGGAAATCGTCTACGAAGACAGGGAGATAGTCGTCATCAACAAACCTGCGGGTCTGGTGGTGCATCCCGGCGCCGGCAACCCCGCTGGCACCCTGCTGAACGCCCTGCTACACCGTTACCCCGGCCAGGAAAATATTCCCAGGGCTGGCATTGTCCACCGCCTCGACAAGGAAACATCCGGGTTGATGGTGGTGGCGAGAACACTCCAGGCTCAGACATCCCTGGTGGAACAGCTTCAGGCGCGCACGGTCAGCAGAATTTATGAAGCTGTTGTCCAGGGGGTTCCCGTCGGCGGTGGCACCATCGCCAAGCCCATGGGCAGGCATCCGCGAGTGCGCACCCGTATGGCGGTTGTCGCCCACGGCGGCAAGCCTGCGGTCACCCATTTCCGCATTATTCAACGATTTTCCCACCACGCCCATATCCGCGTCGAGTTGGAAACCGGGCGCACCCATCAGATACGGGTTCATATGGCGGAGCTGGGCTTTCCCCTGGTCGGTGATCCGGTTTATGGCGGACGACTCAAGTTGCCCTCGGGATGTAGTGACGAGCTTCGAGAAACCCTGTGCCAGTTCCGCCGTCAGGCGCTCCATGCGGTGTCCCTGAGCCTTCGGCATCCCATTAGCAGTGAGGTTATGAGTTGGTCTTCGCCGCTACCGAAAGATTTTTGTCAATTGCTGACCGCTCTGGTGAGGGGTTAAATGGGATCCATTATTGTTCCGCAATGGCCGGCGCCCCCCCAGGTGAAGGCGGCTATCACCACCAGGATGGGCGGCCACAGTGTTGGCTGCTGGCAGAGTTTTAATCTCGCCAGCCATGTGGGCGATGACCCCGCCCATGTTGAATCAAATCGAGACAGATTGAACACATTGCTGGAACTGAAAACCTCGCCTTTGTGGCTCAACCAGATCCACGGCAATTCGATGGTGTGCGCCTATGATCACCGCGGTTTATCTGTTCCCACTGCGGATGGCAGCTATAGCTGTGAGCCGGGAATCCCCTGCGCGGTGCTGACGGCGGACTGTCTGCCGGTTTTGCTGTGCGACGAGGCGGGAACGGTGGTTGCCGCCGCCCACGCGGGTTGGCGTGGCTTAGCCAATGGTATTCTCCGCAACGCTGTTGCCAGTATGGGGGTGCCTGCGGCGGAGTTGATGGCCTATCTCGGTCCGGCGATTAGCCAGACTGCATTTGAAGTGGGACAGGAGGTTCAGCAGGCCTTCATCGACGGAGCAAGGGATGGCGGTCACCGGCACAGCATTGGCGGCTGTTTCCGCGAAGCTGGGGTTGCCGGCAAATTTTTTGCCGATCTTTATGGCCTTGCCCGCGCGGAATTAAATGCGCTTGGGGTCTCTGCAGTCTATGGTGGCCATCGCTGTACCTATGGAGAGCCTGGTTTTTTTTACTCCTTTCGTCGCGACGGTGTTACCGGCAGAATGGCGTCCCTGATCTGGCTCGATAGTAATCGTTAGCACAGGTAACCAAAGGCGTCCCCCTGACAATGGAGCCCCATCTTTTATCGCTTCACGATGGTCATTGGCAGGTAACTGAAGCCACCGCTTGGGTAAACCGCCCGTATTGGCTCTAGATTGGGCGCGAGTTCAAGGCTATCAAGGTGACAGAGAAATTCCTCCATCAGCACCCTGAGTTCCATCCTGGCCAGGGGTGCTCCCGGGCAGACGTGAATACCAGCTCCGTAAAGAAGGTTGTGATCACGATTTTTTTGCGGGCGGAAAGCATCTGGATCTCCGAAAACTTCCTCGTCGCGATTGGCGGATGCCCACAGGATGGTGATCCTTTCGCCTGCCGGAATTTTGCGTCCGCCAATAGTTACATCGCAAGTTGTGATTCGGCGGTTGGACATCAATGGTGGATCCATGCGCAGTATTTCATCGATAGCGTCCGATAGCTGACTGATATCGCTGGAGAGACTTCGCCTTCGGCGCGGATGTTCAGCCAGATAGTTCAGCAAAATGGACACGCTGGCGCTGATGGTGGCCAATTCGCCCACAGTCCAGTTTCGCAGCAGGCTGATGAGTTCTTCATCGCTCATTGGGCGGCCGTTAATGGACTCTTCCATGAGCGATCTGGTGACGTCTCGGGGGGCGTTGGCTCCGGCCTGACGGCGCATTGCCAGCAGATCCTGGATGTAACCATCAAACTCGTGGGCAACGTCAGCCATGGCCTCGCGGTCGCGCGCGAGGGTGGCGCGGTGATTTTTCAGTACCCACTGACGGAGGGGAGCGTGGAGGGAGTCCGGCCACCCCATGAAGGCGCACTGAATCTGTACTGCAAAGACACGGCTAAATTGTTCGACAATATCAAAGGGCTCGGCATTGGGGAGATTGCGTACCAGGTTGCGGGCAATGGTGCGGCAGGTTGGTTCAAACGCGGCCATTGCCTGCGGTGAAAAATAAGGTTCGATCGCTTGGCGGTAGAGTGTGTGCTGGGGAGGATCCATGTCGTTGGGCACTGAAAGATGGCTGGAGGCGGCGCTGCTGAATCTGTGATGATCATTCAGAACTGCCACGACGTCGCCATATCTAAATAAAGTCCAGTGCTGATAGTCGCTCCAGGCCACGGGGCACTGGGCGCGCATGGTGTCGTAAACTCGTATCTGGTTTTTTAAAACCTCATCTGTTCGAGAGTCCCAGTCAGGCTCAGGTTTACGGGTATCGTCTGCCATGGTTTATCCTTGGGAACAAGACATCTTGCTCCAGAATAGCAGAAAGCCGGACTATTTTCTTGAAGAGAAGTCCATGGATTTATCGGTAGTTGCGTTGAGCTCCCTGGCGCCGACTTTTGGCGGCACATTGGTCGTCGCGCCGGAACCCCACCCGCGTACCGAACCGTTTTCTCATCAGTTGGCGGTCAGAACTATTGTCCCTCAGGATGAACCAAGAAATGTTCGCTGGGCGCCCTCTGTGAGAAAAGGCAACGTTGCTGCTGTGGTTGTCGATCAGCACCGCCAGTTATGGCTCGCTACTCGAGATGGTGGCAATCAAAAGGAGGCATGTTCGCAACCCTGTCTATTGCCTGCTTCAAGTCGGCGATCAGGTCTGCGGAATCTTCAAGCCCGATGGATAGCCTGAGCATGCCGTCGCTGATCCCCCGCTTTTCCCGCTCTTCCCGGCCAATGGCGTGGTGACTGGTCATGGAAGGTTGGCTGACCAGGCTTTCGACACCGCCGAGGCTGGTTGCCAGCAGGAAAACCCCCAGGTTGTCGGCAACAGCGCTTGCCGCTCGCGATCCACCAGCGATTTCAATGGTCATCATGCCGCCGAAGCCGCTCATTTGCGCGCAGGCCAAGCGGTGCCCCGGAAATGACGGCAGGCCGGGATAGAGAACTCGGGCTACGCCGGGGTAGCCATCCAGGGCGCTGGCGACAGCCATGGCATTTTCGTTGTGTTGCCGGATTCGCACGGGCAAAGTGCGCAGGCTGCGGGAGAGCAGGGCGGCAGTCTCCGGTGAGAGCAGCTGACCAAGGCTTTTACGCCATGCGGCAACTGTATTGATTAATGGTATGGATGACATCAGGGCGCCTGCAGTGAGATCGCTGTGCCCGCCCAGGTATTTGGTGGCGCTGTGAACAACGAGATCTGCCCCCAGTGTCAGTGGGCGCTGGTTGATGGGTGATGCAAAGGTGTTGTCCACTGCCAGAAGGGCGTTTTTTTTGCGGGTGATTCTAGCCATGGCCTGGAGGTCAATCACGGTAAGAGTGGGGTTGGTCGGTGTCTCGCAAAACACCAGCATCCCCGGTCGGGTCAACGCCGCCTCGAGATCCTCGGCATTGGCTTGCAGCAGGAAGGAAACGGGAATACCCAGGGGCTGGCAATGGTTGATGAGCAACTCCTGTGTGCCGCCGTAAATATCGCCGACACAGACGACGCCCTGTCGGCCATGGGCAAGGATGGTTGCAGAAATTGCGGCCATGCCGGAGGCAAACGCCAGTCCTGCATCTGCCTCTTCCAGTGCGGCAAGACCCTGTTCCAGCTCCTCAATGGTCGGATTGGTGCCCCATCGAGTGTAGAGATAGCCTGGCTTGTGCCCCTCGATAACATCCCGCTGGCTATCCGTATTCGGAAATCTGTAGGTTGTTGTGTTATAGATTGGTGAATACGGGCTGCCAAACTGATCCCGGTGGCGGCGATTATGAATGATATTTGTGGCTTGCGCTTTTGGGTGTTCGTTGGCCATGGTTAATCAAACCCGTTATTAAACCAGTACAGTGTTGGCACAGCCAACGCTTGGCAGGAAGTTAAGCTGCCATAGTATGTTCTTTGCCAAGGGTGTTTGTCATCATTCAGGCACGACCCTGACATTATTGGCAGTGACTTCAAAAATTATACATGACCTGAGTTTTACTTCTCCGCAACGGATATAAATGATGGCTGTTACAGCAGATGCGGCTCATGGCCGCAAAATAAAGACGCAACAGTGGTATCTGACTTTAATCCGGCGGCTTCAATTGCCGGCAATTGAATGGCTGCAGTTGGCCAGGTAAGCCACAACAGTGTCGGCTGAGGAATAGATCTCCTTTCGTTCTTTACCACTTTCGTTCCTTCGTTGTAGCGTTCTGCCGCGGGTAAGTCTATTCTCTCCTTCATCCTGCCCTGTTGAACAACGCGTACGGAAAAGATTATGTGTGCACCCGCAATGACTTTCCTTTCAAGGCTTTCATTCCTCGGCGCTGTAACGCTTTTCAGCGCCACCTGTTTCGCCCAGTTCGATCAGAACATCATGATGAAGTGGGCTGCCGTGACGACGGTAAAATACCATATTGAGGGAGAGTACCGGGATAGCGGAACCATTGTGGTGAAGGGTGGCAACAGTGGCAAGGGGGATGTCAGCGACCGGGTGGAAATTTTACTCACATGGGATCAAACCAGCGCGCTGCTGGTTGGCGAACCTGTGTTCAAGAATTTCAAGTCCGGGGTCAAGAATCTTCAGAATCTGGAAAAAAAATGCGATCCCCCGATTCTCACCGGGCCATACGAACACTTTACCCTGACGGGACTGGAAAATGGTCTTGGCGGTTATCTGCACATGACCGCCACCCGTGAGTATGCACCAGCGAACGTCGTGGTAATGTGCGCTGGCAAGCGGGAGGCGATTCCCGCTGCCAAGGGTCAGGACATCATCCAGCTCCAGATTCCGGCGCCAACCCTGCTCGCCATGCCCGCTGCCGCGGGCTCGACGTTGCAGCTGGATCCGGCAAATGACACCATCATCACCCGTGATGGCGGTTGGATCTGGACTTATAAACTGGCTCCCGGGGACTGACTCTCCGTATTGATCACAGCCTGGAGGACAGCCTCGATGGACGCAGATTTCTGGCACGACAAATGGCGGCGGGGAGAGACCGGCTTCCATCGCCCCGACGTGAACCCGTTGCTTACGAGCTGGTGGCAAGCCCTGGAACCCGTTCCCGGCAGCGGCGTTTTCGTCCCTCTCTGCGGCAAGAGCGCCGACGTGATCTGGCTGCGGGACGCCGGTCACCCGGTGACGGGCGTGGAGCTGTCGCGGCGAGCCCTCGATGCCCTTGGCGTGGAGCAATCCCTGAACCTGGCCTGGTCGGCGGATGATCGCTTTGCCACCGCCAGGGGGCAGGGACTCACCCTCTACTGTGGCGATTATTTCGCCTTGACTGCCGCAGATCTCCCCGCAATCAGTCTGGTGTATGACCGGGCGGCGCTCATCGCCCTGCCCGAACCCATGCGCCGGCGCTATGTCAGCCATCTGGGGCAACTGCTCCCGGTTGGCTGGCGCATGTTGCTGGTAACCCTGGAGTATCCACGCCATGAACGGGAAGGACCGCCTTTCAGTCTGGGGGATGAGGAGGTTCGCCGCCTGTTCGCGGGCTGCGATATTGACCTGCTCTTTGAGGAGGATGTGCTGGGGCAAAACCCGTCCTTCGCCAGCCAGGGTGTATCCCGGTTGGTGGAAAGGGTTTACCGTATTGTCTCCCCCAGAAAGTCACGGCCTTAAAGCGGCAGCGGCTTCCATGGTGAAACACGGCGCTCTCGGGAAACAGCAAGTGCCCGTCGGCAATGATCCCCTCTCCCACGGAGTAAATACCCATGAAGTCCTGTGGCTAAAGGCGTTACAGCGTCGTTAAGGGGTGCCCGTTCCCCTTGCCGGTTTTTGACCAACTCTTTGCACCCTGGTCGCGGCCATCCCTTGCGCCTTAGACCTGCTAAGGCAGTGCGGATCTGAACGCGGCAACTCGCACATTACCCACTAAAATGCTGTTAACTGGCGCAATATGCACCCCGGCTACCCCTTGAGTGGTAGCAACTAATGTCTCTTGGGTTCAATAGGCGTGGCAACTAATTCCTTCTAGTATGGTGTCAGTATCCCTTTAATCTATCGGGTTAATTCCTGGAGACACATGATGCACGATCTTGGCGCCATGACTCAACGCGATCAGCGGCGCGCGCTTTTCTTGTCCACCTTCGCCTTTACCCTCTGCTTTGCTGTTTGGACTATTTTTTCGATCCTGGGCATTCAGATAAAGCAGGAGCTGGGGCTGAC
>JALOAH010000144.1 GCA_023228865.1 Porticoccaceae bacterium | reverse complement strand
CGCCAGCAAACTGCCCTTGACCACCTGGTTTCTCGCCATCCATCTGCTCACCCAGGCCAAGACCGGGTTATCCGCCATGGCGCTGCGCCGCCAACTGGGGGTTAGCTACAACACCGCCTGGAGTATCAAGCAGAAACTGATGCAGGTGATGAAGGAGCGAGATGACAAAACCCCCTTGTCTGGCACCGTGCAGTTGGACGACGCCTATTGGGGAGGTGAATGTCGGGGTGGCAAGCGCGGTCGCGGGTCGCCCAACAAAATACCGTTCGTGGCGGCCGTCTCGGTGGACGATCAGGGCCATCCCATTGCCCTACGAATGACGGTAGTGAAAGGGTTTCGTCGCACCGAGATCGAGGCCTGGGCGAAGCGGCATCTGGTCCCTGGCACCCGAGTGGTCTCTGATGGACTGGACTGTTTCCAGCAAGTGGAGGCGGCGGGCTGCGTACATACTCGGATTATCACCGGTGGCGGCCCCCACAGTGTGGCCCTGGAGGCCTTTACTTGGGTAAACACGGCTCTGGGCAACGTGAAGCGGGCGATGAATGGCGTTTATCATGCAATGAGTGCCAAGCATCTACCCCGCTACTTGGCCGAGTTTTCGTATCGCTTCAATCGTCGCTATCGGCTGGAACGTCTGCTGCCCCGATTGGTTTATGCGGCGGTGCGGACGCCGCCGATGCCGGGGCGGCTGCTCAAGCTGGCTGAGAATTATGGGTAATCAGGTATATGTTTGAATTCTCTGATGTCGAACGAATTGAAGTGGTCAAAGGCCCGCAAGGAACTCTCTATGGGCGAAATGCAACTGGTGGTGCAATCAGAGTAGTCACGAAAGATGTTGATGATGAGTTTGGAGGTTCTCTTTCTGTAAGTGCTGGCAACTACAATTACTATAATTTTTCTGGTACTGTCAGTGTGCCTATTTCTGATACATTTGGTGCGCGTATTACAGCACTTACTAAACAGAGAGACGGGTACGTTGATAACATATTTCCAGGTGGTAAGTCTGAGTTGGATGACGAAGATTTTAAAGCGTTTAGAGGAAAATTTCGCTGGGAAATGGCGGATAATACGACAGCGAGATTGACATTGGATTACTGGGAAAGAAACGATCTATATGGGATTGATGTTGTAGATTTGAGCCCTCCGGGGTTAAATACAGGAATAGTAGCGGGCGGTATTTCTGGTGCAAGTCGTGATAAGGCAGCAACAGCAATAAATGAAAAGAATGAGGGAGATGAATTTTCTGCGCAATTGCGATTTGATGTCGTATTGGATTATTTCGATGTGGTATCCGTCACTACTTATTCCGAGCTTGAACAGGTTTTTGGTACTGATGCGGACGGGACAAGTACTGCAGTGGTTGATGCATATGCATCTGAGGACGAGGATGCATTTTCTCAGGAGTTTCAACTTGTATCCAATGATGGTGAAAGCTTGGAATGGCTTCTGGGTGCATACTTTTACAACAGTGACGCAAATTACGACGCGCAAGTGGACGTTGGCTTGCCATTCATCATTTCTCAAAGTCTCCAAAATGTAGAGACAACCGCCTGGGCGGTGTTTGGTCAGGCAACGTGGAATTTTAGTGAAAATTGGGCGGTTACACTTGGCGGGCGTTGGAATGAAGAGAAGAAACGGTAGTTGCAAGGGCTTCGTCCATAGCTCCTGTTACAGCAGTACCAGTTCCATATAATGATAAGGCTGATTGGAGCGAGTTTACACCAAAGGCAACGTTGGAATATAGCTTTGATCGTGGAATGATCTATCTAACCTATGCTCGCGGGTTCAAGAGTGGGGGCTATAATTATCCAGCGGCAACTTCCCAAGTCTTGGCTCCAGAAATACTCGATATGGTCGAGCTTGGGTTGAAAATACAGTCGCCTGGCAACAGGGTTCAACTCAATGCTGCGCTGTATTCCTACGACTATGCAGATCTACAGGTAACAAGAGCTCCGCGAGATGGTTCGGCGGGAGCTATAACTGATAATGCCGCGGATGCTGAAATTCTTGGAGTGGATATTGATCTGAAATGGCTTGCAACGGATAGAACTCAAATAACTGCGGGGCTCAATATTCTTGAAACAGAATATAAAGACTACGATGCCAACGCCAAGGTTTTTAATTCGACCTTAACCGGAAATCCATTTTTGCCTGGAATGTCGGACGTTCTGTTTGACGCCAGCGGAGAGTCGATGTTAAGAGCCCCTGATTGGTCAGCATTTTTATCATTGCAACATGATTTTTCTGTTGGTGATGGATTGATTCCTGTGGTGGTAACTTATTCTTACAAAGATAAATACAATTTTGATTTTATTGCCGATCCTTTGAGTAAAAAACTACAGCAAGATGGTTATGGTATTTTGAACGCAAAAATTAGTTACATTACTCCTGGTGAAAGCTGGAAGATTTCTGTTTGGGGAAACAATTTGACTGACGAAAAATATTTTGATGATCTGGTGGCAAATGTTGCCGGAATTCGAGGCTCATGGGGTGCTCCAAGAACTTATGGGATTGATGTGAAATTCAATTTTTAGCTTCCGCGTGTTTGTTTTGCTTTCAGTAATATTTAAATTACAAAGAGAATAGATGCTGAATATGTATTGTCCAGATCCTGCAAGATCAAAAATAGCGATTGATGCATTAATCGATGAAGTAATCCTTGTGACAGGACGGTCTGAATTTTCCGCGCCGGAAATTGTTCCAGGCCTGCGGGTACTGATTGATTCGCTTAACAGAGAAGCAGGCTTGAATGACGCAGGCCTTGAAGCGCAGCGCCACGGCCTGGTCAATACGCTGTGCAACCGCCTGCGTCTCGACGGCCTGTTCAGGCGCCGCCCGGAAATCCTCGCTGAAAAAATCCGTGGCCCCATCATTATTGTCGGCCTGCCCCGCTCGGGAACCACCAAGCTGCAACGGGTGATGGCGGAGGACCCGGGGTTGCAGAAACTGCCGCTGTGGAAAATTCTCAACCCCGCGCCTTTGGCGGGCGACGGCGAATCCGCCGTAAACGATCCTCGCATCGATATCGCCAAGGCGGTGGTGCAGGCCATGCGCGACAACGCACCGGATTTTTTCGCCGGCCATCCCATGGATGCCATGGCGGCGGACGAGGAAGTGTTCATGGCGGATCTGGTGATGCGGGGCTGGAACCCCTGCTATTCGGCAAAGGTGCCCGGCTTCGAAAATTGGCTTGAACAGCAGGATTTCTCTCCCTGGTACAGATACCTGGGCAAGCTGTTGCGGATGTTTCAGTGGCAGGATGGCTCCCCGCAAAAGCCCTGGCTGCTGAAAACCTGCGAGCACCTGCCTTATCTGCATGAATTGTTTGCGGCGTTTCCAGAGGCCACTGTCGTTCACTGCCATCGCGATCCCCTTTCCACCATCCCGTCGCTGGGCGCCCTTACCGCGGCGAGCTGGAAAATGTACGCGGACGACATTGACGACAGGGAAGCGGCACGGTTTGTCCTCAGGCACATGGAAAAGCAAATGAAAGGTTATATGGCGCAACGCCCCGTGCTGGAAAAGCGGCACCGTTTTGTGGACGTGGGCTACAGTGAAATCGTCAACGATATTCACGGTGTCATCGAGCGAATCTATTTCGCGGCTGGTGTGGAGTTAAGCCCTGAAGCCAGAAAAGCCATGGCGGCCTGGGAGGCGGGAAATCCCATTGCCAAGCACGGCAGGCACGAATACAGCCTGGAGAAACTTGGCTTGCGTGAAAATGAAATCCGCGCAGCCTTTGCGGATTATCTGGAGCGCTTTGGCGGGCTGATGCAAGGAGGGTGAAAATGGCAAATGCGGCGCAGGTGGTAAGGGCAATGCTGGATGCGGTATTGCGCGGCGATGGCGAAGGCGCCATGGCTTGCGTACATCACGAGATTGTGGTGATTGAGCCGGGTTCATTGCCCTATGGCGGTGTGTACCAGGGTATGGAGGAATTCCGCGACAAGGTGTATGCCAGCATCCTCGGGAAATTCACCATCGCCATTGGCCGCTGCGAATTGCTGGGCACGGATGAAAAGGTTGCCGCATCCATGGACATTACCTTCACGTCACGCAAGACCGGCACAAAAATCGCCATGCCCTATGTGGAAATCTATACGGTCAGGGACGGGGCAATCTGTCATCTGGATGTTTATCCCCAGGATACGAAAGCATTGCTGGATTTCTGGAACGCCAACTAAGGAGGAGTCGTCATGGGCAGGGTTTCCGGCAAGGTTGCAATTGTCACGGGCGCGGCGCGTGGCATGGGCGCCGCCTTTGCAAAACGCCTGGTGGAAGAGGGCGCGCGGGTGGTGCTTACCGATGTGCTCGATGGTGAGGGAAAGGCAACGGCGCAAAGCCTGGGCGGCAATGCCGTGTTCGTTCACCAGGATGTCACCAGTGAAGAGCACTGGATAAAAACCGTCAATAAAGCGGAGTCGGTATTTGGCCCGGTATCGGTGCTGGTGAACAATGCAGGGGTTGTGAAAATGAACCCCATTGAAACCCTGAGCGAGAGGGATTACCGGCGCACCATCGATGTCAACCAGGTCGCAGTTTTTCTTGGCATGAAATCGGTGCTACCTTCCATGAAGCGCGCGGGTGGCGGTTCAATCATCAACATCTCCTCCATCGCCGGCATCAATGGCGCGCCGGATTCCATCAGTTATTGCGCCTCCAAATTCGCCGTAACGGGCATGACCAAGGCTGCCGCCATTGAATTCGCGGCTTGCGGTATCCGGGTAAATTCGATCCATCCGGGGTTGATCCGCACGCCCATGACGGTGCCCAGTGCGGACAAGGAAGAACTACTTTCCACGCTGTTGCAGGGAACGCCCGCAGGCCGTATCGGTGAGCCGGAAGAAGTCGCCAGCGTGGTTGTTATGCTGGCCTCGGATGAGGCGCGCTTTTGCACCGGCGCGCAGTTTGTCGTGGATGGCGGAGTGACCTGCCAGTAGTGCGCAGGCCCTAGCTCACTGGCAGTGGCCGCATCATGACGCTCATGCCGCCGTCGATGGAGATGCTGGCGCCGGTGATATAGCTGCCGGCGTCGCTGGCGAGAAGCTGGATAAGCCCCTCGATTTCCGCCGGATCGCCAAAGCGCCCGAGCGCGGTGACACTGACGAAGTCGTTGACGAATTTCCGCGCCGCTTCCGGCCCCTGCATGTTCTCGATGTGCTTGATGCCATTGCTGAGAATATCCGTTTCGAAAAAGCCCAGCAGCAGGGTGTTGGCGGTGATGTTGTCGTGGCCCATATCGGTGGCGATCACGCGGTTGAAACTGTTGAGGGCGGATTTCGTCGCCGAATAGGTGGCGGTTCCCTCCCTGGGGCCGACCATGGTGCTGGCGATGGACGAACTGAAAATGAAGCGGCCCCATTTCCGTTCCCGCATGCCCGGCAGAAAGGCCTTCGCCAGTTGCATGTTGGCGATCACGTTGGCCTGGAAGCCATCGTCCACGGTAGAAAAATCGATATCCTCAAGCTGTTCCGTGTAAGTGCCCGCCGCATTGCCGATAAAAATATCCACGCCGCCGAATTCGCTGGTGGCGTATTGTGCCAGGGCATCCACACTTTGCCTGTCGCCGAGATCCACGGTGCGCCAGCTGACGAGATCGATAAAAGGATCCGCCATCAGTTCCTCGCAGGCCCTTCGTAGAACGTCCTCGCGGCGCGCGGCAATCAGCACCCTGGCGCCGCACTGGCCGATGGCTCGGCTCATATGCAGGCCAAGGCCGGTGGCGCCGCCGGTCACCAGGGCGGTTTTTCCGGAAAGGCTGAATTTGTCGAAAGGTGTGGGCATGGTTTTCATTTCCTTCTGGAACAGTTGCAGGTTTCAGGTTTTAAGCCGGATGAGGCGAGCCGGGGCTGATGGATTCGGAGACCCTGTTGGTGGCAACGATAGTCGCCAGCACCCGTGCCGCTGCCGCGCACAGTGCGAAGGTGAGCAGGGCGGCGGGAATGGTGGCCGCATAGCCGTAGGGCCAGTTGAGGGCCGTCCAGACAGGCCACATTACCGCGGCGTTGCTGATAAGGTTTCCGGTGAGAACCAGCGGCAATAACAGCAACAGGGAAAACCCCCGCAGATGGGGCCGCAGCTTGTATATCAGTGTCGCGGTGACCATGGCCGCCAGGGCGTTGTTTACCGGCCAGTAGAGAGGGTAGCCGAAAATGGCAAAGGGCTGGTCTCCGTAATACATCCACAAGCCAAGGTTTAATGGGATCGGCTCCATGGCTACATTGGCAATAATGGCGATATAGAAAACAGTGAAAAACTGTTTTCTGCTCACCCCCTTTTCAAAGGCCCTGGCCAGCAGTATCACCATGCCGCCGTAATAGGCCATGTAGGCGAATACGCACAGCCAGGGAATGGGGCGGTCGAAGGCTTCGATGGCGGTCCACTGCCCCACCGCGGGCCACCAGCATTTGGCCAGCACGTCGACGATGGGTTCTTCGTAGGTGGCAATTGCCGCGCCGATCATGATCAGCAGCGGCACCAGGTCTTTTTCTTTGATGAGCAGGTAGATGGCATAAATGCAAAAGGCAAAAGCGGGAATGCCAAAAGCAATGGTAAAAACGAGTTGCCATGGGGCGGGGACAACGGCGTCCAGCGGGAAAGTATCCGGGGTGCCAAAGAGAGGGTTCATGGTTTTTTTTCCTCTTGTTTATTGTTAAAAAACGAAGACAACCGGGGCCGGCTCCGAATGGCGCCCGGCCAAGACCAGGCTGCTGAAACAATGGACCCTGTGAAATTACCTCAACGCATTGAATTAAAATTCGTTCTTCTTAAGTAAGCACCCTTCGGGCCGGTTCCCGCTATTTTCAGAGATATTCCCGGAAGCGCTCCACATAGGGTCGGAATTTTTCATTCACCATCTCAGGGGTAATGCCGTAATCCGCCAGGGAGTATTTGTACACACCGTGCTTGTGCTGATGGTTTTCCGCCTCCCAGCGCGCGACGGCCTCCCGCACCTGGTCCTTCAGGGGCCGGCCGGCAAAGGCGTAGATCTTCTCCACCACGTGCTGGGAATCTGCCGTCAGCTCGCCGTAAC
>JALOAH010000042.1 GCA_023228865.1 Porticoccaceae bacterium | reverse complement strand
TCTCTTTTTGCAGCGCCGCGAGTTTTGGGAGGGGGGTATATCAATTACACATGGAGTTTGACATGGGATTAAGAGGCCCAAAGGCGATGCCCGATAATGTCCGGATGTTGACCGGCAATCGCGGGCATCGTCCGATGACTAAAGCTGCCGGCGTGTTGAGTCCGGAAATCGAAATTCCTGATTGCCCAGCTCATCTATCCGCCGAGGCAAAGAAAGAATGGAAGCGCGTTGCGCCAGAGCTGCTGAAAATACGCATCATCACTCAGCTTGATCGTGCCGCCCTGGCCGCGTATTGCCAAGCCTATGCGCGTTGGGTCGAGGCCGAGCAGCGCATCAAGGAACTGAGCGACGCTGGCAAGAAAACCGGCATCAAGGGCGCAGGTCTCTATGACCTGACGCCGAACGG
This sequence comes from Porticoccaceae bacterium, assembly GCA_023228865.1. The sequence goes on along the minus strand of JALOAH010000042.1, from coordinate 39,047 downwards.
ATTCAAACAGATGTCGGTTTGGCTGCAGATCAGCAATCGCGCTACCGAGCAAATGCACCGCTGGATGGCCGAGTTCGGCATGACGCCGGCAAACCGCGCAAAAATACAACAGGCCCAAGTGCCGGAACAGAACGATTTATTCGAAGATGACAAGCCAAACCCTGGACGATTCTTCGGCGGAAAATAACGACCCGGTAACCCAATACGCCCTGGATGTCACGGAAGGCCGCATCATTGCCGGGCCTCATGTCCGGGATGCGTGCCGTCGGCACTTAAACGATCTGAAAACAGGCTCCGAAAGGGGCTTTTTTTTTGATGTCGAGAAAGCCAACTGGGTCATCGAGTTCTTCCAGGAAGTGCTCTGTCTTAACGGCGGCGATTTCGAGGGTGTGCCCTACGATCCGCTGCCCTGGCAGAAATTTATCATCGGCAGTCTGTTCGGTTGGGTGAATGCCGACGGTTACCGCCGGTTCCGCGTATCGTTCGTCGAGACTTCGAAAGGCTCGGGAAAAAGCCCGCTGGCCGCCGGCATCGGCATGTACGGCTTGGTGGCCGATGACGAATCGCGCGCTGAAATCTACGCAGCCGCAACAAAAAAGGATCAGGCCATGGTCCTGTTCCGCGATGCCGTTGCCATGTGCGACCTGTCGCCGGAACTATCCTATCGGTTGACCAAATCTGGTACCGGCGAAAAATGCTGGAATTTGTCGTATCTAGATGCGGGTTCGTTTTTCCGGCCGATATCCGCAGACGACGGCCAATCGGGTCCACGTCCGCACGTCGCCCTGCTGGATGAGATCCACGAGCACAAAACCGCAAATGTCGTCGAGATGATGCGGGCCGGCACAAAGGGGCGCCGGCAGGCTTTGATCTTTATGATCACCAATAGCGGACACAACAAAAACACCGTCTGCTGGCATTATCACGATTACGCCACCAAAGTGGCCGCAGGCCAGATCCAGGACGACAGCTTTTTTTCCTACGTCTGCGCCCTGGATGAAAACGAGGATCCACTGCTCGATGATAGCTGCTGGATCAAGACGAACCCGAGCCTGGGCGTCACGATCCAGCGCCAATACCTGGAAGAACAAGTCACGCAGGCCAAAGGCATGCCGGCAAAGGAATCCATTGTCAGGCGGCTCAATTTCTCGCAGTGGGTCGACGCTGAATCGCCCTGGATATCATCTAATATCTGGTTTGCTTGCCAGGATCAATACAGCGTCAACGACCTGCGCGGCCGGCGATGCTACGGCGGACTCGACCTGTCAAGCACGCAGGATTTGACGGCGCTGGTGTTGCTGTTCGAGCCGACCGAATCAGATCCATTCTGGCGATTATTGCCGTATTTCTGGCTTCCGGAAGACGGCCTGAAGGAAAAAGGTGACCGGGACGGCGTCGATTACCTGACTTGGGTTCGCGATGGCCATCTGGAAGTGACGCCAGGCAAGGCCGTCAACAAGCTGTTCGTGATTCATCGGCTCGCTGAAATCAGCAGCCAGTTCGACCTGGCCATTATCGGCTACGACCGCTGGCGCATCGAGGACTTCAAGCAGCAGCTGAGCAATGAAGGCGTCGAACTCAACATGGAAGGCTTCGGGCAAGGCTTCAAGGATATGGCGCCGGCTGTCACAGAATTTGAAACCCGGCTGCTGGATGCGAAAGTCAAGCATAACGGCAACCCGGGCCTGAATTGGTGCGCTGCTAATGCCGTTATTGTTACCGATCCTGCCGGAAACCAGAAACTGGCAAAAGACAAATCAACCGGCCGCATAGACGGGATTGTTTCAGCGGTCATGGCTGTCGGCATGTCGACCCGGCCGAAAGAAGACAACACCAGCACTTACGAAAAGCACGGACTGAGAACCTTATGATCTATGAAATAACCGGCCTTGCGGCGCTCGTCATGATCGCCGCCGGCATTTATCTGCAATATGGAGCGGCAGTCGCGCTGATGGTATGCGGCGCTTTACTGCTCGTTATGTCGATCGTCGGCGCCAAAAATAATAGACACGATGTTTCTTAAGAATCTGTTCAACAGGCCCACGCATACTCAAAGTAATCCGCAAGGCGGCCGCTCCTGGTTTGCGTCCAAACAAGCCGGCGTTCGCGTGGATCATGACAACGCGCTGACGTATTCCGCCGTATTCAGGGCAATCAGCTACATATCCGCACAGATTGCCGTATTGCCATTCGATGTTTACCGCCAGAGCGCGAATGGTAGTCGGCAGCGAGTCAACAACGAATTGCGTTATTTGCTGCATACCCGGCCGAATTCCGAAATGAGCGCCTTTGCATTCAGGGAAACCCTGATGGCCTGGGCGCTCTCGTGGGGAAATGGTTATGCCGAAATCGAAACCGGCATCGGCGGAGAACCGGTGGCGCTGTGGCCGATATCGCCGGATCGCGTCGAAGTCATGCGGGCGCCGGACGGCGCTATCGTCTACCGGATCAGCGGCAAGGGCGATACAGTTTATATTCCCGCCGAGCGCATGTTTCACCTGCACGGGCTCGGCTTCGATGGTCTTGTTGGATACTCGGTTATCTCAATGGCCGCCAGGTCAATCGGCATTGGCATGGCGGCTGAGGAATTCGGCGCCGCCTTCTTTGGCAACGGCAGCACGCTTGGTGGTGTTTTGACGATGCCCGGTACGCTATCCGACCAGGCATATGAACGGCTGAAAAAAGATTGGGAAGGCCGGCATGTAGGGCCGAAATCGGCGCATAAGCCGGCCATTCTCGAAGAAGGCATGGAATGGAAATCAATCGGCATTCCCCCGGGCGACGCCCAGTTTCTTGAAACGCGAAAATTCCAGATCAGCGATGTCGCTCGCTGGTACGGCCTGCCGCCACACAAGCTTGCGGACCTGGATCGGGCGACATTCAGCAATATCGAGCATCAGAGCATCGAGGTGGTCGTCGACACACTGACGCCCTGGGCAATCCGCTGGGAGCAGGAGGCCAATTACAAGCTGTTTGGCCGACGCCAAGGTCAGTATTACAGCAAACTGGCGCTCAATGCGTTGATGCGCGGCGATTCGAAAAGCCGTGCCGAGTTTTATCGGGAAATGGCCAACCTTGGCGCATTCAGCGTGAACGAGATCCGTGCCTTCGAGGACCTCGACCCAATCGGCGCCATCGGCGACAAGCGCTTGGTGCAGCTCAACCTGACCACGCTAGATAAGGTCGGAGAAGAGTCATCATTACCGGCGTCAGCGGATCCGCAAAACACCAGTGCCATCAACAGTCACCGCATCGTCATCGTTGACGCCATTGACCGCATCGCCCGCCGAGAACAAGCCAGCTATGACGGGCACAAAAAATACAATGCCGATTATCACCGTAAATACATCGAGCGGGATTTGAAAGCGCCCGTATTGGCTCTGTTCACGGCGCTTCATGCCAGCTTCGATGAGGCCACGCTAAACAGCGTTATTGCTGAATACGCCGACTATCACCTGGCGGATTCGCAGGCCATCATTCGAAGAAAACACGATTTAAGCGCCCAGCAGCGCGGCATCGATAATGCCGAAATACTCATCTCCATGGTAACCGAAGCACTACAGGACTCCGCATGAACATAAGACAAACCGCCATCTACAATAGCGCCGGCAAGCGCGACAAGAACATCATTCCGTTGAAAATACAGGCAAAGGGCAACAAAAGCGCAGAAATCCTGATTTACGACGATATCGGCGAAGACTATTACGGCGGCATTGGCGCAAAATCGTTCGCCAGGGAACTGAACGCGCTCGGCGATATCGACGAGATCGACCTCCGTATCAACTCGGCTGGCGGAAACGTGTTCGACGGCGTGGCGATTTACAACACCCTGGCAAAACACAAAGCGCACGTCACGGTAAACATTGACGGCATGGCGCTGTCGATCGCCTCCATCATCGCCATGGCCGGCGATACCATCAACATGGCCGACAACGCCATGTTCATGATTCACGATCCCTGGGGCTTTGCCGTCGGCAACGCCGCCCAACTGCGCGAGCAGGCCGATCTGATGGACACCATCAAGTCCAATCTGGTTGGCACCTACGCCAAAAAGACCGGCATGGAAAACGACAAAATCGGCGATCTGATGACGCAGGAAACCTGGATGACCGCCGACGAAGCCTTGGCGTTCGGTTTCATCGATCACATCACCGACGCCAAAATCGAGAAATTGGCGGCGCAGTTCGATCCCAAGCGCTTTAAGAACGTGCCGCAGGATTTTTTAAAAACAGTTGACGATGCGGCAAGGCCCAATCTCAGCAACCGAAAATACACCATGGCCAGACTTAACAAGGTGGCCATGCAAAACCGACCTGGCCGCGAGCGGTAGGCAAAAAAACGGCGGGAAACCGCAAATTCAAACTAAAAACAGAGGTAAAAACATGCTTTTATTGCAAGCTTTACTGGCAGCCGCTCTGTCGAACGGATTCCGATTTTTCAACGACGACACATTCCGCGATGAAAAACTGGAGGCCCTGCAGGACCGGTTACTGGATCTGAACGAACAGGCTCAATCCATTCAGGCGGCGGCCGATGCCGAAAAACGCGACCTGAGCGATGATGAATCGCGGTCTTTGGATGCTATTTTCGCCGAATTCGAGCATATCGAGGCGGAAATCGGGCGGCGAAACCGCATCAACGCGCAATCTAACAAGCTTCGGCAGTCCATGGGCCGCCAGACCGAGCCGCAAGACCCGCAGCCGCAGAACCGGGCGCCGTCTGGACAGCCGCAGGCGCAAAGCGGCCAGCACAGAAGCCACCCGCGCGCGCAGGTCATCGAGCGCCCCGAAGAGCGCGGTCGATGGGGTTGGCGCAACCTGGGAGAATTTGCTTCGGCAGTACGGGCCTCGCGCGGCGGCAACATCGATCCGCGATTGATGCAAAATGCGCCGACCTCGTTCGGCTCGGAATCATCCGGCGCAGATGGCGGCTTCTTGGTGCCGCCCGATTTCCGGCAGGCGATCATCACGAAGGTTATGGGCGAGGAATCCTTGCTGGCCCGCACTGACCAGATGACCAGCTCAAGCAACACCCTGACCATGCCCAAAGACGAAGCGACGCCCTGGGGGACGAGCGGCATGCAGGCCTACTGGGAGTCGGAAGGCGGCCAGATCGGCCAATCCAAGCCGAGTCTGGGCGAGAGCACTATCAAATTGAACAAGCTGTCGGCCCTGGTACCGGTGACCGAAGAGCTGATGGAAGATGCGCCAGCGTTGGATACCTATCTGCGCCGCCGCGTGCCGGAAGTTTTCGATTTCAAGATTCAGGACGCGATCATCGCGGGATCCGGCGTCGGTACGCCTTTGGGCATTCTGAACGCGGGCTGTCTCGTGTCTGTCGCCAAAGAGAGCAGCCAGACTGCCGACACGATCAACTATAAAAACCTGGTCAAAATGTGGTCGCGCATGTACGGCCCTTGCCGAAGCCGCGCCGTGTGGCTGATCAATCAGGACATAGAGCCGCAATTGCTGCAACTGTCATTCGAAGGCACCAGCTCCAGCGTGCCGGCCTACCTGCCAGCCAATGGCTTGGCTGGATCGCCGTACGCCACCTTGTTCGGCCGTCCAGTGATTCCGGTGCAGTCGTGCAAAACCCTGGGCGACCTGGGCGACATCATCCTAGCCGACCTGAGCCAGTACATGACGGTCACAAAAACGGCTGGCATCCGCTCCGACGTGTCGATGCATCTGTTCTTCGACTATGACATGGCGGCCTATCGCTTCATCATGCGTATCGGCGGACAGCCTTGGTGGGCAGAGGCCGTCACGCCGAAAAACAGCAACAACACACTAGGCTGCTTCGTTGCCCTGGCGGAGCGCGGCTAATATTTTTCCATTATTTATAGCCGGAACGTTCGCGTTCCGGCCCTGGAGATAACGAAATGAAAAATGCATTGCTTGTCGAAAAGACAAAGATCGTCACAGGCCTGGCGCCGATCACGCCGTCGTCGTCAACACCTGACTACGTCAGCCTGAAAAACTACACGCACCTGACCGCCATCATCACCGTCGACAACGGGGCGACCGTTACCGGTTCGGCAATCACGCTGAAACAGGCGACCGCCGTCGCGGGAACTGACGAAAAAGCACTTGGGATTGATCGTGTTTGGGTTAATGAGGACACTGCCGCTAGCGATGCGCTGACTAAAACGGACGTCGAAAGCGACACCTTCACCACCGACGAAACGGACAACAAAAACCTGATGTACGTGATTGAAGTCGACGCGGCTGAGCTGGATATCGACGGTGGTTTTGATTGCGTCCGTGTAGGCACGGGCAATGCAAGCAACACCGTTCTGAGTGTCGTTTATATCCTTAGCGGTGCGCGCTATGCGCAGGCTACGCCGCCGTCGGCTATTGTTAACTAGGTGAGCCATGGCTAAAAGACAGACAGTCAAAAAAGTTAGCGTGCGTTTCGTGCGCGAGGCCAGGCCAAAGGACGGATCTGGCACTGTGTTTTATGCCGGCGAAGTTCACGAGCTGCGCGAGGATTCGGCGGAGCATTGGATGCGCCGCGGTTATGCTGTTATCGATAGCGGCGCTCAAGAAGAGCAGGAACCTAGCGCTGATAGTGGCGCAGATCCGGATGGCACTAATGGCACCGATCCGGAAAGCGATGCTGACAATGCACCTGGCAACATAGAAGAGAAGCCGCAATAAGCCGATGAACTAAAAGACGCCCTTAACCGGGCGTTTTTTTTGATCTATAAATTTTGAAAACAATTGAAAAATGAAAAAAATAATATTGATTTTGGGTTTTTTTAGTATTTTTCCCGTGCCTGCATTTTCCCAGGATTACTACGTCTGCAATAGTAATAGCGCGAATGATAAAAACCCTGGCACTCAAGAAAGTCCTTGGGCCACTTTCGATTTTGCCGCGAAAAGGTTCAACACGATGGCGGCGGGTGACTCGATTCTGCTTTGCAAAGGTGGGTCTTTTACGTCGTCTGGCGTCCGCCTTGCGAACTATAAGTGTTCCGCAGATAAACCTTGCACAATTGGTAGTTACAGGAGTGACGGCCCTGCGCCGATTATCAATGCCACCGCCAACGGTCTCAACTTTCAAGACGGGGGCAACGCTGACCACGACGAGGGTTATGTGGTCAAAGACCTGAATTTGGTCGGCTCAGGGACAGGGTTCGGAATTTTCCTATTTAATGACGTGGACCACGTTACCGTGGATGGTGTAACTATTGAGAGTTTCAACATTGGTATGTACTCAGCAGGCGCTAATCCGCCAAACCCCGGAGCAAATAGGATTAACGAGTTCGTCGTGCTGAAAAACTCCGTGATTAAAAACAATCCTGGCTCAGGCTGGTTGGGTGGCGGTAATGGCATCACGATTGAAAATAACAAGTTCCACAATAACGGTTCGGGCAAGAAGATCTTTAACCACAATGTCTACGCTTCCAATGGCAAGGATTGGGTAATTAAAGGTAACGACATTTATCAATCCACAATGGTTGAAGGGCGTTGCCAAGGCACGTCATTAGTGATTCATGGCGTGGTGGAAGACCTATTGATCGAAAACAATAACATTCGCGAGGATGTCGGTGCCTCAGCTCAAACATGCTGGGGCATCGCCGTCGATCCGGGCTATGCGGCCGAGGAGTCTTTCAGCCGAGTTGTAATCAAAGGCAACACCGTTGCCAACGTAGGCAACATGGGGATTGGCTGTGCGTCCTGCACTGATGTTTGGATCGTCGATAACAAGATCATCCACGAGCAAAATTTTGGCTTTACCGCGATCAGCGTCCCGAACCGAAAAGAGGACACGGTTAAATCTGATCGTGTTCTGGTGGCTGACAACGATATTGTGCTCACAGGTCCGAAGAAAACAGGCGTGAAATTGCCGGCCGTCGGTCTGTCACGACAATATAACAACAACGTACACTGATGAACTATCAAGTATTACGCATTCGGTGCCGATTTTTTTAACGCGAGAATCCCATGCAATTTCTGACTATTTTAAAACTCATCGTATCGATCCTGCCCTTGCTGATCGACGCCATCAAGCTGATTGAATCCGCCATGCCGGGAACCGGCAACGGCGAGGCCAAGTTATCCGCCGTGCGCTCAGTTGTCGAATCGGCATACAAAGCTTCCACCGACACTTTTCCGGTGATTTCTGATTTTGAAACCGTCTGGCCGGTAATGGAAAAATCCGTGTCCGGGCTGGTCAGTGCGTTCAACCGCGCCGGCGAATTCAAAAAATAATGCCAGTTTCAATCGTTACTCAACCCGCCTTCGAGCCTGTCACGCTGGATGAAGCCAAGGCGCATCTGCGCGTTACCCATGACGCTGAGGACGACCTGATCACGGCCCTGATCACGGCCGCGCGCGAGGCGGCCGAGAATTACACGCACCGGGCGCTATGCGAGAAAACGCTGGAGTATTACTGCGATGCGTTCCCCTGCCAGATCGTGCTGCCGCAGCCGCCGGTTCAGTCCGTCACCTCGGTCAAATACATTGACCGGGATGGCATCGAGCAAACCCTGGATGCGGCCGAATACCAGACGCACATTCAGAACGAGCCGGCGCTGATCGTCGAAGCCTACGGCAAGACTTGGCCCACTACGCGCGACGAACTCAACGCCGTGCGCGTGCGCTATGTGGTCGGATACGCGTCCGCCGCCGACGTGCCAGGGCCTGTTAAGGCTGCTCTGCTGCTGATGATCGGTCATCTGTACGAAAACCGGGAGGATTCCATCGTCGGTGCGGCCATCAGCGAACTGCCGTTCGGATCCCGCTGCCTGCTCAATCCCTATCGGATGCTGAGATTCTTATGAGAGCAGGGCTCCGCCGTCACTACATCGCCATCGAACAGGTTTCTGAGACCCGGGATGCACGCGGCGAACTGACAGAAACCTGGACGACATTTGCCAGCGCCTGGGCCAGCATAGAACCTGTGCGTGGCCGCGAATATTTCCTTGCCCATGCCGAAAACGGCGCCGCCGACACGCGCGTAAAACTGCCCTATGTTGCCGGCGTGACTCGCCGGATGCGCGTCAACCACGACGGCAGGCTCTATGATATCCAGCATGTGCTCAATATTGACGAGCGTAACAAAGAGATCAATCTGATGTGCCTGGAGCGCTCATGATCAACATCAATATCGATCTGGATACGGCAACCATTCAACAGCAGCTGAATACGCTGTCCGGAGAACTGAAAATAAAAGCCGTGCGGGCCGGTATTGCCAAAGTGGCAACGCTCGATGTCAAGCTGATGAAGGGCAATGCGCCAGAGGAAACCGGCGATCTGAAAGCCGCCGTTGGCCGCCGTCAGTTGTCAAAGTCGGCCATGAGCCGATTGGGTCTGAGTCGCGCCGGCGCCACGCTGGCCGTTGTCGTAGGTCCAAACCGCAAAATCAAAGGACAATACAAAGGCCGCCTGGCAAACATTACCGAAGGCGGCGCAAAGCCCCACGTGATCCTGCCGCGCAAGGAAAGCCGGGTGCATCAGTTCTTGAAAGCGCAAGGGCTGCGCGGTGACAAGTCCATGATCCTGGCAGACGGCAAAGGCCTGTTTGCCCGAAAAATCAACCATCCCGGCATGCGTCCCATGCCCTTCATGAAAAAAACTCACGAACAGTCGGCATCCCAGGTTGAAGGGCTGTTTTACACCGGCGTTCGCGATTATTTGGCCAGGATTCAGCGATGATCGATTTATCTTATTACGTTGCCGCCGTTGGTGCCGTGCCAGGCATCGCGCAGGTCATCCAGCCCGAGCGCGTGACCAGTTCCGATGTCGATACCTCGGCCCTGCTGGCCGGCCTGATCGGCCCGGCCGTCAGCAACCGCGTTTACCCGTATCACCTGCCGGCCACGCCCGTTTATCCGTCCGTCACCTACGAGCAGACCGGCAGCCAGCGCAAGGACGTGGACGGCTACATCATCACCTCGACCGACATTTTCATGATCTCGATTCAGGCCGAAACCCTGGCCGACATCATCACGACGGTCGATGCCGTGCGAGCGGCGTTGATTGGCTACAAGGGCGCGGGTGTTGCCGGCGGCATCGACATCGCCGACCAGGCCGTGACCTGGCACAACGACATCAAGCGCTACGAGGCGGCCATGGAAGTGCATGTCACGCACATGGCCAGTTTGCTGCAGGCCACGCCGGCTTATTATCTGTACCCGGTCGATGAACAGGCTAGCGAAAACCGGGCCATGAATGCCGTCAGCCAAATGGTCGCGGTGCAATTCGTCGGCCTTCTGGTCGCGCAAATGCCAGTGTCCGGGGTTTATGGCATCAACGCGCTGCGCGATGCCGTCTATCAAAAAATCATCAATGCCGTGCCGGGTTCCGGCGCAACCCGCACCGAGCGCGTCGGCAGCAATGTCGCGGGCCTCGTCGGGTCAGTCGTACTCTGGCGGGACGTTTTTTCAGTCGCCTACAAATCACACTACATCTAAGGAGTCATCATGCCCCAATCATCCGAACGCGTCCGGCTGTCCTATATCAAAGAAGTCACGCTTGGCACCACGCCAGCCGGCGACATGACCGAGATGCGCATTACCACCGAAAATCTGTCCGGCACACCGCAAACCAAGGAATCTGCAGAGATCCGCGCCGACGCGCAACCGACCGGCCAGCGCATTGTCGGCCTCGATGTCGGCAAGGACATCAACGCCGAACTGTGCCCCAGCACCTGCCATCAGGATTTCATTGCCGCCGCCATGCGCGGCGCCTGGGGCGGAACTAAATCCAGCGTGGCCTCGGCGCTGGTTATCGATGCCACCCTAAAAACCATCACCCAGGCATCGGGCAGCTTTGTCACTGATGGATTTTCTGTCGGCGACATGGTTGTTCTGTCCGGTTTCGCCAACGCCGAGAACAATACCGTGGTACGCCTGACCGCTGTAGGGGCGCTGGAATTGACGTATGTAGGACCGGGCGATATGACCGATGAAACCGGCAGCGGTGATGAAGTAGTTACGCGGCCCGATTATATCGACTGGGGCACGACCGATGCCTCGTTCACGATTGCCAAGGACTTCCTGGATCTGACCGACAAATCCCTGACCTACCGAGGCATGCGCGTCGGCGGGCTGTCCCTGGATTTAAAATACGGCGATATTGCCACCGTTGCGTTCACGATGGCCGGAACTGATTACGAAGTGCCAGCCACGCCGCTTACCGATGCCCGCACAATCAACTCCGGCGGCACCGAAGACTCACTGAATGCGACCGCCGATCTGGGTCTGATACTGGTTGACAACGTCCAGGCCAGCTATTCGATAGAAAGCCTGAGCGTCAAACTGGATAACGGCATCATTCCGGTAAACAGCCTGGGCTATCTGGCACCGCGCGACCAGAAGCCGACCGGGTTGAAAGTTGACATCAGTATGGATATCTACCTGGAGGATGCCAATTTCGACTTCCACGCCAAGAAACTGGCGCAAACGCCGGTCGCCATCGCCTATTTCGTCCGCGACAGCAACGGCAAGGGCTACGCGATCGACCTGCCGGCCGTGCAACTGACGTTCGACGACGCAGCCGGCTCTGGCCGTGGCGCATTGACCAAGCTGTCGCCGGCTGGTATGGCCAAAAAAGACGCGACCTTAGGTCGCACGATCCGCATTTACAAGCTGGTGTAATCCGGCTTTATCCATTATCCGGGCGCTACGGCGCCCTTTTTATTGCTAAGGAATTAACATGGCGTTAATCATCACAAAGAAAACGGAAACCGTTAAAAAAGACTATCACGGCGTCACGCTGGAAATCGCTCGTGCCAATAACCACGACTTCCGGGCAAAATTCAAAAAGCTGCGCCAAAACTTCAAGCGAAACCAGGACCTGAACAAGCTGACCGTCGAGCAGGAAGATGCGCTCATGGCCGAGGCCTATGCCGGCACAGTCCTGGTCGGCTGGGAGAATTTTCCAGGCGGCGTGCCGTTCACCGAAGCCAATGCCGTCGACTTGCTGACAAACGACATCGATGCGCGCGAATTCGTGGCCGAAGTCGCCAACGATTTGAGCGAGTTCCTCCTGGAAGAAAAAGAGGAGCTGGTAAAAAAGTCACCGACGCCTACGCCTGGCGCTTAAAACACGCTGGCCGCGTTGATTTTTACGAAAAACTTCGCAAGTTCGGCAAGAAGACGCCGCTCGACGAGGCGCCCGACATCGATGTCGAGGACATGGCGTTCATCCAGGCCTTTGGCCGGCTGTCCTTCAGCCGGCCAGCGGGCATGGTGATCGGCGCCATCCCGTTGTCGGAAATCACGTATTACTGGTACCGCGTCGAGCAGCTGGATGACCTGGACACCTGGATCGACATCATGCAGGCCATGGACGGCATCTTTCTCGAATTTCACAGCCCAAAAAAATAAACAGGATCATTGATGGCGGGAAAAAACTACACGACAGGCCTGATTATCACGGGTGATGCGTCCGGGGCCATCAGAGCAACGAGACTGACAGATCAAGCGTTACGCGATCTCAACGGATCGGCGCGGCGCACCGCGTCCCAGACAGCCAGCGCTTGGGATAAAGTGAAGGCATCACTATTCAGCGTCAATGGCGCCGTCGGTGCAGTTGCAGGTGGATTGTCATTGTTAGCCGCTCAGGCATCGATAACAAGCCTAGTTAGGATTGCCGATGAAATGAAGCTAATTGATAGTCGGCTGAAGGTGGCAACATCAACTACGCAGGATTATCTAGAATCGCAAAAAGAGCTCGTTGCTATCTCCATGCGTACTGGCACATCTTTCGAGGCTAATGCCTCGATGTTTTCGCGCGTCAATAAGAGTATGGAAGCGATGGGCGGGACGGCCAGGGATACGGCGGCATTGACAGAGTTGATCGCCAAATCGCTAAGCATATCCGGTACTAGCGCGGGCGAGGCATCGTCCGTTATACGGCAGTTATCTCAAGCGATGGCGTCCGGCGTTTTGCGTGGCGATGAGTTCAACAGCATCATGGAGAACGGCTCAAGGCTGGCTTACGCGCTTGCCGCTGGTATTGGTGTTAATGTCGGAGAATTACGTAAGATGGCTGAAGATGGGCAGTTGACATCTGGTAAGGTCATTCGCGCCATCATGAGCCAGGCGGCTGTTATCGATGCCGAGTATAAAAAATTGCCGCTGACGGTGGGCGCCGCATTCGAAAACGTAAAAACCCAATGGGGCCAGTATGTGCTGGCTGCCGATGCCGGTTCTGGCGCGACGGCCGGATTGGCCGAGCAGGTTAACATCCTGGCCGATAATCTGGCGCCACTGATCGATGCTATCGTTACGCTGGGCAAGGTGGCGGCGACCGTGTTCGCGGGTCAAATGCTGATCAGCATCGGCCAGTACACTGCGGCGAAATACGCCGCTATCACCGTTGAGCGCGCACATGCGGCCGCGTTGGCCATGGATCTGGAACGCACCGTTGCGTTAACCACTGCCCGTCTGGCTGCGACGCAAGCCGAGATTGCCGCAACGCAAGCGACATTGGCCGGTAATCTCTCAATGGGCGCGCGCATGGGCCTGACCAATCAACTCAACGTCCTGCTGGCCGCTCAAACCGCGCAAACTGCTGCGGTAACAGCCGCGACGGCCGCACAGACGGCGGCCACGGTGACGTTTGCAAGCAGCCTGAAAATGCTGCTGAACCCGATTAACTTGGTCAATATTGGCTTGGCGGCTTTGGTCGGCTGGGAAATCGGCACGTGGTTACGATCGTTCCAGACCGTGCGTATTGTCGCGACGGCGACGCTGGGCGCGATTCTGCAGGGCATCGAGAACGTGACCTACGGCTGGAATGTCATGAAAGCGGTCATGAGCGGCAATCTCGGCGCACTAGATGACCTGAAAGCCGCGCACCTGGCCGAGAAGGCTGCGATCGATGACAACATCGTGAGCAGCATTGCTTATGAGCTCAGCAGCAAAAAAGCCGCTGAAGCTGCGGGCAAAGAATCAAAAGCCATCGCCGGCCTTGCGGGCGAAAAATCTACGCTGAGTGATGCGCAGAAAAAAGCGATAAAGGATGCTGAAGCGACAGCCAAAGGCATAAAGGCTGAAATGGATGCATTGCACGAACAGCATCTGAAGCTCACATTATCGGCGCGCGATTATTACGCAGCCACTTTGGCCGCCAAAGGCATGAGCGCGGCTCAGTCCGCTATGGCGATGTCGTTATGGGATGCTAATAAAGCCCTTGAAGCGCAAAAGACTCGTCATGATAAAGCAAAGAGCGAGATGGATACGCTGATCGACAAACACAATCAGTTAACGTTATCTGCGCGCGAATACTACGCCGTAACACTGCAGGCTGGTGGATTAAGCCCCGAGCAATCGAGGCCGCTGCTCGAGCAGTTCGACAAAAATGCCGCTTTCGAGAAAACCAAAAGACAAACCGACGATGCGCGTGCCGCGCTGGATGATTATGCAAGCTCACTGGATAAGGCGGCCGGAAAAATGGCGGACATGGGCGCCGTGTCGTCGGCCGTGTTCGACGGCGCCCTGGGTGGTGTCAATGCGCTGTCCGGCGCTTTCTCCAACATGGTAAGCGCACTGCAGGAAAACACGCAGGCACTCAGCACGCTGCGTGAAAAACAATCGCTGAATGAACTCGACAAAGAGAATAAAAACTATCAGAAAAATGTCGTTACGTTTGCCAAAGAAGAGGCAAGACTAAAGCAGGCCAATATCGACGCCTCCATCGACGGCATCATGCAGGTCGCCGGCGCTTCGTCAAAAATGTTCGATCAGAACTCCGAGGAAGCCAAGGCCATGAACCTGGTCGTGCTGGGCGGCTTGGCGGCGAAGGCCGCAGCGGCGATGCTGACGCAGGGCACGGGCGACCCTTACACGGCTTTCGCCCGTATCGCGGCCATGGGAACGTTGGTGGCCGGCATTATGTCGGCGGCCGGCGCTGGCGGATTCGATTTTAGCGGTGGCGGCAGTGTATCTGCGCCGACTGTTTCATCCAGCACAGGCACGGTATTGGGCGATTCTGAGGCTAAATCCGCATCAGTCAATAATACCTATGAGCTACTGCAAGACATTCATGCCAAGGAATATGCCACATTAAGAAGCATCGACCAGGGTATCTATAACCTGAAGTCAGGCATCACCGACGTCATCACCCGGCTGTTTCAGGAGGGAGGCATCGCTGTGCCAACGATTGATGGCAAGGCTAAATATGCGGTCGATATGCAAGCGCTCAATCTGACCATTGGCGGGCCGCTTGGGTTGATGGCTGAGTTTGCCAAAAAACTGCCTGTCATCGGCGGCCTGATCAGCGGCATCGAGGATTTCGTGATCGGAGGCTTGTTCGGCAAGACCACGCGCTCAGTTACCGGCAGCGGTATCGGCTCAAACCCGACCAGCCTGATGGATATCATGAATGGTGGCGACATTGCTGGCTATCAATATGCGACTATCGAGACGAAAAAGAAAAGCTGGTTCTCAACTAAGAAAAGCTACAGTGAGCAGCAAATGGCGCTGGATGAAGCGACGCAGGACGCATTGACGCGCGTGTTTAAGGGCATGGGGCAAACCATGTATGGGTTGGCCGAGCAATTGGGGCATGACACCAAACAAAAAGTCGAGGCCTATGTTGTTCCGGCCATGAAAGTGGAACTGCACGGCTTGTCTGGAGAGGACGCCGCGAAAAAGCTCAACGATGTAATAAGCGCGTCACTGGACACAATGGCGGATGCCGTGTTCGGCGAAATACTGGGGCAATACCAGAAACTCGGCGAAGGATTGCTGGAAACGACGACGCGAATTGTCGCTGAAATCGCGCTCGTTAACGACGCGCTTGCGCAATCCGGCGTCACTATCGCCGGCGATGCCATCGCGGTCAGTGATGCCATCGTTCAGGCATCTGGCGGGTTAAAAGCGTTTCAAGAAGCGTTCGCCCAGGCATTCGACAAGTTCGCCGACGATGACGCGAAACAGCGCCGCCTGGTCGCATCGCTCCAAGTGCAGCTGGCCGAACTGTTCCCGCAGTCGACGATCAACACGATTGCCAGATCGCGCGAGGAATACGTCAAGCTTGTCGCGGGCCTGGACCAGACGAACCCGAAATACGCCGAGCAGTATGCATTGCTGATTAAACTGGCCGAGGGCGCCGATCAGTATTACTCGGCTATCGAGGAAGCCGAGAAAAAATTGCGCGATCTCATTCAAAGCTTCATCGCCTTCTCGCGCAGCCTGCAAAGCGTTCGTGGAAGCATCGGTTCGAATATTGTCAGTCTGGGAGGAGCTGCGTCGACCGTGGGTCCTGCGTGGCAGCAAAGCATTATCGACAACCTGTACAAGCAGCTCGCGGCAACATCGAACAACGCCGACAAAATAAGCGTCATCGGCGAAATCAACACGGCCGTGATGAATCGCTATAGCGCTGAGCTTGAAGCGTTGGGCAAAGTCGAGGAATCGGTAAAACGCATCCGCGATTATATCGATAACCTGAAACTATCGGACAAATCGCCACTAACGAACGCGCAGAAGCTCGCCGAAGCTCAGGCGCAATACAGCACGCAACTCGCCATGGCCAGAGCCGGCGACAAGGACGCGCTGGCCGGCATTACCGCGTCGGCCGACGCGTACCTGGCGCAAGCCCGCGGCTTTTATGCATCAAGCCAAAACTACACGGACATATTCGATAATGTGACCGGCGCGCTATCCGGCCTATCCGGAATCAATGGCATGGACGAGGCGACATACAAGCGCGAAACACTGGCGCTACAAGATAAAGCCATACGCGAACTGCAATCGCTCGATAAAACACTGATTGCGATATATGAGCGGGAACAAGCCGCCTATCAAACGAGACACGATCAGCTAATGGCGGCATTGCCCGACGATAGCCTCGTGAAAATGATCGAGCAGGGGATGCAAGCCGCATCCACGGCCTTGGGCCGAACGCTGACTGAGTTTGAATCACACTGGATACGGGATCAGTTCAACTCGGGCCGCGACAAAACGTCGATCTACGCGGAAGCCGGCCAGTATATCCAGCAAGAGAAGCTGCACGGCTCGCACGCCACCGGCTTGGACTACGTGCCGTTCGACGGCTACCGCGCGGAACTGCACAAGGGCGAGCGCGTGCTGACCGCTGCCCAGGCCCGCCGGCAGGACGGCGAAACCGACCAGGCGCTGATTGCCGAACTGCGCGCGCTGCGGGCCGAGGTGGAACGGCTGCGGGCCGACCAGAGAGCGCATACCGAGGCGATTGTCGTCAATAACCGCCAGGCGGCGTCCGAGTCCGCGGACAAGATCGCAAACAGCAACGCCGACGCCACGCGCGCGGCCAACTGGCAATCCAGAAACAAGGTAATTATTAAATGAGCACCAACGTAAAAATATTCAAAAGCACCGATACCGGTGCGCCCGGACTGACCGGCCAAGCGGGAAAGCTAATCGAACTGCTGGATGCCATTTTGATCGACGGCATAAACCCGAAGACGATAAGCGCACTATCGCGGTCAGGATCAACGGCGACGGCGACGTGCGTCGGGCATGGCTATATTGTAGGCGATTGCCTGCTCATTGCCGGCGCCGACCAGGCCGAGTACAACGGCGAGGTTTATATTACCACGGTGCCAGACACCGATACGTTTACCTTTGCCGTCGATGGCGCTGCCGTCACGCCGGCGACGGGCGCGTCGATCACCGCTAAAAAAGCCCCGGCCGGCTGGACCAAGCCCTACAACGGAACCAACCTGGCCGCGTACCGAATGGGCGGCGGCAATCAGCGATACCTGCGGCTTGACGATACAGGTACGGCTTACGGCGCCCGCGTAGTGGGATACGAGGCAATGACCGGAATCAGCAGCGGCAGCGGCCAGTTTCCTACGTCGATTCAAGAATCGGGCGGTCTCTATGCAGCTAAAAGCTCGGTGGCAACTTCAGTCGTGCGGGACTGGGTCGCGGCGGTCACCGATCGTCATTTAATTCTGTGGGTGAATGTGGTAGACAGTGCGATAGGCACTAGTGCCTGTGCTTTATTTTTCGGTGACTTCATGTCGCGTAAATCGGGCGACCAGTTCAATACTATCTTGATTGCGGGAACTTCGGCAGCGTTTTCTGGCAGCTCGTTCCAAAAAGTCAACATAATCTCAACATCAATTACTGGGCATTACTGTGCCCGCAGCTATACGCAACTGGGATCCTCAATTGCAGTCGGCAAACATGTGGACGGGGTTAAAAGCGGGACCTCTTCGGCAGATATCGGTTCATCGGGACTGATCTATCCCAATCCGTCCGACGGCGGGTTGTATCTGTCCGAAATCTTCATTCACGAGCCGAATAATTTTCGCGGCACGCTGCCCGGCGTTTGGGCGCCGCTACATGGCAGGCCATTAGCTAATTACGATACATTCGATGGGGCCGGGGATGTCGCAGGCCGGTCGTTCATGGCGCTGCATCTGTATAATATGGGTCAGTTTTTCCTGGAAACCTCAAACACCTGGAATCTCTAGCATGGCCCATCTTGGCACTCTCGGCGCAACGTTCACCCCATTCTACGCAATGCCTCTGTTCACGCCGCCCGAGGTTGCGCCGGCGATGGCGAAAGTAGCTTGTTTGCGCCCGCTGCCGATTTGGGCAGAGGATTATCGCGCGCTATTAAATATTCCGGTGAACGGGGCGCTGACGGGAATCACGCAGGTAGCGGGCGTGCCGGCGTCGTTGTGGGTGCGCTGCTACTACAGGGACAACGGCCTCCAGGTCGGCGCCGTTAAATCGAACGACGCGGGCGAGTTCGCGTTTTACAATCTGGATCCTGATGCCCTGTACTACTGCATTGCGTTTGATGATACCAACGCCGCGCCCGACTATAACGCGGAAATCTACGACCTGCTTTCACCCATAACGGTTTAACGTGTTATATGCACCACCACCCGGCAACGCGATTAATTTCAATGCAGGCACGCCATACTCGGCCCCTGCCGGCGCGGGTTTTATTCTCAATCTGGGGGGCGAAACGGTGACGATATCGTTTTCGGAATGGCTGCGGGACCAAACGGCGCAGCGTGTGCTATTAGTCGAAGCAGGCGTATCTATCGGCGGAACTGAAACCACCCAATATCTATCGACGCGCGGACTGGCGACGGGGGCGACCGACACCCCGGCCAATACGCCCTATCTGCCCTACGTGGCCGGAGGCATCAACCTAACCGAAGAACTCAGCCTTGACAGCGATGCGGGCGGCATGGCGTTCGGCGATATTGAACTGCTGAACCATTCCGGGGCATTGGATGACTGGCTCGGCTCGTCGTATATCTGGGTCAATCGCGCCGTGCGCGTGTATCTGGGCGATACCCGCTGGAGCCGGGCCGATTTCGAGCTGGTGTTCGACGGTGTCATCGCGGATATCGATAGCAAAAGCCGCGACCGGCTCAGTCTGAAAATTCGCGACAAACTGCAGCGGCTGAATACGCCGATCAGCGAAACCAAGCTCGGCGGCACTTCGGCCAACGCCGACGCGCTGATCCCGGTCGCCCTGGGCGAGGTTTGCAATATCACGCCGCTGTTGACCGATCCGGCGACGCACGAATACCAGTACCATACGACCGCCAGCGAAGGCATCATCGAAGTGCGCGACGACGGCGTGCCGGTGTCGGTCACGTCAACTCCGACGACGGGTAAGTTTACTCTCTTAGCATCGCCGGCAGGCAGCATTACCGCCAGCGTGCAGGGCGACAAGCCGGGCGGCGTGTATTCGGCCACGGTCGCGGCGCTAGTGCGGCGACTGGCGACCGGTTACGGCAAAGCGGCGACGCGCTTCACCGAGGCCGACCTGGATACCGCCAATCTGGACGCGTTCGACGCGACGCATCCGCAAGCCGTTGGCGTGTATGCGCAGAGCCGGGAAAACTGCCTGGCGATTATTCAGCAGCTCGCCGCGAGTCTGGGGGCGCAGGCCGTCATCAGCCGGACAGGGAAATTGCAACTGCTGCAGATTGCGCTGCCACCGGGCGGAACGCCGACGCCCATCGGCCCGGGCGATCTGGTCGCCGGGACACTGGTTCCAGTGCAACGGATCGAGGTGCGCGCCGCCGCAAAAATAGGCTACTGTAAAAACTGGACGGTCCAAGCCAGTCTGCAAACCGGCATCCCGGCCGCGCATAAGGCGCTGTTCGCTGACGAATATCTGACCACATCGGCCAGCGACGGCGCTGTCGAGACCGACTATAAATTAGATGCCGAGCGGGTATTACGCGAAACGTTCTTGCTGAGCAAAACCGACGCGGACACCGAAGCCGCGCGGGAACTGGCGCTGTACTCGACGCCCCGGACGGTTTTCGGATTCGAGGGGTTTGCCTGGCTGCTGGAACTGAAGCTTGGCGACGCGGTGACGATAACGCATCCGCGTTTCGGGCTGTCGAGCGGCAAAGCCGGGGTAGTGGTCAAGCTGGCTCCGGACTGGTTCAGCGCGCGGGTATACGTGGAGGTTCTGGTCTGATGGCGGCGATTAAAAACGCAATTGATGAACTGCTACAGGCAGCTAGCCCGCGCACGGAAAGCGTCGTGCTGCCGTCCAACATCAAAATCAGCACCAGCAATTTGGACGACAGCGCCGTCACGCCGGTGAAAACGGATATCCCGGCGGTTAATCCGACGACGGGCAATCTGGCTGATGATGCGTTTCTATCGACAACCGGCTATGTCAAGGCTAGTGGATCTTTGCTAACGCAAGTCTCGTATGCCGGCAACTATGGAGCAGCAACCGGCCAGTTTATCACGCCCGGCGGCGCGTCCAGCGCCAGCGAATGGGACGTTGGCGTCTGGGGTCAGGTCAACGGCACGGCGACAGCATTAGGCAAGATCGGCGTGATCGGCATCGCCGATCAAAGCAACGGCTACGGCGTTGTTGGCGAATCTTCCCTGGGAAAAGGAGTTTACGGCGAATCCGCCTCGGGCGCGGCCGTTGTAGTAGACGGTATTATGGAAATCACGGATTCGACCATGGTGTTGAATCTAAACGCGCACTACGTCGGTGGGGTTGATCTGAGCGGGCTGGTGCGCAATAACGAAGTAGACCTTCAGTACTCGACCGACGGCGGCGGCAGCTGGAACCCTATTCGATTTAAACCCGCATGAGTCTAAACATGGCACGAGATAAAGTAACAGCCCAAAAACCAACATCGCAACGGGAAGAGATTCAGGTCTGCCGGCATACGCTCGGCCATGGCGTGGAGCTGTACATCGGCACGGGACGGGAATACAACGGCCGGTTCGTGTTTGACGTGCCGCAGCGCTTCGAGGTTGTCCGCATCGTCGGCGATGATTACGACGAGCTCATGAGCGACCGGCCGGCGTTTTCCCCTAATAAGCCGGCCGACACGTTCCGGCACGAGGATCTGTGGCATTTTGTCGATAAGCAGCGCGGAATTCGGTAATGAGCAACTTGCGTATCGTCTCGAACAACGCCGCAGACCGGGCAACGCTGACGGCCGACGTAACGGCGGGCTCGTATTCGGTGGGCTACCTGCAGACCGACTATAAAACCGAGATATACCGCTCGACCGGCACCTCGGCGACGATCACGGCGCTTTGGACGACGGGAGAGCTCGTGCGATGTGTAGCGCTGCCGTTTACTAATTTCACTGAAAATGCCACGCTGCGGGTCAGGGGATACACCAATGCCGGGGACGCCTCGCCGGCATTCGACACGACGGCGGTCGATTGTTGCCCGTACAGCAGCGCAGCGGCTTTTGGCTGGGATATCGTCACGCCCGGTGTCGCGAACTTCGCCTACGGCGGCGCAGTCTACGCGGCCGTCTGGTTCGAGGGCGGCACGGTCAAAAAACTGGTGATCGACATAGCGGATGCCGGGAATGCGTCAGGCTACGTGGAGGCGGGCCGCCTTGTGGCCGGCGATTATTACGAACTGTTGCAAAATCCGAACTATGGGGCTCAACTGGGATTTGCCGACCTGAGCGAGCACAAGCGCAGCGACGCGGGGGATCTGGTGACCGACAACCGGACGCGGTCTAAAACGCTGTCGTTTTCACTAGAGGGCATGCCGGAAGCCGACCGCGCGGCGATCATGCGGTTATTGCGCGTGGGAGGCCTGGCGACACCTTTGTATGTCTCAGTGTTTCCGGACGGTTCTGACTATGACCTGACGCAGGATTATCAGATTTACGGCAAGCTGTCGCAGGGTTCGAATGTTGCTCTGCAGCACTTTGCTAATTATGCCAGCGCGCTGACGATTGATGAATAGTCAATTACCGGAGAGTTTCAGGTCGTCATTGATCTGCAGAGGCATGTTTTTTAATTCAGACAGCGCGGCTGATTCATCTAATTGCGCGAGAGACCCCGGCCTGAACGCCGGGGCTTTTCGCACAATCCGGCGTTAAAATACATGGTTGCAATAGTTTTTTAAGTTATTGAAAAATAATCAGTAGAATTTTCAGATTGGTTGCAATAATATATGACTAAGCCCATGTTTTTTATTGGTTGTGAGTATAACTCTTAATCCATGGGTCCAGGGTTCGAGTCCCTGACGCCCCACCATATAAATCAAAGGCTTAGATGAAAATCTAGGCCTTTTTTTATGCCTGATCATCCATCTGGTTGCAAAGGTGGTTGCAATTAATCAGTTTTTTGTCGGTTTAACGATATCTGGTTTCACATCATAGACTCGCATCATGGCTGCGGATCTGTGGCCAGATGCTTTCATCTTGTCGCCTTCGGTGTCCGAAATGCCTTTGCGTTTCAGGTCGTGAAATGTGAAGTGATTATATTCAACGCCGTCCTCCCGGGCCTGGTCTGCGGCAGCGCGCTGAATGCGCTGCATCGCCGTTTGCAATGAACTGATATCGATCTTATTGCCGGTGCGCTCACTGACGAATAGAAAGCGCCTGTCGGCATGGATGGGGTGCGGCTGTTTGCGCGCTGACAGGATGTCGTTTCGCTTATTCTTGAGTGAATCCCATGTTTCCCGCAGGCGCGGCGTCCATTCAGTGATGTTGTCTTTACTGCCTTTGCGACGACGGATTAGTAATCCATCATCCAGTTCGTTGGCATCGGTCAGGTCAAGAACTTCAGACATTCGCATTCTGCACAAATAGGCAAGTTCCATCGCATGCGGCACATACCAATAACCCGATTGCCTGGCTATATTGAGCAGATAGTGATAGTCCCGATCCTCGGCGTAGTGCTGGCGCGGGGCGATACTGATTTTCTTAATGCCGGTAGCTGGATTCGCTGGGACTTTTTCATATTCATAGGCCCAGGCAAACAGGCGCTTGATATAAGCGAGCTCCTTATTTGCCCGGCTCTCGGATTCCTCGCCGCGCTTGTCCCTGTATTTCCGGATCAAGCCGACCGTCCATTTGCTGATAGGCAGGTCACCCATCTTGCCCGTACTGGTATCGCGCGTGACGATAGCCAGGTGACAGTTTTGATAATCTTTTTTAGTGGACGCGCTAAGCTTTCTCCATATGTGCGTTTGCTGGAATTCATTCGATAGCATCGCAAACGTCATGACTGTCTTATCTTGTTGCGCTTCAGCAGCCTGCCATATCTCTGCCAATGTTGCTTCGGTACCGCATATGCGCCTGGCCTTTTTCTTTCCGAACTCATCATAAAACGTCATCATCCATTTGCCGGAGCCGGACTGGTTGAACCAGACACGGTCGGGCAATTTCTCTGCATTGATGTGCGACGGGATATTCTTTGATGATCTCTTCCGGCCAGGCTTTTTCATAGGATATCAATCTCCTGCTCAGTTTGTTGTTGAGGCAGGTCTGATTTTAATCCCATGGCGGCATTGAGCGCATCAACTGTTGTGTAGATGCCTTTTTTGCCGTACAGAAACCGCACGCCATTTTTGCGCAGGCATTTTTCAAGATCGGATGTTCGAGCGCAGCCTGTGGCGGCCTTAAGGTCCTCATGGGTGATTATGGCGCTCATTTATTCCCCCTCGATGCCGGCCGGCAGGTCGGCCCAGGCGATTACCACGTCATCGGCAAGGGCAGTTCCGTCAATCAAATGCCAACAGCCGGCCTCGTAGTAGCCTATCCAGACCGGTTCATGCCATTCGACCGTGTTGATCATGACGGCCTGCTCGTCATCGGGCAATTGCGCCGCAACGAGTGTCCAGGTGATGATTTCAGCCACCGTATTCATTGCGTGACCTCCTTGCTGCATTGATTGTGCATATTCATGATCTGAGCCATCATCACAACGTTTTTCAGTTCGGGCGCCCATCTGCTGATCAGTTCAGCCAGCACGTATTCTTTGACGTCACGGGGCAGGGCAGAGATGCCGGATTCGTCCAGCAGTCGCCGAGCCTCCGCCTGAACATCGCGTTTTTTCGGTTTTTTCTGTTTGATCGGTTGTGTGTCGGCAACACTTCCGAATAAATCTATCTGCATTGAAATACTCATTACTTATTCTCATTAGCAACAAAATTTTTACGTGCTTCTACTATCGCAATACGTATTTGCTCGGCATTTTTTCCGGAAGTAGTGATATTTAAATTACGAATCTCACAAATCTCGTCAATTGTTAATCCTATAGACTGCATTGATCTGGCCCACTTCATTAACCTATCAGCCATATATTCGTGAGAATTTCCTTGTTTTTTAATAACGTCGCGTCGTCGGCAATGCTCGCATCGGTCTGGATCATCATCTGGAGATGGATGAGATGCCCACCTTGCCGGTCTTCTGAATTCATATTTGCCGCAATCGCAGCGAGCAATCCAAACAGTTTTTCCTCCATTCCTGCTTGGCCTGAACCATGATATAGCCGTCATGCGTCCGTGCCTCATTCCCGTGTAATCTTTCGCGCTGACTGGTCTTGTCTTACATTTTGGCGGAGTATCCATGGTGCGGATAATCATGTGCTCTGGAAATGACACATCAAAATGCTCGCCTTTAAAAAAGCCAACACGCACTGCTGCTTTGTCTACAGGCTTTTTATGCTCTAACAGACTAGGGAATGATGACTTCAATCTATCCATCACACAACTCCTTGCAGCGCATACTGGCCCCAATAGTTGAAGATCCTGACCACGTAATTTTTTGTCTCGTTGCTGTTATCGATGCCTGTGACGAGGTGCAGCTTGGCAATGATCGACACGTAATCGTTGGCCCCGCCAGCAAGCTTCTGCGCTTTCAGTATGTTGCCGGTGCCGGCATTGTAGGAGGCTAATGCCAAACAGTAGCGGTCGAGCTCAGGCCGCGGCGCTGTCCAGGTTTCATAGCGCTGGCGCATGTAGATCGCGCAGGCCGGGATCGCGTGCTCAACATTGAACGGATCGGCATCGATGATGCCCAGATCCCGGGCCAGGGTTTTTTTCATTTCTGACCAGGTTGCCGGCATGAACTGCGCGATGCCCTGAGCGCCGACCGGCGAAACCGCTTTCGGGTTCAGCTGAGATTCCTGCATCAGCTGCGCTTTCAGTAGTCGCCAGTCGCCGCCCGGTAGATACGCGCGCGCTGCGTTTTTAATGAGCTGATTGATGGCCATTATGTTGCTCATGCCGCATCCTCCTGTTTGAACCGCTCCCATTTGGTGATGTAACCGATGATGATATTCCGCTGTTTAGTGGGCGAGCTGATTGATTCAACAAACCGGTTTATCCGTTCCAACTGCTGCTGTTTGCGCAGATGCTGCACGGCGGCATCGCTGGTTTCGTGGATTTTCCCGTCCGGTGTCCTGAATGAATCGATGCGCTCGATGCCGGACGGCAGCGCGTCCTCTTTTTCCGCGATCGCGCTGAGCGGATACGTTTTAACTGCATCACCAGAAATCACATCATCAACATGATCCGCATTGTCAACAGTCTCTGAATCATCATTGTTTTTGTTCAAATCCGAATAAAACGACCGTCCAACCGGCGTTATCGTCAGGCGTTTTTTATTGTTGCTGATATAGCCTAAGCGCTCCATCCGGATTAATGCCGATGTAATGGCTCTCACGTTGGTTGTTCCGGTTACCTGCTGAATGATCGCGTTCTCAGTCAGGCCGACGCTGCTTTTCATCAGCAGACCGGCGATTTCCTCTTGAATTTCTTGTTTTGCCATGATTGATCTCGTTTTGTGATTAATTACCAATTGCCCAGCAGCGTCATGCGATACCGGTCCGAGCTGGATGCCGGCCAGGCTGTGCGCTCACTGGGCGGCGTGTAGTCGTCTCGCTCAGGAACATGAACGATGATTGTCTTGCCGCTGCCGGATGGGTCCGTCAACTCTTCCGGCCGCTTGCCGGTCAGGAACTGGATCGCCAGTCGGTTGAATTCGGAGACGGCATCGGGCGACGCCTTTTTGATTTTTTGTTTCTGATATTCCACATGACTGTATGACTCAGCGGGAGCGCTCAGTGCCTTGATGTCATGTTTCTCCAGCCATTCCATGACCGCCTGTTTGTTGTAAGTGAACGTCCGGCCTCTTGGTGTTTTTATCGGCTTTGGGAACATATAGGCATCCGTTTTGATGATCGCCTTCAGTTTTGTTTCGGAGACGCCCGTCAATTTGGCGATTTCGCCGCGCGTTATGGTTTCTATTGTCATGGTTTAATCCACCGCCATGATGATAGCCGTGTAATGGCTGTCTATGCCAAGATGGTTGAAATTGATGTCGTAACCGACGGCTTCAGGATTGCCATTATTGATGCGGTAGGGTCTGATGACCGGCCAGCAGGTGGTTATGTTGAGCGCGGCCAACAGCTTCATCAGATAGCGCTGATCGAATGACACCCTGTCGAGCAACAGCGAATTATCATCGTGAATGCTGTCGATCAGCGGCGACACGTCGGGATACTGGGCGACTGCGGACAGGTAGGGAATCGAGAAGCCGCGGCCATAGCCGTCGATGCCCGTGATGTATGGCTGGTTTTTATGAATGACGACCGATTTCGCCCCGGCCGGCAGCGGACGCTCTGGACGGATCAGCAGGCTATGTGGACCATCCCAGCCGGAAAAATCGACCGCCTCGGCTGACACCATCATGGAGCCGTTGCTGCCAGTGATGCGCATGTGCTCCGCATCAATATGGATATATTCCAGCCAGTAGCGGCTGATGCTTTTCATGTTAGTGGGCTCGGCGCAGGCCGCCAGGCACACGTTGAATATGATCGGATCATTTATTTTGATATTCGGTCCGAGCGTGATTTCGCCGTCCGGTATCTTGTCTAAAATTGTCATAAACACTCCTGTCGTTGTTGGGTGATGGCCGCATCGAAATCACTATAAATCGATGAATAGTTAAATATTCAAGCTCGGCCATCAGTAAATGACGCTATCTGCGTGAGAGTGCTTGCTGGTTAATGGAAATTGCCAGACAGCGCCATTTATTGATGACGCCGCGTCTCGTGCGGCTGACGGCCAGTTCAACAGCGAAGAAGCACAAGGTGTACACTGGGCTGGCTGCGGGTGTTTTCTGCTTCGGCTCACCATCGCCCATGGGCGCTTTTTCCCGCTGGAGCCGGCCTGCGCGCAATGTGGGCAATGCGTTGCAGGCATGGGGGGGGCGATCATTGCATATCGTATTCCGTCAGAAGTTCGCCGTGGGCATAGGTGGCGATATATGCCGCCATGTCTGGCGACACGAGGTGATCTGGTCTATCGATCTGCGTGCTGGCTACGCTCATGTGCGAATCGGTGATGTCTGCATGGGATATGTTCTGGGCGATGACAACAAAGGCCATCGCAACAAAAACGCCAAACGTAAAACACTTGATTGATTCCATGCGCTCAGCTCGTAACTGCGATTTAGTGTTGTCTGCTGCGCTTTTTTCGGCGTGCCGGCGCACGTCGAATCCGATAATATTTTTCGGTAATTCGTTCATGGATGCCTCCTGTTGTTGTTGGGTGATGGCTGGCTGCGTTATTAATCGCCTGTCCACTGCTACGGTCTTTTTTCGTAGCCGTAGGACTCCGGCCAGACCATCAATGAATGCGACCAGCCCGGTCGTTGCTCCTGGTCTCTCGCTTTGTCGTTTATGGTGGCACGCGCCGTTCAAACGGACGGTGAGATGATAACCACCTTGCCAGCGTGTCTACTTTCCACGCCGCTAATCGCATTCATTCATGATGCCGGATAGGCTCCGGCTGGCATGGCGCCCGACTTGTGCGGCTTGGGCTTCCCGTTTGTTATTATTAGCCGTAGCCGGAGCCGTCGCCGGAGCCGGAGCCGTAGCCGGAGCCGTCGCCGGAGCCGGAGCCGGAGCCGTAGCCGGAGCCGTAGCCGTAATCTTTATCTATTGTTTCCATATGGGCACGCCTGTAATGCTTTTGCGAGCAATATCAGTGCAATCCAATATTTCAATTGCTTCCGTTAGCTCGACGCGATCAACTTCGCGCGGGAACTTGCAGTTTTTAGGCTTTTTAACGCCTTCCATTGCTAATTGACTCAAGCTGGCTGCGCCGTCCCAATACCAGAGTCTGCGAGCGTTTGTCATGACGACTTCTTTTCCGTTTCTGCTCTCTAGCGTTCCGGCGAATACGCCAGCCGAGTATGTTCTTACAATTACATAGCGTTGGTTTTGTTCCATCGTTGTTTCCTCTGTTAAAAATCTTTGTCAAAAGCACTGTTGCCAATACTCTTGAAAAAGAGCCCGGTGTTGAGCCGGGCGAGCCTGGCGGGGGAGCAATGCCAGGAAATATCGAAAGCTAATGATCTTTGTCAAAAACACTCAGTCAGTGCGTTTGAAAAAGAGCCCTGCAAACAGGGCGGAACATAATCACAAAGAGGAGGCTTCATATTTGTTGCTGTTGTGTTGAGATAAATTAAAGCAAAACTTGTAAATTGAAACAAGAAAAACTTGTAAATGGTTGCAATAACCATGGGAAAACCATTTTATCCGGGCGGATAAAATGGTAATCAATGCCAGACGCGACGCATTGTGTAGGAAATTTTGTTGGGTTTGCGGATGGCTTGGATTGAATGGCAGGGATTGCGGTTCTTCAGGCAATAAAAAACCCGCCGAAGCGGGTTGTTTTAGGTAAATTTATGTTGGTTATTGTGTTAGGATAAATTGGGATTAACACTAATAAATAATTTTGGCGATTCTAACGATCCTGATTCGGTATCAACCTCTACGGCAAAATATTTACAGCCTATTGGTATTTCAACACCAATCAAGTTCATTCCAAACATTAAGTCTATCCGATTGGCGTTTTCATCTATCGGGTGTTTGATTAAGTGTTGGCTAAAATCATTTACAGGCGTTTCGGTCAACACAAACCCATCATCTCTTACAATTCTCAGCGCAATTGTCTTGAATGGATTGCTAATTGGTGTTGATACCCAAACATAAACAGACAGCTTTGGAAAGATGATCGGTAGCGATGGAACAGTTATTCCTCCAACATAAGCGCCCATAAATGATGGTTTATTGCCAACTTCTTGACGAATATCATCACACCATAAAGCATGCACATAACGATCAGTCATGATCAGCCTCTGATTGATTAAGTTTTCGAGAATTGTTCCAAGCTTCGGAAAGAATATCAACGGTAACGCCAAGTGCCATTGCCATCTTGACGGAAAGGCTCATTGATGGCTCATGCTTTCCTGATTCATAACGAGAAACATGAGATTGTTCAATACCGCAGGCTTCGCCGAGCTCGCGCTGAGAAAGACCAGCTGCAAGCCGTAATGATGCAAAAGTTAGCTGATCCGAATAAAATGAGTCCGCAACCCATTTTCTAGCTTCACTCAATTGCTTGGCCGTTTCCTGGTCTTCCTCTAGTGAGGCTATGAACTTATCAAACTCGGAAAAACACGGATTTTTGCTTACGGGATCTTTATTTGTCTCTATATTAATGATTTCGCAAGAAGCGCTATTTTTAGCTTTACTTTCTTGTCTTTCATTAATAAAAATAGAGTAATCAATAGTCGCCGAGGTCTCTATTGATTGACGAGATAATACGCTTTCTAATTTCATGGTTCGGGTCGTCATAATCAAACTCGTCTCTGTGAACAATCGCCATAATGATGTATTTCTTTTCAGGGTGATAATAAAGATAAATAAATCTATATCTCAATCCCTTCCTCTCTAGTTCAATAGAACGCAAGCGCCAAAGCAGAATACGTTCTATTTTTGATGTGCTATTCCATTTTTTTACATTTATTGGTTCGTCCCAATCGGATCCAAATCCGTGCTCTAGAAGTTTGCTTATAAGATATTTATCAGCCTTAAGCTGTTGAATGAACGCGGCCAGCTTTACGGAATCATCTTTATTTAATTGATGTATATAGCGTAAATCGCTCACTGCGTCATTATGAACTTCAATCATGATATATCAAATTTGGTATATGTCAATGAGCCGGTGAAATGCTGAAAAAATTAATCAAGTTTTGAGATTAATGGCGATTAATCAGAAATGCCAAATCTGATTGATACTACTGACAAAGCGACTCGCACGGCACGCCGTCGCGATCCCGATCCAGGCGAGTCAGGCCGCATTGGTTGTTTAACCGGCCCAGGCCGCCACTTCTTCGGCGAGTTTGGCGGGATCATCCTCTGCTCCGATAAAGTAATTTTCTGAGCGTATTTTCCACAGAGTTTCATCCAGAACGCTATCTAACGCTTCCTGCTCACCGATAGTTAGGCGCATATCCTGACACGGCCTTAGGATGAACAGGCCATTTTTGCCGTTCGTTGGATTTAAGCGTTGTGCAGTTTGAAGATCAAGGTGAGCCTTGATAAGATATTTTTCGATGGTCTGCCTGCTTTTATAGCAGGCGGATATAATGCTGCCATAGTGGTTTGATGGCCTCAATGGCACATCAAGCCTACGCATGCCTTGCGGGGTTCGAATCTCAAGTGATTCTGATTCGGCTATTATTCTGTGACTGTTAAGCCCCATCAAATGATCAAGTTGTTCATAGACCAGTATGCGGGCTCGTGTATTGTTAATGGATCGGAATGCTGATTCGGTTCGTTGCGCTGATGATTCCGGCGCTCTGCCAATGGGGACTATTGCATTAAAAAGATCACCCAGTATTTCGTCAATGCTTTCTCCCGATGCATAGAAAGGGCCTTCAAAGCGAATATTTTGGCTCGGCGACGAGTGGAGGCTATCGACGTCTGATAGGTGATTGCGTAATATTTGGAGAAGAAAGCGGGTATGCTCTTCAATCTCATTGCCGTACAGGCAGCGCAGACGGTCAAAATGAGCCAAAAACCGGCTATGCAGCGAATTTTTTTCCTTCAATGCGATACCGACATTGAAACAATCCCCAGAGTGCAGGTCAGGCGTTAGGATAACTTTATACCATTCTCCCTTAACGACTTGCCGGGCATGTGCTTGCTGCCTGGCTTCCTCTAGCAGTGCTTTCATAGCAGTGCGCCGTAACGGCTTCTTATGCGCTCTGAACAGGTGGTGGATCGCTTCATGATGAATCGGTGTAAGGCCTCGAGTTCTTCTTTTGACAATAATAGTTTCCACCAATAAACCAGTTCCTGCAAGATGGAAATATTGGTGGCCGTGTTTTTGTCGGCCAGTTGTATCATGCGATTGGTGTCTTTAGGGTCGCGGACGTTGTAACCGCCCCATATAATCCAGGCTAATTTATTAAAAATGTCTTGTTCGGGGGATATCTCATCAGGCAACCATCTACGACAGCCGGCGATATCTTCGTTATCGATAAGGGCATAGCGGTGTTTGCCAATTCTGATCAAGTTACCGGCATTGCGGTCGCTGTTGCCCAGCCAATCATCAAAAACGACTACATCAAGCAGTTTATCCCAATGCCCGATATCATCCAGAAAAACAGGATTATTGATGGTTTGGGTCAAGTTATAAAAATATTTTGGACTGGTGCCGCTCAGCGAGCTAATGCACCAGGCAGGGAACAGGCCGTCCAGATCGTCAAATTCGATCTCTGGATGCGCAAATTTTAGTTGTCTGACATTTGCGGTGATGACAAATGCGTGTTTGGCTACGGGCAAATTCAGCGCCGAAGCCAAAAGGTAGGCAGTAATTTCGTTGACCAGGCTTTTGGGGTGCGTGCTTTTAGGATAAACGCTTATATAAACCTTATGCTTTTCTTTTCCGTCAGATATAAGGGCTATATGAGTATGTCCTACGCCATCCGGTGCATGATTTAAAAATGTTCGATAACTTTGTTCATTCAGTAGGGTGATTTTTTTTGGCTTCGTCGAACAATTTTCCATAAGACGCGCTGTCCTCGGCGGTTTTTTTAACAGTATTGCCAATCAATCTCTTGGCAATGATTTCCAGCAGTTTAATGTCGTCCTGGCTAAGGCGGCCTTCTTGCATGCCTCGTTCCAGTGTTTTCAAAATGTCTTGCGTTGCCGGCGAGGCATTCAGCATCAGGTTCGCAATATCGGGAATGCTACCTGTAGTTGGGCAGTCAGTGACTAGTTCTGCTACCGATACACGCAATACTTGCGCCAGCTTTTCTAGTCTCTTGCGCTTAGGCGCTGTTTCATCACTTATCCATTGCTGTACCGCCTGTGGGCTGACGCCCATTAATGCGGCCAAAGATGTTTGATTCAATGATGCCGCATACATGGCGGTTTCTATTCGTTTACCCATAGTCATATCCCTACATTACAAAATAATCTTGTAATCGCAAAACAAGAATTTCTTGATAACTTCAAGAAAAACTTGTAATAATGTACGCATGAATAACCAAGCGCTACACAAAGCAATATCTATACTCGGCTCTCAGACAAACCTTGCCAAACATCTTGGAGTGTATCCTCAACTCGTGCAGTCGTGGACCAGAACCAGAGTTCCCGCTCATTGGGCGCGGCCGATTGAAGCTGTAACTGGTGGCGCAGTACGTGCCATCGATCTCCGTCCCGACATATTCGGCGAGCCGGTGCCAGGCCAGATGAATAAGGACGCCGGGCATGATTAATCACGTCCGGCCAGAACCTTTTACTGATGCCATAGCTTATCGCGCCCAGCCGATCAACGGCATGGTCGAAATTTCGTATTTTTTTGTGGGGTAATAATGGGCAATTTAACTAAGACACAAATTCAGGTTGTGCAGGCATTGTCGGATGGATTGACTGCCGAGGAAGTCGCCAGTATGCGATTTCGCTCAGTGGGCACGATTCGCAAGCACATCGAGCAGGCCCGCGAACGTTTAGCGGCTCGTAATGTTGCGCACATGGTCAAGATCGCCATGCAGCAAGGCCTAATCAATTCAATCGTTCTTGTCATTATCATCAGTTCCGCCTGTTCCGATCATGGTTTTCGCCGTTCGCGTTCGCCGCGCCAGGTTTCCGAGGCATCAATCCGGATCGTCCGGGCCGAGGTTTAAATAATGAGTTTCAGCGAATTTCCGCCTTTTATTTTGATTCCGGCGTACCTGGTTGTGGTTCTGATAATAGGTCTGTTCTGGTTTGTTGCGGTGCCTGTTTATTGCTTCGCGCTGCTTACATTTGCGCTGGCCGACCTGATGAAGCGCGTCATACGGGCTTTTCAGCGATTTGATGCTTACTTGAGCGAAGCGCTCGATGAACTATGGAGGGGGATTATATGAGTTATTCATGGCTGATACCGCTGGCTGTCTCTGTTGTATCGTTCACAATCGTTGCGCTGCTTCCTGAGCATGGCGATTATTTTAGAGGGCTGGAGAAAATGGTTTTGTTTTACCCGGCGGCGGCTGTCGTATCGCTTATCGCCTGGCTATTGTGGGTGCTGATTTAAAATTCTATGAGCATTATGCGTGATTTCGAGAAAGAGCATGCCGATTTACGGTCACGACTGTTTTCAACACTGATTACCATTGCAGTGCTAGAAAACCATTTTGTCAGGCTAAAAAAAGAGCGCGAGCAGATGGAACGGCGTCTGGATGTTTTGCCGATGGAAGCCGAGACGCGTTACTGGACGCGCTTTTTCAGGTTTCTGAGGACAGGGAAATGAGAGCAGTTGCCGTTTTGTTTGTTTTGCCGTTCTGTGCGCTGTTACTGACGTGGCTGTATTGCGTTTTGCGCGGAAAAGCGCTTTATGTGGTCATGGCGTTGCTGGCCGTCGCTGTGATGTTGGTGCTGCTGTGATTGTCGGTCTGGTGGGCGATGAAGCGGATACGGCAGCGGTTTCCGAGCGCCTGGCGGGGCACGGGTTTCATGAGCTTCAAAACGAGCATGAGATCAGGCTGTTCGGAAACGACAACCTGGTGTTTTCAAACGTTAGGCATGAGCACAAGGCGCTTTTTCTTCGCGAGGCGGGCGCATTGATTATTCATGTTGTCCGCGAGGGCGATGAATCGGGCGATCATGGAGTGGCGATTCATCCTGGTGATGCGGTGGTCGGGGCTAATGGTTCGTTCGAGGGGCTGTTTGACCGGGTGCGGGTTGCGATCGATAAGCGGTTTGGAAAAGCGGCGTAATTTTAAAAATGTGGGAAGTTAAAAAGGTGGGGAAGTAATGGCTAACGGTTCATACATGCCAATTCAAGGTTACGCGCTATTTGTGAGAATGGAAGTACTTAATGAGGAATGGGCGAGGCGTAATCATGATGGCCAATCATTGGCGAGATTAGCTGAACGAGGCGGATTATCACTCTGCGAGGCGGTGGCTATTGTCGAGCGCCGTCCGTGGGAAAAGCTTAGTGATATGGAAGCGCTTGCCAGATTGAGATCAGCTAGGCCTGCGAAGTGGAACGGTATTAGTGGTAACGAAGCGCAGGTCGTCTTGAATTCTCTTAAAAAGTAACTGAATCGCATTATTACGAATGCTTAGCCTCCTCGACTATCAAGAAGCCGCCGATACGGAGTGCGCAAATGCAAAACGAAACTAAGCCATGCCTGACTGATGGCAGTTGCGAGACTTGCTCTGTTGAAGCCGAATGCTATTACCCATACAAGCTATACAAGCTATACAAGCTATACAAGCTATACAAGCTATACAAGCTATACAAGCTATACAAGCCATGCGACCGCCCACAACCGCGCAAGTTTTGGAATTATGAAATGCGTGTCGAATATTACAAGAAATCCCTCGAATTTCGGGATGCTAAAGCGCGTGGCGAGTCAGACAAAGACAAGTGGAATAATTTCATGAGAGAGCAGGTGAGAATTATGAACATCACCGGGAAGATATATGAAGAGCGAAGACGGCAAATTGAGCAAGAGGGGTTTGATGCTGCTCATGATAGCCAGCATAGATCGGTTGACTTGAAGAATGCCGCTATGTGTTACGTGCTCGCCGATGGCCCTGCTGCGCCAATGCCTCAAGAGTGGAGATGGGGGAGTGAGTTGTGGAAACCTAAGTCCAGGCTGAGAAATTTAGTCAGGGCAGGAGCGCTATACCTTGCGGCAGCTGACATTGCTGATGATGGGAGCCCGTATGGCGGGCTAGAAGCAAAAATTTTGAGGCGTGAAGCCGGCGCTTGTGCAGCCCTTATCGACATGCTCATTAGAGAGGATTTGATGAGCTGACCTGATAACAAAACCAATAACTATTAGATCATAAACATATAAGCGCTAAGGCATGGTTTTGGCGCTAACGGGGGTATTTTGTGCAAATTTTTCTTATTCGGTGTTGCCTTGGGCGGGCTAATCAAGTGGCCCATCGTGGCGGTTTGCGAATTTTCGCAAGGTCATGAATAACGACGCTGCCGGGTGCAGTAATTTGAATTGCCCTATTCATCGCCAGTGCCGTCGGTCTGTGGCCGTCAGCGCGTGGGCGACGTTTCGGAACGTGCTGATGTTTGTGCCGCAACGCCATGAAAATGCCGATGTATCTTGCGCAAATTTCAGGGGAATTAAAAATAACAAAGTGGTAAAGGCATGAGTTTTCAAGCAATGACCTGGGCAACTGAACAAGAGCTGCCCGCCATGCAGAAGATCGTTTTGCTGATGATGGCCAATAGAACCAATCATGATACGGGGCTATGCTTTCCGTCTCATGATCTGCTGGCCAAAGAATGCGGTATGGCTAAGCGATCGCTGATTGATCAAATCAACAAACTGGAATCGGCCGGTTTAATCGAGGTTATGCGTTCGGCCAATGAGAAAGGCATGAAGAATGTCAATCGCTATCGGTTGAATCTGCATGTGAAAGCCGACGGCAAAGAAAAGCAAGAACTCAATGAAATCGGTAGTGCAGGAGCTGCACTAGGTAGTGCAGGAGCTGCACTAGGGGGTAGTGCAGGAGCTGCACATAAACCAGTAACTATAGAACCAGTAATAGAACCTATAACTACTACCACCGCGCGCGTAGACGAGAAATCGATTGATCCTGTCGATGCTCTGATGTGGGTTGCGTTTTTCGTCAATTTGAGAGGCTATCAGTTTCATGAAGCGCAAACAGTCAGCACGATGATGATGTTCAGGGAGTGGGTTAGCGCTGGCGTGACCGTCGACGATGTGGAGCTAGCGGAAATTGATGTTCGTAGGAGCTTGGGTGGCGATCGGCCGGATACTCCGACGTATTATCGAAATTTCGTCAAAAAATTAATGCTTGAAAAACAAAAAAGCCAGATTACCTGGCATGGACAATCTGGCTCTTTCAGAAAACAACGAGGCAATTATGACGCAAAACACAGCAAAAAAACAGAGCAGCCTAAATCAAATTCAAGCTTTGCTGAAAAATATGGCCATCTCTTCGCAAACTAATCCTGCACTAAGCGCGGAAGAACTGATGCTTCAAGCGGCTGAATTAAGTAAGAAAGCGGCCAGGCAGTTGGCTAATGAGCGCAAAGATATCAGGCAGAAGAGCGCCGACGCTTTGCTACGCCGCGCCGCAATTCCTGCACGCTATGTCAACGCATCGCTGGATCAGGTCGGGAAAGAGCAGGCGCAGGCATACGAGAAAGCCAGGGCATTCATAGCGGATTTCGACAGCAAGTTGGAAACCGGAGCAGGCATGGTGCTGTGGGGTGACGTCGGCACGGGTAAGACGCACTTGGCCTGTGCTATGGCTAATGCGCTCCGTAAGCAGATGCGACCAGTGCTTTACTGCACGGCGCTGGAGGCGGTGATGCTGGTCAAGGCAAGTTGGAAGAAATCGGTTGATGGCGTTACTGAGTATGATGTTTACAGCCGATTCGGAGAGCCGGATCTGTTGATCATTGACGAGATCGGCGTTCAGAGTGGATCAGATTTTGAGCGCATGGTGTTGACCAGTATCGCCGATATCCGCAGCCGTAATTGCCTGCCTACGGTGATTATCTCAAACCTGAATCCAGAAGAGATGCACGAATTACTGGGCGAAAGAATGTTCGACAGGTTGGTGGGGTTTGGTGCCGACATGGTTCACATGGCTGGCCGTTCAATGAGACTGAGGGTGGTCTAGTGAGTGATTTAGGTTCACGCATCGATGCGATCGCGGCCCGCGCCAAAGCCAAGACAGCTCAGCAGGCCGAGATAGATGCCGCAGCTGCACAGGCTAAAGCCGACCAGGTTGAATTAAGACGCGCGGCGATGCGTGCGGCCATGCCGAATATTGCAGGTGTTGTTGATTTGATGCGTGAGATATTCGGCGAGGTCGAGGTGTTGTCGGCCGAAGAGGCTGGCAAGCGTGTCGTCAATGAGCGCAGGCTAAAGCAATTGGGGTTATGGCATGGCAGTTCCGGTCAGTAAGAAAGTGGACATTGTGATGGCGACATTGGCTAGTGGCATATACCGGCCATGGTTCTGGCAGCACTACAAGCGGCCAGCGGCTAATCGTGAGCTGCGTGCCGAGTGGGCCGGCGTGCTGGGTGTGTTCGAGCCGTGGCAGATTCGCAAAGGGCTCAAGGAATGGGCGGAGCAGCGTGGTGTTGAGCAGCCGCCGAGCCCAAAGGCGTTTGCTGAGTATTTGAGGCCTCAGCATTCAGTATCCAGTAAATCTTTTTTTAATTCTATCAAGCAGCAATTGGCGGGGTGATGTGTGGCAAGTGTTGAGACGTTGGCGTTGTTGTGTGGCGGTGTGGTGCGGTTTGGTAGTGTGCGGGGAGCAGCTGCTGGCGAGGGGCAGTTGTCTCGGTCTGAGTTGGCAGGTTTGCTGTCTGGTCTGAGTCGTGAGCAGCTGCTGTTTGTCATGGCTAAGTATTGCGGCGATGAGCAGAGTCTGCGCGAGCTATGGGCTCATGTGTATAGCTATGCGGCTGGATTGGCTGGCAGGCAGAAGTGGAAGATCGTCAAAGGCAAGCCGATTGTCAGCGAGATGAGTAGGATGGCTGTGTATGAGGTCGTTTCACCGGGTCGTTGCTCCAAGTGTCAAGGCACAGGCCTGCTAGTCAATCGGGCTTGCATATCATGCGGCGGGTCCGGTTTTAAGCGCGTGTCGGGTAGAAAATTGGCTGAGTGTGCCGGCGTCGATGAGCGCCGATGGAGGGAATGTTGGAGGGATCGCTATGAACAAATCGTGAAGTATGTTCAAGGTCTTGATTCTTCTGTAAATATTGCATTAAATCGGGCTGATTTTGAAGGTAATGTAGAATTTACTATTCATTCAAGATTTGCAACAGCCGCATTTTAGTGATAAATTTTCCCACAATTGCACCAAAGCCTGCTTAGTTTACTGAGCGGGCTTTTTTTATGCCCGTAGGAAAGGGATTTTATGCCGATTGATCACGTTGATAGCTGGTCTCAGTTTGGGTTGTCAGGTTTAGTTATTGCCGCGCTGTTTGCTTTGCTATGTTTTTTAGTTAAGGAGCACAGGACCGAGCGGCAAGAATGGATCACTGCATATCGCGAGCAATCAAGGCTGGCTGATGATCGGCAGAGTGAGACGAATGGCGTGATCAGAGAGTTGGCGGCGGTCATAAGAGAGTCCAATGCCCGTCGGCGCTCTAATGACTGATGAGCGCGGATATGATAAGCGGCGCGGCACTTCAGCGCAGCGCGGCTATGGTTATCGATGGCAGAAAGCGCGCGCGGCATACCTTGCCAAGCACCCGCTCTGTATCAATCATGAGAGTAAAGGCCAGGTAGTCACGGCTACAGTGGTGGATCATGTCAAGCCCCATAAGAACGATATGAAGTTGTTTTGGGACAGTTCAAATTGGCAGCCGCTTTGTAAAGAGTGTCACGACAGTTACAAACAGCGACTGGAAAAAACCGGACGGATTGCGGGCTGCAATGCTGATGGCATTCCGGTCGATCCGAATCACCACTGGAATAAGTAAAACACTCAGGGGAGGGGGGATTAAATCTCTACAGCCCTTCCAATCCTAGAC
>JALOAH010000143.1 GCA_023228865.1 Porticoccaceae bacterium | reverse complement strand
CAAGCGCTGTTGCAGGGGCGCTACCGGCCCAGTCCGGTGCGCAAAGTCATGATTCCCAAACCGGACGGCACCCAACGTGAGTTGGGTATCCCGACGGTGACGGATCGGCTGATCCAGCAAGCACTGCTTCAAGTGCTGCAACCACTGATCGACCCGACCTTCAGTGAGCACAGCTACCTCAGGAGGCTGTACACGGGCTTGAAGCTTCAGATCAACGAAGCCAAGAGCGCGGTAGCCAGCGCTTTCGGGCGCAAATTCCTCGGGTACGCGCTGTGGGTGGCCAAGGGCAGAGAAGTCAAATGCAAAGTGGCGCAGAAGCCGCTGCACAACTTCAAAGCCCGCATCCGGCAACTCACGCGTCGTAGCGGCGGACGCAGCATGGCGCAAGTGGTGGACAAACTGCGGCCCTACCTGCTGGGCTGGAAGGCGTACTTCGGGATGGCGCAGACACCAGGCGTCTGGCGGGAGCTGGATGAATGGCTGCGCCATCGTCTGAGGGCTATCCAGCTGCGTCAGTGGAAAAGGCCAAAGACGATCCACCGGGAACTGAAAGCGCTAGGGGCATCAGACGATGTGGCCAAACAGGTGGCGGGCAACTGTCATCGCTGGTGGCGCAACAGCGACGGTGTCATCAAGCGCGTATTGACGATTGCTGGATCAGCCCCCTGAAACACCGGACACAGTCACCCACTTAAAATAGCAGGTAGGCATACGACTGTGTTTATGACTAACAGCAAGCAGGAAGTGATGGAATTACTGACCCAGCCGGAACGCCGGCGGCGCTGGTCAGTGGAGCAGAAGCTGGCCATGGTGCGCGAAAGCAACGAGCCTGGCCAAACGGTGTCGATGGTGGCGCGCCGCCATGGCGTGAACCCGAACCAGCTGTTCCACTGGCGCAAACTGTACCAGGACGGCGGCCTGTCGGCGGTGGGCGCCGGCGAGCAGGTGGTGGCGGCCTCGGAATTGGCCGATGCGCTCAAGCAGATCCGGGAGCTGCAGCGCATGCTGGGCAAGAAGACCATGGAGAACGAGATTCTGCGCGAAGCGGTGGAGTATGGCCGCTCAAAAAAATGGATTGCGCGCTCGCCCTCGTTGCCAGGGGAAGACCAGTGAAACGGGTCTGCGAAGTCCTCGGCGTGGCGCGCTCGAACATGGCAGTCAGGCTGGCTCGATCAGCGGATTGGCGCGATGGTCGCACGGCCCGCCCGACGCACGATGCGGGGTTGGTCGAAGAGATTCAGGAGCATATTGGGCAGTTGCCCAGCTACGGCTACCGGCGAGTCTGGGCGCTGATGCGACGGGACAGAGAGCGGCGTCAGGAGCCGCCGGTCAACGCCAAACGGGTCTACCGGGTGATGCGTGATCACGGCTTGTTGCTGGAGCGCCGCAGGCGGCCCCAGATGCCCGCACGGCGCCACGATGGGCAGGTTGCCGTCCTGCGCAGCAACCAGCGTTGGTGCTCCGATGGGTTCGAGTTCCGCTGTGACGATGGCAGCCCCTTGCGGGTGACCTTTGCCCTGGACTGCTGCGACCGCGAAGCCATGAGCTGGGCGGCGACCACGGCCGGACACAGCGGCGATGTGGTGCGCGATGTGATGCTGGCGGCGTTGGAGCATCGGTTCGGCAATACAGATCAAACGCCGCAGCAGATCGAGTGGCTGAGCGATAATGGCTCGGGCTACATTGCAGCAAAGACTCGTGAGTTTGCCAGGCGCATTGGCCTGAAACCGCTGACCACGCCCGTGCGCAGCCCCCAGAGCAACGGCATGGCCGAGAGCTTCGTGAAGACGATCAAGCGCGATTACGTCGCTTTTATGCCCAAGGCCGACGTGCCCACCGCGTTGCAGAATCTGGCGATTGCCTTCGAGCATTACAACGAGCAGCATCCCCACAGTGCGCTGAAATACAGATCCCCCAGGGAGTTCAGGCGTCACCAGGATTTATCAACCCAGGGTGATTCCGTGTCCGGTAATACGGGGGCAAATCCACTGAGTGCCCCAGAATCTTGCTGTCAGGACATTCACACCATGTCGCAGGACTGAACCTAACCCACCTCCCATAAAAACCAACAAATAACCCATTGCGACACCTTTTCACGCTTGTATATCCAATCGGATCATTATTACCACAGCTCACCAGCAGGCACTATGCAGATACTGTCCAGTCGTCAATCACTAGTCCTGCACTTTTTGGCACTCGACTAAATACTCGGTCTCTCGTCACAAGCACAACTTTTTCATGACGCTTTTTAGCGTCCTGTTGCCGTGCACTGGCATGTGCCGCAATCATCATGTCCATGGATGCCAATGTGGTGCCGGTGGCTTCGCAGGCAGCACGTAGCTGTCCATATGCTTTGGCCGCGCTTGATGTCCAAGGCAACACCTCAACGCGGGCTAAAAACTCGGTTACCCGCTTTGTCAGCCCTTTCGGGTAATCGCGTTTAGCGACCCCATACAACAACTCAGCTT
Source organism: Porticoccaceae bacterium (assembly GCA_023228865.1). The sequence continues at coordinate 4,644 of JALOAH010000143.1, read as the reverse complement.
CGGTCACTACTGAGATAAAAATGCAATGCATGGGCACCTGCACCAATCGTTCACGCACGATGGGCAGATCACCTTTGATGATGTGACTGGCGATATTGGTATCAAGTAAGTACGTTTTCATCATCAGATTTAATTCTAATCATCCGATCTGGAAAATGGATCGTCCGATGATTCCGGTTGATTGCGGTCTGCCTCCGTCATAAAGTCTGCGGGCACATCAGTAGTCTTATCAAGGGCAAAGAAATCAGCCCAGGAATCGGGTCGACGGGACAAAATAACATCGCCCGTTTCTGGGTCGCGTCTTACATAAACTTCGCTTTCATCAAAACGAAAGTCTTGGGGCAGCCTAACTGCCTGGCTGCGTCCATTCATAAAAATTTTGGCAATCTGAGTCATAGCAAGCTCTCAACAATAGATATATACCAAAGTATATACCCATCAACATCCTGCGTCAATCCCGATGTTTTTGTTGAAGGTTTTCTACATGCGTGACTACGCTACATGACTGTACCTACGAACCAAGGGGTAGTGGGTTCGAATCCTGCCAGCCGCGCCATACAAATCAAGGGCTTACGTGAATCTTCGCGTAAGCCCTTGTCCTTTTGTGGCACCCCAGGGGTAAACGGGGAAATGCTTGATGCGCTCAGTTCTGAGCGTATCTCAAAGGGGATGTCACTTTGGTCACCCCCTTACGAAGATTTCGTAGTTGCCCCCAGCTTTGGGGATATCTACCGGAATCCCGGTAGTTACCCGCATCAATGGTTGATTTTCAGCACTGGCTTGATGGTCGTCCCACTGGCCGAGTCTTCAAACGCCTGATTGATGTGTTCAAACTCATAAAATTTAATCAATCTGTCGAAAGGGAATTGCCCTGCCTTGTAGTAGGCGACCAACTGCGGAATAAACACGCGCGGTATGGAATCACCTTCAATGACACCGATTATGCTCTTGCCTTCGGCCATCAAATCGTTGTGAATATCAAGAGTTACCTCAGGTGTGATGCCGACAATCGCGCAAGTGCCCAGTGGCTTCAGGGCATTTAGCGACTGTTTGACGACTTGCGGCACCCCCGTCGTTTCAACGGCATAATGACTGCCGCCACCGGTTAGGTTTTTTACTTGCGCCACAACATCCACCTCTTTGCCGTTGAAGGTGTGGGTAGCGCCCAGCTCTTTGGCCAGAGCAAGACGGTCGGCATGAACATCTACAGCAATAATGAGTTGGCACCCGACAATTTTCGCGGCCATCACCGCACTGAGACCAACAGCACCGGCACCGTAGACCACCACGCTGGAACCGAATTCAGGCCTTAGGCGATTGAGAATGGTTCCTGCACCAGTCTGGATGCCGCAGCCTAATGGGCCTAATAGAGTCAGGTCAACGTCGGAATCGACTTTTACCGCGTTGCTGGCTCTGACAATTGCGTAGGTGGCAAATGAAGATTGACCAAAAAACGTTGCCAGAGACTGTTCGCCCTGGGCCAACCGTCGGCTGCCATCGCCCATGTTACCGCCGAAGTTCAGGTCGTTGAACGTGTCGCAAACTGTTGGGTGACCGGTCAGGCAATGCCCACAACTTCCACAGTGGGCAAACGATAGCACTACGTGATCACCTGTTTGCAGGTCTGATACGCCCGCTCCCACTGCGTCGACCACGCCTGCACCTTCATGGCCAAGTACGATGGGATATGGCGCTATCCCGAGATCGCGCGCAACCACATCCGTGTGGCATACGCCAGTCGCGACGATGCGTACACGAATCTCGTCAAATTTTGGATCTGCAAGCTGGGCCGATTCGAGCTTGAAAGGTTTACCCTGACCATGCGTTACTGCTGCTTGAATGTTCATTGCTATTTCCTGTTCAACCTATAAGCGGAATCAGAACGGGTACTGTCGTGGCGCGCGCTGCACACTCACCCATTGCACGGTGGAGAATTCTTCGATGGCCCATTCGCCGCTGAATCTGCCCAACCCCGAGTTTTTCTCGCCGCCAAACGGTACATGCGCTTCATCGTTGATTGGCATGTCATTAACGTGAGTCATGCCCGCTTTCACTTTGCGGGCAAACGTCAGGCCTCTGTTCAGATCGCCGCAATAGATTGCACTGGAAAGACCAAATTCTGTACCGTTGGCCAGCTCCAGAGCGTGTTGTTCATCGCGCGCTTTCTGGATGCCCACCAGAGGGCCAAAGATTTCATCACTGCTGATTTCCATATCGGGCGTTACATCGCCGAATACGTGCGGTGGCATAAGCTGCCCTTGTACGTCACCCTCAAGCAATACCGTGGCCCCTTGCTCTTTGGCCCGGGCAATTTTTCGCTGTAAACCTTCCAGCTGTGACTTATTGATGATGGGGCCAATGACAGTCTCCATGGCGGAGGGGTCACCCACCTTGAGCTCGCGCACGTGAGCCACGAAGCCTTCAACAAAACGATCGTACAGGTGTTGATCGACGATAATTCGGTTGATTGCCATGCAGATTTGCCCCTGATGCAAAAATTTGCCGAATACGGCTGCCTTCACGGCTTGCTCGATATCTGCGTCGTCGAGCACGACGAACGGGCTGTTGCCGCCCAGTTCTAGCGCCACCTTTTTGAGATAACGGCCCCCTGTAGCAATCTTGCCAATGTTCTTGCCAACCGGCGTTGAGCCAGTAAACGAAATAAGAGCAGGAACGGGGTGCTCTACAAAATCATCGCCAATGGCTGACCCAGGCCCAATCACCACGCTTAGCACGCCAGCTGGCAGGCCTGCCTCTGCAAAGATGTGACCAAGCAACAGGCCGCCAGTGATGGGGGTGTCACTTGCCGGTTTGATGACCACGGCATTACCCAACGCCAGTGCCGGCGCCACCGAACGCTGTGACAAATGCAGTGGGAAGTTCCAGGGGCTGATTACGCCGACCACCCCTAGAGGACGGCGGTAAACCAGATTCTCTTTACCCGGAATATCGCTGCCCAGTGTAGCTCCGCGAGATCTGCTGGGCATGCTCGCCGCTTCTAGCGTAATTGCACGGGCGCTACCCCACTCGATCGCGGCTTTTAATTGTGTACTGCCAGCCTCGCGGATCAGCCAGTCAATAATTTCATCTTTACGTTGGTCGAAGATAGCCACTACACGGTGCATCAATGCGGCGCGTTCGCTCGGTGGCGTATTTGCCCATTCAACTTGCGCCTCAGCGGCCTTGCGGTAAGCGGCATCCAGATCAGCGGAAGTGGCCGAGCGAATGGTGGCCAGTGTTTCACCGGAGTAGGGGTTGGTGACAGAGCGGGACGCTTCGCCGCTGCCTTCACGCCATTCTCCAGCCAGTAGTTGTAGGTGAAAATCTTGGTAACGATCAACCATGGCCTCTTCCTTGTTTTGAAATTACCCTGCGTCGGTTCGAATCCTGCCAGCCGTGCCATATATAGGGCCTTCCACACGGAAGGCCCTGCCCGTTTGTGCTACGGTCTCGTTGCACTCGATAGGATACAGCGCTAACTTATAACTCCATCTTACGATTTATCAATCAGACTATACGGATACTGTCCATCCGGTTGCGGTATTCAGATCAGGCGGGCTCTATCCGGCCGAATCTGTCACTGTTGAAGTCATTAAAGGCTGCCATGATCTCGGCCTTGCTGTTCATGACAAACGGGCCATGCCCCACGATGGGTTCATTGATCGGCTGGCCGCTCATGAATAGCAGCATCGCGTCGTTATTGGCCTCAAGTTCGATACCGCTGTCTTGCCGCTCGAAATGTACAAGCTGGTTTTCGCGTGCGATTTCGGTGCCGTTGACCATTACCGTGCCTCGCAGCACCAGCAGCGCCGCCGTGTGACCCGGGGTCGTGTCAAACCGGGCAACGCCATCCTGATTCAGCCGTATATCCCAGACATTCATTGGCGTGAAGGTCTGGGCCGGGCCCCGGCGGCCGTCGAATTCACCGGCAATAACCCGCAGCTGCCCGGCGCCCTCCGCCAAATCAACCTTGGGGATATTTTCATCCAGCAAGGTCTGATAGCCTGGGTTGCTCATCTTGTCTTTGGCCGGCAGGTTAACCCATAGCTGCACCATTTCAAGTGTTCCGCCACGCTGGGTAAATGCCTGGGAATGGAATTCCTCGTGCAGAATACCGCTGGCGGCGGTCATCCACTGCACGTCGCCAGGCCCGATCAAGCCACCCGCACCAGTCGAATCCCGATGCTCGACTTCACCCTGATAGACGATCGTGACGGTCTCAAAGCCCCGATGTGGATGCTGACCCACACCACGCGGCTGCTCAGCAGGCTCAAACTGGGCAGGCCCTGCGTAATCCAGCAACAAGAACGGGCTCAGATGTGCACCATGGCTGTTATAGCTGAACATCGAACGCACCGGAAAACCATCGCCGACCCAGTGCGGGCGCGGTGCGCTGTAGATACCAAGTACTTTCTTCATGGCTATTCTCCATTTGTGCCGGGATCACATTCCTCGCGCATGAATTAAGCATAAAGATTGAGCCAAAAACTTAATAGTAGGTAGAATTAGCACTCACTGTCCTATAAATAGAACGACTAAGCATGCAAGACCTTAATGATCTTTATTACTACGTCCAGGTCGTGGATCACGGTGGCTTTGCGCCGGCAGGCCGGGCTATTGGCGTACCTAAGTCCAAGCTGAGCC
>JALOAH010000041.1 GCA_023228865.1 Porticoccaceae bacterium | reverse complement strand
ACTCTTCAATGCCACAAAATACTCGTATTTGCACCAATAGGGTGCGGTATCCTAGTGGCAAAATCTGCGAATCACAACCGCAACGGAAATATTTGTCGAGAATATGCAATCCGGAGATGGCACCAGCTGCCTGAATGTTCGCGCCTGTCAATGGCCACCAACAGCGCCGACTGAAATAAGCACCTGCGGGCAAAGTGTCATCGGGACAAAATATACGCCGAGCTGTTATGTGAGTTGAAAACCCTGGTTCGCAAGCGCTAAGGGTGCAAGTTCCGGAGCACGCGACTTCGGGTTAAATGTCATAGCTGAAATTGAGATATAGGGTGCGCCCTGGCCAAGGGTGGGCAACATAGGCGATTTCATTGGTGAGGTTATCAATGCCGATACCGGCTTTGGTGTGCGCCGTGAGTTGATAGCTGGTTTTGACGCCTATTCTGGTGTAACCGTCCTGGCTGCCAAAGACGCTGCTCACCACGTCGGTGTTGTCGAGGCGGCCAAAGCTGCGACTGGCGTATTGAAGGTTTGCGCTCACCTCCACACGGTCATTAACTCCGTAGGTGGCCATGAGATTGCCGCGCCACTTTGGCATGCGGGGAAATTGATTGCCGACAATTCCCGGATCGACTCGATTATCAATAATTTCAGCATCAATCCAGGTCAGGTTTGCCCTGATGTCGAGTCTGGCCAGGAAAACGTCTGTGACGTCGGCAATGATTTCAGCGCCACGGGTCTCCACCTCGTCGACGGGTATAAAGGTAAAAATTCCTGTGCCGCCGGGAAGGGTGGTCGACTGAGCCTCAATGACGTCGTCAACGTTTTCCCAGAACAGATTAACTCGCCCGTAACCGCCGGTAAAAGCTCTTTCCAGCATGACATTGTGATGAAGACCGTTTTCAGGGTTGAGATTGGGGTTGGCTTCGCTGATGGCATTGAACGCCTGGTATTGGCTGTATAGTTCTTCAATGATAGGGAAACGATAGGCCTTGGCAATGGCGTAACTCAGTGTCCAGCGGTCATTGGGCTGGAAACGCAGGGAAAACTTTGGTGAAAATTTTTCCAGAGTTCTGCCTGGAACATTGGTGAAAGTCAGGCTGGAGTCGTCATTGCCGGAAGCCAATAAATAGCCTTTGTGGCTTTGCCAGAATTCATAGCGCCCGCCCAGTGACAGTTGCCAGTAGGGGTTGATATTCCAGTTCAATTGACTAAAAACCGCATTTATGCGGGTTTCGCCGCCGCTACTGTTGGCGAGGTCTGTTTGGTCTCCTGCCCTGTAGTTGGTGGAATGGTAAAGGTTTCGGTGCAATTGATAATTTTCGTGGCGAAAGCCGCTGACAAATTCCAGGTTTTTGATTCCCAGCATGGGGATTTCCAGGGTTGAAAGCCGCAGCTTTATTTCAGCTGTCTGCCAGCCACTGTTGTCGTAATCGAGAATCTGGCCAGAAGAATCGTAGTCGGGGTGAGCGGGATTGCGTGCGGAGGTGCGAGTTTCGTCTGAGAGAATATCGAAATGGCTGAAATTGGTTTCCAAAGAGGCGCTATCACTTAAATCCCCCTTGATTCGCAGTCCGATGGAGAGACTGTGGCGATCCTGGCCACTGGTGTTGAGGCGGCTATGGGGAATAAACAGAAAGGCTTCGTTTTGGCTGGCATTTCCGCCCCAGAGTTGACGGCCAGCGCTGTCAAAAATGTAACTGTTGGCGTTATCGGATATTGAATTGCGGTCTTCGTAGGCGATATTGAGCAAACTCAACCAGGCGCCGGATTCATAGCCGAGCTTGAATTTGACACTATCTGTAGCGGTGTCGATGACGCCACTATCGCCAAAATAAAACTGAGTGTTGCCGCGCTCGTCGCTGCCGACAATTGCGCCGCTCACTGCGGTGGAATTAGGCGCTGTACTCGGCGCGGCAAAGAAAAAGGATTGCGGCTGGGACTCATTGTCGAGGCGGTTGTAGGCCAAATAAAAACTCAGGTCGCCCACTTTGTCGCCGTAGGAAACAAAGCCTTTGTAGCCGTCAATATTATCGTCAAAACCGTAGGCGTCGAAGGTTTGCGTGAAGAAGGTGCCGTCGAGGTGAAATTCCCGTTTCTGGGGAATGGCGGTTTCTATCAGTACCACGCCACCCATGGCGTTGCCGCTGTATTCAGCGGAAAAAGGCCCATAGATAACTTCAACCTGAGCGATTTCGCTGGCAGCCACCATTGTCCAGCGGGGAGCTCCGTTCCAGCGGGATTCAAGCAGGTAGTGGAGGGGAACCCCGTCGGCAAACACCATGGAGCGAGAAGTCTGGAACATATTGGCGCCCCGCAAGCCCAGGGTGCCGTTTGCATCGCCAATAAAGCGGCGTCGAATCACCAGGCTGGGTTCGTATTTAACGAAATCTTCCGTGGTGACCACATTGATGCTGCGAATATCTTCATGTGTGAACAGGCTTGTCGGGCTGTGCCGATCCAGCGCCCTGGATTTTTGTCCCCACACTCGAACTTCATGGAGCTCTGCGATTTTGTCGCTGTCCGCCTGCACCTGTTGACTGCCAAGGGCTGCAGCCAAGAGAAGGATATTCGTCAATAGCCGCCGTATCCATGGCGACATGTGTCGGGGTTCGTTCCCTGTTGTGATGAATGCGCCCATCTTTCCCCGGTACGGTTTTTACAATTTTGACTCTTTCTGCGCCAGACCAGGCGTTGTTGTGCTAGCGCGAGCCACTATAGATGCCGGTTTAGGGAAGGGCAATGCGACATAATGTCGCACCTTGCTGTGGCTCGTTGCCGAGGTGTTGGTGCTCAACGAAGTGTTGGGGAAACCGGCAGCTCTGCGAGGCAGAGGTTGGCCTCAGTCGGAACGTTGATTTTTATCAGACTTTAATCTGCATAACCTGTGTTTATGCCTAATATCAAAATAATACATTTCAGTTATTTTTTGTCGGAGCTATAGTTCGTCCTGTAACAGATTGACTTATTAGGAGTAAGCCTCATGTTAGTCACATATGTAGTCATTCTAGTCTCTGGAATTCTGGGATCAGCCATTGCCTGGGGCGATTTGAAACAATCCGCCAAGCGAAAAGCCAAAGAAAGCTGATACCTGTACCTTATTTCCTACCCCCCTGGAAATTTTTTGGAGCCTTCGGGCTCCTTTTTTATTGGTTAAAACAGCGCCAGCAATTGACGCTGTATATTTTACTTTGTTTCAGTAACGTTAGCCGACGTCCTCGCCACCGAAAGCGGCGATCAACGCGGGAATGAAATTGGCAAATTCGCCAGCCATGATGGTGAAGTCGACATCGAACTGTTCTGCCGCGCTCTCCGCATCCACTTCTGCCAGTTTGTCGTCGATAAGATCGCCAAAGCGCAGGCGTTTAAGGCTGAAATTTTCATCGACAACACAGTCTATGCCCCCGAACCAGCACAGCGCCATTTTGCTGACATACATGCCAGAGGCGAGGTGGTTGCGTATTTCCTCCGAAAACAGGTCTTGATTCTTGCAGCGAATGACGCCGCCGTCGTCGCCGGTATCGCGCAGTTCGCACTCGCCGCCAAGGGCGAAGCTCTGCGGCAACGTCCCCTCTGCCAGCCAGGCTGTCAATGTCGGTGGAATAGGGTGGTGGGTTTTCAGGGAAACCACCGGCAGGCTGCCGACAATTGCCCGCAACTCGCTGATAAGGGTCTCGGCATTTTTGTGGGAGCCGCTGTCAACAATCAACAGCCCCAGCGCCAAATCGATGTAGGCATAGAGTTTTCGAGTTCTGCTAAAAGCCCTCGGTAAAAGTTCAAAGACGATCTCTTCCTTTAGAGTGGTGCGCTCCTTTTTGCCGGGCTTGCGATCTTCCCTCGCTTCAATTTCAGCAACTTTCTCCGCCAGAGCCTCGTTGACAATGGCTGCTGGCAGAAGTTTTTCCTGGCGTTGCAGACATACCATCAGGCGACCGTTGGCGGCATGAACAAGAGGGCTGTCATCTTTGCCTACGGGAGGCACCCAACCCAGGGTTGCCTGCTCCTGCTTGCCGCAAGGCCTAAAGACTTTGGTGCCCAGCAATTCTGCGAGTTCTTCCGGCAAGTGGGTAAAGGGTTTGGTGAAACGGTAAATAAGCAGGTTTTTGAACAGCATGAATCAAATAGCCTTTTATGAGTGGTGCGGGGAGAGTTTTACGGCGGTTATTGTAATGCCCGCCTAGGGGCGATTGGCAAATCTATGGCTTTGGCGATGGATTGTTGAAAGCCATCACCATTTTTTGCCATCGTTGGCGCTGGCGGCTGTTTTTATGAGGCCAGAATGACAGCCCGTCAGCTTTTTGGCCGAGGGGTTTGTTATTCTGGGCTAGCGGGGTTGGCGCCCTCGGTTTCCGGGGTTTCCAGCTTGGCCAGCTTCGCTTCTAGTTCTGCGATCTTGCGCTGAAGCTCGGCGTTTTCAGTTTTCGCTTTGGTGAAATTTTTCTGGAGAAGATCATTGGACGCGGTTCTCTCGGCCAGTTTCTTCTTGGTTGCGTCGAGATTTTTTTTCAGTTTGTCTGGATCAAATTTTTTCAGCTCCGCCAGTTCTGCGCGCTCCCGGTCGAGATCTTTTTGCAGACTCTTGGTGCGCAATTTCTGTTTCTCGATGTCTTCCTTCAGGTTTTCGCAGCGCTGATGGAGTTCGCGGTTCTGTTGCTCGATCTTCTTGTTGGCGCCAGCTTCCGCGGAAAGGGCTCGAATTTGTTCAAGCTGTTTCGCAATGGCCGTTTTCTGCTCTTCGTTTTCTTTGCTGATACGCTGAATCTCTGCGTCTTTGGCATCGATTTTAACCTGGTACTGGGCTTTGAGGTTCTCTTCAAGCTCGATCATTATTTCGAGCCTTTTGGCTGCTAGCATCTGTTCTTTACTCTTTGCTGGTTGATTACAAGTTTTTGGTGGAGTGTGGTCGCTGCAAACGACATTTTCCCATGGCTGATGACAGGCGCTGCGGACTGCAGATGTCGGGTATAACCAAGCCAATCGAGTCGGGTGGTCATCAACAGGGTAACGCTCTGAAAAATTGATGAAATGGTGGGCCCAGTAGGACTTGAACCTACGACCAATCGATTATGAGTCGACTGCTCTAACCAACTGAGCTATGGGCCCCTTAATAAAGTCGCAACTGCTAAAAAGCAGGGTCGGCATTATAGCCATGGCGGGTTGGTTTGACCAGAGATACTGAGATGGGCTTCTCCAGAGGCTGAAGTGGAAGGTCTATGGTCGAGTTGCGCAGCTGGTGTACCAAGCAGCCATTTCAATTTAATGGTCGGGAAATCGTCATATTTCCCCGCAGATAAGCCATGGTTCCTTTCCATTTGCCTGGATTTCAGCATGGGCTGATGTAATTTCGGATTGAGGTGATCAGGTTTCCTGTTGGGACTGGCGCCTAACTTTTGGCTACAATGGCGTCGCTGCGGTTCGGTGGCGTCAGAGCCCGGCAGTTGCCCATTGCAAAAGTGCGGTTTATTTGTCAAACGAGATTATGAAAAGGGGGTTATGCGCATGACTGAGGAAAAAAATCAGGATTTTCAGAGCTTTCTTGAATATGCCAGCAAAAAAGAGGGCTCACAGTGCTTGTGCGCGGTTTTTTGTCATTCTGCTGCCGATGATATCGATCGCCTCTACACCAGTGGCAAATCTCTGATGCCGGTCATGTGCGTAGATAAGTCCCTGCACCGTCTTGGCCAATTCAAGGATTTGGCTTCGGATTCCTCCCTAGTGGGAATCGGCTGGGATGTGGTTTGTATCAGTGTGCTGGTGGGCAGGAACGGAATGATGCCCACGGCCATAGAGACCAATAAACGGCTCGATGTCATGCTGGAGCTGATAAGACGGGGCGACACCGGCAAGTTGGTGATGTTTGATCGCGAAGGCCAGCATGTCAAGTTAGTCAGTGTGAGTCCCTGACCGGGGATTGGCCAAAGAAACGGACGCATTGGCAAATTGCTTGCGATAGCGTTCGGGGGTTGTCTGAAACCAGCGCTTGAAGGCGCGACGCAGGCTCGAGCTATCGTGGTAGTTGAGCATGCCGGCAATGGCTTCCACCGACAGCTTTGTGTCGCGCAGATAACCGGTCGCCAGTGACGACAGAATTTCATCCCGCAACCGCTGAAAACCGCTGCCTTCCCGCGCCAGGCGGCGCGCCAGTGTGCGCTTGCTGATAAAAAGAATTTTGGCGGCAGCCTCTTCGGAAAGTTTCCCCGGTGGGTGCGAGAGCAGTAGTTTTCTTATTCGCTTGCTGGTATAGCCCTGATTGGCATCCAGCTGCTGCAGCATACTCTGGCATTGGTGCAGGGCAAACCCATAGTTCATATGGTCTGAGGAGGCATTGGGAATGTGGCGCAGACTTTCCGGTATCAAGAGTTTGCTTTCCCGTGCGCCAAAGGTGATGGGGCAAGAGATATATTTTTCATAGTCGGCAAAATACTCTGGTTTTGCATAGCTGCAGTAGAGATGCCCTTCTGTAAATGGGCGCCCGAGAACAAACTCGATCAGGGAAAGCAGCGACAGGGCAAAACATTCCAGGACACTGCGGCTGTCTTCTTTGTCGCTGATATCAATATCGAAGTGACACTCCAGCCAGCCATTCTTCTCCATAACCCGAAGGTGGGTAAAGCTCACCCTTGCCGGCAGAAAATTCTGGAAATCGCGGATTGCCGTGCCGAGATTGGGGCTGCTGTTGGCCAGAAAACCCAGGGGGCCGTGGGTGGGTGGTGTCAATGCCTGGCCGAGGCGAAGGCCAAAACCGGGGTCGCCGGAGAGTGCCATGGCATTGCGCATGATCTGCAATTGCTGCTCTTTGTAAATCAGAGTGTCGTCGTTAAGAAGGTCTTCCACCTTGAGATTGGTGCCGCGAAGCAGTACCGCCAGATCTTTCTCCTGAAGCCCGAGTTGCCGGGCGATCATGCGGGAATAGCTAATAGCTATAGTGGGAGAAAGGGGTGTTTTTATATTGGTCATTGGCTCAGTCTTTTGTAAATATAAATCGATTTTTTAATGTTGAATGGCGCTGACTTAGCGCCAAGGCCAGGATTTTTGTCATTCCCCCAACGCGGGAATCACGGCTTAAACCAGCGCCATTCTTTTAATGTCCTTATACCCGCATAAAGACTAAATTTTGTTGGGCTGGAGTAATTATCAGGAGTTACTTCAATCTCAGAGGTAAGACAAAAAACCGATTATAAACGGTAGGAGATACCAAGTACGCTGACGTTTGGATTTTTTCGCAAGTGCAGTGCTGTGCTGCCTTCGAAGAGTTCGCCGTCTGACCGCAACTGAGTCCAGGCCTCGGTGTCGATATCAAGAAAACTGGTGGAAAAATTCAGGCTGAGTTTGTCTGTAATAGCAATATCAGCTCCAGCCTGAAAGGCCATCCCGTAAGCATCTTTTACAGTCAGAGTCTCAATGGTATCGATGTTGAGTTGGTTGGCAGTGTTGCTGTTAATTCGGACGTTAGAGAGACGAGTGTAATTGATGCCAATGCCGATATAGGGTTTTATCCCTAACAGGCTTGCCGAGTGATCAGAATCGTCAAAAAAATAATACTGAACGAGAACTGACAAAGGTCTGGCATCTGTAGAACCTATTGATAACCCTGCCAAGGAGCCACCCTGTCCGTTGACATCAATTTTCAGGTCTGCCAGGGGCAATAAAATTTCTATGCCCCAATGCTTATTTAAAAAAACAGTAGTGGTTGCCAGTGGCGTTTGTTGACTTTCAATGCTGAGACCTCCCAAGTTTATGTTGTCATTAAGGATTATGGTGTCGATTTTTTCCCGTGGATCAATATTGGCGTAACCCAGCCGCAAAAGAATGTCGCCTGTTTCATAAGCCAAGGTTAACTGGGGGGTTGCAAACAAAAGGATTTTTATTAACAGGTTCCATGGCGACGATAAAAAGTTTTTCCGTAGATTTTTCATAACTGGTGTGATTCTGAACGTCGATTTGTCTTCATAGTTTTTTTCGCAGGTCGCAATAGGAAACATTTTTCTGCATGGGCTATACGCATATTGTAATGGGAACGGGATCTGCGGCGTTCATGGCAAAGGCCGGTTGTCTTTTTATGTCCCTATGTTGTCAAAAAATGTCCTCCTTGGTGGGGGCTTGTCTCCTTACTATGGCTTATACCAATAACCTACTACATTGTGGGTATATCGCCCCAGGAGACACATGATGAACACAGCTTTTATTACCACCGCTGGAGAGACTGATATTGTCGACCCCTACGAGGTGGCGCTGGAGCGCCTCGACGTCAGCGACCCGCGACTCGCAATTGATGAACGCTGGAAGCCTTTTTTCAAACGGCTTCGCGAAGAGGCGCCGATCCACTATTTGAAGAACAGCCAGTTTGGCCCTTTCTGGTCTATCTCCAGGTACGATGACATTGTCGCCATCGAGGCCAAGCCGGAAATTTTTTCCTCGTCCTGGGCTTACGGCGGCATCACTATTCTGGATATGCAGGATCTGGATGTGCAGTTGCGCATGTTTATCGCCATGGACGATCCTGAGCACGCCCAGCAGCGTCAGACTGTTGCCCCAGCTGTGCAGCCCACAGAATTGAGAAAACACGCAGAGCTGATCCGCGAGCGCACCAGCAGTCTGTTGGACGGCCTTCCTGTCGGCGAACCTTTTGACTGGGTGGAACGGGTATCAAAGGAACTGACAACGAGAATGCTGGCGACATTGTTTGATTTTCCCTGGGACGAGCGTCAGCTGTTGCCCTATTGGTCTGATTGGGCGGCGAATATCGACATAGGCACCGATCCTGTTCTCAATGCCGAGCGCGAAAAAATCCTCTTTGAAATGGCGGCCTATTTCAAGAAGCTCTTTGACGAGCGCAGAGCCATGCCACCCAGAGGGGATTTGCTGTCGATGATGGCGCATTCCGAACACATGTCCAATCTCGATGAGCAGAGTTTCCTCGGCAATATTGCCCTGTTGGTGGTAGGCGGCAACGATACCACCCGCAACTCGATGACGGGACTGATCCAGCAAATCAACGCCTATCCAGAAGAATGGGATAAGGTTAAAGCCAATCATGCCCTGATTCCTACCGCAGTTACCGAAGCCATTCGCCTGCAAACCCCCATAGCCCATATGCGCCGCACGGTTGTTGAAGATACGGAATTTCGCGGGCATAAAATGCGCAAGGGCGACAAGGTAATTCTCTGGTACAGATCCGCCAATCGCGAAGAGGAAGTGTTTGCTGATGCCGACAAATTTGACGTCAACCGCGCCAATTCCCGCCGCCACCTGGCCTTTGGTTATGGCATACACCGCTGTCTGGGTTCCCGGCTTGCGGAGCTGCAATTAACGACCCTCATCGAGGAAATGCTAAAGCGCAATATGGAAGTGAAAAAAATCAGCCCGCCGGAGCGCATTCCCTCCTGTTTTGTCAGCGGCTACCATCGCCAGATGGTGACAATCACCAGGGATTGATTGCCGAAATCAGATTGAAGGAAGTTGACTATGACTGATGAGTTTAAGTCCTATATTTGTTTGAACTGCGGCCTTATTTACAGTGAGGCCGAAGGCTGGCCGGATGAGGGCATTGCTCCCGGCACCCGCTGGGAGGATGTCTCTGAAGACTGGATTTGCCCCCAGTGTGGCTCGGCGAAGATCGATTTTGAAATGGTGGCAATTTAACAATTTCACAGATATGTCGATTTAGGGAGTTCTGATTAATGTCATTCCTGCGCAGGCAGGAATCTATAATCCCTTGATTGTTCTCGACTCCCGCCTGCGCGGGAGTAACCTAACAGAATTAACCGAGTTTCCTTGGTTTTGTGATTCAGTGGGATGGGGGCGAAGTATTTTGTAATACTGCGTATGAAAAGTTTGCATCCTTTTCTGCAAATGAATTAGGCTGTGGCTTTTTGCGGAGTTAACCATTGATGAAAGTTTTGATCGTTTATGCCCATTCGCAACCCGCTTCCTTCAATGCGGCCATGCTGGCTAAAGCTCAGGCCACATTGACCGATCAGGGCCATGAAGTTCGAGTGTCGGATCTCTACCAAATGGGCTTTAATCCGGTGGCTTCCGCCAATGATTTCAAGGAGCGCCGCTTTCCCGGCCACATGCAGTACGACCGGGAGCAGAAGTATGCGGTGGAACATAAAACTTTTAGCGACGACATCGCTGCGGAAATTGACAAAGTACTCTGGTGCGACCTGCTGATATTGCAGTTCCCCCTCTGGTGGTATTCGGTTCCCGCCATCATGAAAGGCTGGTTTGATCGCGTCTTTGTCAACGGCCTCATGTATGGCCAGTTGGGTCGTTTTAACCACGGCGGCCTCAAGGGCAGAAGGGCGATGGTATCTACCACCACGGGTTGTTTTCCGGGCATGGTGGATGAGGGCGGTGTTATGGGGCACCTGGATGCGGTACTCTGGCACCTCCAATACGGCACTCTTGCCTATGTGGGCTTTAGCGTTCTCGAACCCTATGTTGCCTGGTCAACCCGTTACAGTGAAGATGGTATGCGCCAGCAATATCTGGAGGAATTTGCTGAAAATCTGCGCAATCTCGACAGCAGACCCCAGAAATATGTCCATGCCACCGAGGATTTTGGCAAGGACTGGAAACTCAAACCCGGCATAGAGCCGCAAACCTTTGGGCATCAGCCTTTTCCGCTGGGGCGCAAACAAAGCCACTGAGCCTGTTTGTGGGCAAGCCGCCGTTGGACGATTGCGATTTCGGTGACGCTGTCGGCGGTTAGCCTTATGTTACAATTTCGCCACTTTCTTATTTTTAGCAGGTGTCGTTATGACTGTCGCTGAGCGAAACTCCATTGTTCGCAAATCCTTTCCCGTTGGCCCCTTGCAGTGCAATTGCACTATTATTGGCGACACCCTCACGGGGAAAGCCATTGTCGTCGATCCCGGTGGTGACGCAGATGTCATTCTCAATACCCTTAAAGCCATGAACCTCAGTGTGGTCGCCATTATTCACACCCATGCCCATCTGGATCATATCCTCGCCGCTGGAGAAATCCAAAAAGCCACGGGTGCGCCTATTCATCTTCACGAGGATGATATGTTCCTCTGGGATGAGGTGGAAGCCCACTGCCGTCGCTTTGGTCTGCCACCGGTAAAACTGCCGCCTCCCGACAAATACCTCAAGGACGATCAGGATCTGGGCTGCTGCGGTGGTGTCACCCTGCACACACCAGGTCATACTCCAGGCTCAACCAGTTTCTGGTTTGAGGACGCTAACCTATTGATTGCTGGAGATACTTTGTTTCTCGGCAGTATCGGTCGCACCGATTTCCCCGGCGGCAATTTTGAGCAGATTGTGAAGTCTATTCGCGAGCGTATTTACACGCTGGATGAAGGCGCCGAGGTGGTCACCGGCCACGGCCCCGAAACCACCATCGGCCAGGAAAAATATCACAACCAGTTTGTGCGTGCCTGATAACAACAATAAGTCAATTCCAGGGGAAAATCGTGAACTCATCAACAAACACCATGCTCACCACCATGCTGCAAATGCAGGATGCCATGAATGCTCGAGTGAATGAAAACTGGCGCGAGCAGGGCTTTGCCTGGTACAGAGCTATCTGGACCGAATGCGCCGAGCTGATGGATCACTACGGCTGGAAATGGTGGAAAAAACAGCAGCCGGATGTGGATCAGGTCAAGCTCGAGCTGGTGGATATCTGGCACTTTGGCCTCAGTATTCTACTCCTGTCCGACATTGACGAGCGGCAGTTGGTGGAGGTCGTCACCCTGGAGTTGGAAGTTGCGGGGGGGCGGGAAGATTTTCGAGAATTGCTGGAAGAATTCACCCTCAACACCTTGGAAACAAAAGCCTTTAATGTCAATCTTTTTGCCCGCCTTATGGCTTCGGTGGAGATGGACTTGCATGAGCTCTATGTCCGCTACGTGGGTAAAAACGTGCTCAATTTTTTCCGCCAGGACAATGGCTACCAGGAGGGCAGTTACATAAAAAACTGGCGCGGCAAGGAAGACAACGAGCATCTGGTGGAAGTTGTCGCCGAGTTGGATGCGAGCAGTCACAGCTTCAAGGATGACATCTACAGCGCCTTACAAATTCGTTATAACCTTGTTACGGCTAATTGATCTTGCGAGGGTGAAATATTTTCCCGTATCCGTATAATGCTGGCTCCTCAATTCCCTTAACCCCTCGATGTGGAGAGAGCCTGTGAAAGCACCTGTACGTGTTGCCGTGACTGGCGCGGCCGGACAAATCAGTTATTCCCTTCTTTTTAGAATCGCCGCAGGCGAGATGCTCGGCGCCGACCAGCCCGTTATTCTGCAGATGCTGGAAATTACCCCCGCGCTGGAGGCTCTCAAAGGTGTGGCCATGGAGCTGGACGACTGCGCATTCCCGCTGCTGGCTGGCATGGTGCAAACCGATGACCCCAATGTGGCTTTTAAAGATGCAGATTACGCCCTGCTGGTAGGTGCCCGTCCCCGCGGCCCCGGTATGGAGCGCAAGGATCTGCTTGAAGCCAATGCGGCCATTTTTTCCGTTCAGGGCAAGGCGATCAACGACAATGCCAGCCGCAATATTAAAGTTCTGGTGGTCGGCAATCCCGCCAACACCAATGCCCTGATTGCCCAGCGCAATGCTCCCGACCTCGATCCCCGTCAATTTACCGCCATGATGCGTCTCGATCACAACAGGGCAATGACCCAGTTGGCGCAAAAAACCCGCACTACCATCAATGACGTCACCAATATGACTATCTGGGGCAACCACTCGTCCACCCAGTATCCAGATATTCATCACGCCAAAGTCAATGGCAAAACCGCCATTGATCTGGTTGATCAGGATTGGTATGCCAACACCTTTATTCCCGACGTTCAACAGCGCGGCGCTGCTATCATCAAAGCCCGTGGCGCGTCCAGCGCTGCGTCCGCCGCCAATGCCGCAATTTCCCATGTGCGCAGCTGGGCGCTGGGCACCGCCGAGGGCGACTGGGTGAGCATGGGTGTTTACTCTGATGGCAGCTACGGTATTCAACAGGGGTTGATCTACTCATTTCCCTGCGTTTGTAAAAACGGCGACTGGCAAATTGTTCAGGGACTTGCCTGCAATGAGTTTTCCGTGGCGCGCATGAAGGCTACTGAGCAGGAACTGGCCGAAGAGCGCGATGCGGTAAGCCATTTGCTGCCCTGATTGCTTTTCGCTAAGGAGACTCTGATTAATTCTGTTTCTGTCACTCCCGCGCAGGCGAGAGCCCAGAAAAATCGGGCAATGATAGATTCCCGCCTGCGCGGGAATGACATTAATCAGGGCTTTTCTGAATAATAAAAAAACCCGCGACGGCGGGTTTTTTTATGTCTGCTGCTTTGAAAAATACGACAAAGGAATCAGCCGAAAAGTCTGGCTACAAGCACCGGAATAGCGGTTTCCACTCGCAGGATCCTTTGTCCCAGGGTTACAGGAGTAAACCCGCAGGCGACAAGCTTTTCGACTTCGTAGGGAATAAAACCGCCTTCAGGGCCAATGGCAAGAGTGACCGGTTCGCGAAGATTCCAGGGGCAGGGGGTTTCCGTATAGGGGTGCGCCACCAGAGCGCGAGTGTCTTTTATGATGTCAGGCAGTTCATCCTCAACAAAGGGTTTGAAGCGTTTATGTAAATATACCCTGGGCATTAGGGTGTCGCAGCACTGTTCCAGCCCCAGCAGCAGTTGCTCTCTGACGGCTTCCGGTGCCAGCCAGGGGGTTTGCCAGAAACTTTTTTCCACTCGAAAACTGTTGATCAGGTGAATTTCCTTGACGCCAAGGCTGGCAACGGTCTGAAGCACTCTGCGCATCATTTTTGGTCTTGGCAGTGCCAAGACCAATTTAAGATCCAGTGGCGGGGGTGGCTCTGTATTGAGTTCAACGTTGAGCAATGTGTGGTCGGAACAACAGGAAATCACCGTTGCCGTACCCATTCTGCCGTTAATTTCCCCGACGCGGATGCTGTCGCCGACAGCGATCTTGACGATATGCTGAAGGTGATCATGCTGACCGCCGAACACCCGCAAGCGCTTGTCGGCATCCAGATTCTGCGCTGGGAAAAGTAGCAAATTCACAGCTAGTGGCTGCTCGGTTTAAAAACGAGCGAATCTAGCACAGTTGCACAGGCGATGGTATTAACCCATCACCAAACCATGTTGAACCAACAATTTGGTTTGAAGTCATGACGCGAGTAAATCCGCCAACACGCGGCAGGCGTCGGTTTCGGTAAAAATACCCGCAAGCTCACCCTGATCCAAAACAATCACCGCAGACGTCTGTTGTTTAATCATTTGCCGCAGCACTTTTTCGAGGGAATCCTGGGCGTCGGCGACAAAGGCTCTGGTTGTGGCGATATCACTGACCAGCAAATCTTCGTCGGCGCCGATTTTGTGGGCGGGCAGGGTAAAGCGTTTGATGTCTTTGTCGGTAATGATGGACTCCACCACGCCAGCATTCATCACCGGCAATTGGTTGACATTCATCTCTTCCAACAACTTTTTTGCTTCTGATAGGTGAGCGTCGATGGCAATGGTTTTTGGTGATGGCGTCATCACATCTGTTAGTTTGATATCTTTAGGCACGGTTTTTTCCCCAAGTTTGTTTTGTCACTATGGCTCATCAATGTGGGGGTTGTCATGGTTTGAATCAAGGGGTGGAATGTTTTTAATGTTTAGGCGGATGTTTGCACGCGTTTTCGGCACCGATGCGCACTTCAATATTGTTTTTGCAGCCCAACAGAGCGTCGCAAATAGCTTGAGTTCTGTCGATCAGTCTTGATACGGGCAAAACAATACCTACAGCAAAAATCCCCATATAGGTATTGATGGCGACGGCAAAAGCGCAAACCCCCAACGTTTGTTCTTCGTAGTCGGCAGCAATTCCAGTGCGACGAATTTTTTCCAGATCCTGCAATAGCTCGTCCAGCGTCAATGTGTTGACGGTTTCACGGGGCAGGGGGGAGGGCAGAAGCTGCATGACCTCCTCCAGCTCCATATTAGCCAGCAACGCCTTGCCAGGGGCTGTTGAGTACAGCGGTGTACTGCAGCCCACAGGAAAAACGATTCTCACCGCCTGTTCGGCAATGACACGATCAATAATATTGGTTTCCTTGCCAGCCTGGCAGGTTAAATAGCTGGATTCCTGGAATTGCTCACAGAGGTTCAGAAGATGGGGGTGAACCACAGAGATGATATCGGTTTGTGTCTGATAAAGGAGGCGGCCAATGGCGGGACCCAGGCGAAAACCGCCTCCAGGGCCGATGGGTTCGACAATGTATTCATCCTGGAGGGCGTTAACAATCCGTTGAACCGTGGAACGGGGCAAATTGACTTCCTGGGCAATAGCGGCGAGGCTCATTCCCTGGGGTGATCTGCTCAGGGCGCGGGTAATGGCCGCCGCCCGCGCGATTACCTGAATGCCCTGTTTATGTGCTTCGTTGTCGCAATTTTTTTCGTCTTTAGCCATGATTTTCTCCGGAAAGGGGTCCCCTGGTGTCAACAGGAGCAGGTTGCCTCAATCATTGCCCTCCCTGGTTATAATGGCTTTTTGCTATGCCATTAAAATTGGGTCACAGGCCAAAAAATATCAAATGGCGGTTGCATTAAAACCTCAGTAGATTATTATTGACCCGTACTGCAGTACACTGTATCGAAAAAGTTCTGATCAATCTATACCCTCTTCACCATTTGGCATTTCTTCAGGAGGTTTCCCTGTGAAACTCAATCGTTCGCTGGTAACTTTGGGTGTTGTCGTGGCAGCTCTGTCTGTAACGGCCTGCTCCAAGCAGGATGCTCCCACAGCTGAGGCGCCTCCCCCTGAAGTGGGTGTCTATACGGTTGAAGCTCGTGAATTAACCCTGACCACGGATCTTCCCGGTCGCACTGTGGCCTACAAACGCGCCGAAGTAAGACCCCAGGTGAATGGCATTGTTGAGAAACGTCTCTTTATCGAAGGTTCTACGGTGGAACAGGGGCAACAGCTTTATCAAATAGATGATGCCAAGTATCAGGCGGCGCATCTGCGCGCCCAGGCGACATTGAAAAACGCTCAACAATTGGCGGATCGTTACCGGGAGCTCAAAAAAACCAGTGCCGTCAGTCGTCAGCAGTTTGATGACGCAGTGGCCGCTCTGGAGTTGGCAAAAGCCGAGGCAGAGCTGGCGCGCATCGATCTCGCCTACACAAAAGTTCTCTCTCCCCTCACTGGGCGCATTGGTCGCTCTGCAGTGACGGAAGGGGCTTTGGTAACCAATGGTCAGGTTGAAGCTCTGGCAACGGTGCAACAGCTCGACCCTATTTATGTGGATATTAATCAGCCAGTGGCAGAATTGCTTCGCCTTCACGAAGACCTTAAGGCCGGTTTGATAACCCAGGCGGGAAAGGATGAAGCCACCGCTTCACTATTGCTTGAGGATGGCCGCCGCTATGAGCATGCCGGTGTACTCAGTTTTGCTGAGGTCAGTGTCGATGAGGGTACAGGTTCTGTGACCATGAGGGCGGTATTTCCCAATCCCGATGCGAAGTTGTTGCCCGGCATGTTTGTGCGCACTCGGCTGGTTTCCGGGCAGAAGGAAAACGCCCTCCTGGTTCCCCAGCAAGGCGTCCAGCGCGATCCGAAAGGTGAGCCCCTTGTCTGGGTGGTCAACGACAAAAATATAGTAGAGCAGCGTATGGTGACCACGGAGCGCACCGCTGGTAATCAGTGGTTGGTTACGGCTGGGATTAACTCGGGAGATCAAGTGATTACTGAAGGTCTATTGCGAGTGCGACCGGGAATGAAAGTAACCCCAACACCGGCGACCAATATTGATACCCTCATGGAGTTTGCAACCACGACCGCAAGTGCTGACAAAAAACCTGAAGCCGAAAATGATGCCGGCGTGAATTGAGGCGCTGATTTATGTCCAGTTTTTTTATTGACCGCCCCATTTTTGCCTGGGTTATTGCCATTGTCATTATGCTTGCCGGCTTGTTGTCGGTGTTTAAGTTGCCGGTCACCCATTATCCGAACATTGCAGCGCCGGCTATTTCTGTCAATGTCACCTATCCTGGCGCCTCTGCGCAAACCGTTCAAGACTCTGTCGTCCAGGTTATTGAACAGCAGCTCAATGGCCTGGATGGCCTGCGCTATATGACCTCCACCAGTGAGGCCAATGGCAGCATGTCCATTATTATCACGTTTGATCAGGGTGTTGACCCGGATATCGCCCAGGTACAGGTGCAAAATAAATTGCAGGTGGCCACACCCCTGTTGCCGGAAGAAGTGCGCAGGGAAGGCATCAGAGTGGCTAAATACCAAAGCAACTTTATGCTGGTGATTGGCCTTATCGATGAAAGTGGCCAGATGGATAATTTCGATCTTGGCAACTATATCGCCTCGAATCTGCGCGACCCGGTTTCACGGGTTCAGGGCGTGGGAGACTTTTTGCTTTTCGGCTCCCAGTACGCTATGCGGATTTGGCTCGACCCCACTAAGCTGTACAGTTATCAGCTGACCCCAGGCGATGTGGCCAATGCCGTGCGCTCACAAAATGTTCAGGTTTCTGCCGGCCAGCTGGCGGGGCTGCCCTCAACAGAAGGTGTACAACTGAATGCCACAATTACGGCAAAAACACGACTGAAAACCGTTGAGGAATTTGAAGATATTCTTCTCAAGGTCAATCCCGATGGTTCCCAGGTGCGCATGAAGGATGTTGCCGAAGTGAATCTCGGCAGTGAAAACTTTTCCATATCCGGAAAATATAACGGCGTTCCCGCATCAGCGATGGCGCTGCGCCTTGTCAGTGGCGGTAACGTTCTCGAAACCACCGAGCGGGTAAAAGCGCTTATTGATGAGCTGTCGGTCTATTTTCCGCAAGGGGTAAAGGCGGTATATCCCCTCGAAACTGCGCCAGTGGTGGCAGAGTCCATATCCTCTGTGGTGAAAACCCTGATTGAAGCGATTGTCCTGGTTTTTTTGGTAATGTATCTGTTCTTGCAGAACTTTCGCGCCACTCTGATTCCAACCCTGGCGGTGCCCGTTGTACTGTTGGGCACTTTTGCCGTGCTACTCACCTTTGGCTTCAATATCAATGTGCTAACCATGTACGCCATGGTGCTTGCCATTGGTTTGCTTGTCGATGACGCCATCGTGGTGGTGGAAAACGTCGAACGGGTGATGACGGAGGAAAATCTCAATGTCAAAGAAGCCACGCGCAAATCCATGAAACAAATTCAGGGGGCGCTGGTTGGCATCGGTATGGTGCTGACTGCTGTCTTTGTGCCTATGGCTTTTTTCGGTGGCTCTGCGGGAGTTATCTATCAACAGTTTTCGATCACCATTGTCACCGCCATGGTGCTGTCTGTGCTGGTTGCCCTGATATTTACGCCAGCGCTTTGCGTCACTCTGCTGAGAGCCAAAGATGTCGACCACTCCCACAAACGCGGTTTTTTTGGTTGGTTTAATCGCACCTTTTTAAAGGGAACCCAGGGGTACGAGCGCGCAGTGACATCTGTGCTCAAGCGCCGCGCCAGATACCTGTTGATCTTTATTGTTATTGTGGGTTGTCTCGGGTTTCTCTTTGCCAAACTTCCCAAAGCGTTTCTCGCCGATGAAGATCAGGGCATTATGTTTGTTCTCGCCCAGCTGCCGAGCAATGCGACTGCCCAGCGCACGGATGAAGTCATGGACGAAATTGAACGTCATCTCCGCGAAGAAGAGCCCGGACTGATTAAATCCGTATTTACTGTTACAGGTTTCAGTTTTACCGGCCAGGGTCAGAACATGGGGATCGCCTTTGTTCACCTCAAGCCCTGGGACGAGCGGGAAGGTGAAGTCACCGATATTTTCAGTTTGGCGCAGCGTTCCTTCGCTGCTTTCGGCAACATTAAAGACGCCTTTATTGTTCCTGTGGTGCCACCGGCTATTTTTGAACTGGGTAACGCCTTGGGCTTTGATCTTTTCCTTCAGGATCGCGCCGGCCTCGGCCATCAAATCCTAACTCAGGCCAAAGATGAATTTCTGGCGGCAGCTCGCAGTGACCAGCGCCTGACTCAGGTTCTCCATTCGGGAATGGATGACGCACCCAAATATGAAATTATTGTCGATGAGGAAAAAGCCAGCGCCTTTAAGCTTGATTTAAATGACATCAATGAAACCATTCAAGCGGCCTGGGGCTCCATGTACGTCAACGACTTTATCGACCGTGGTCGAGTCAAGCGTGTCTATATACAGGGAGATGTAGACTCCAGAATGGCTCCCGAAGACTTCGCCAAATGGTATGTGCGCAACAGCGATGGCGACATGGTGCCCTTTAGCGCCTTTAGTCACGGCCAATGGGGCTTTGGCCCTGCCAAACTGGTGCGTTACAACGGTATTCCAGCCATGGAAATACTTGGTGCGCCAGCCCCCGGTTACAGTACAGGAGAGGCGATGACGGCTCTGGAGGAGCACGCTAACAACCTCCCTTTGGGTATAGGTATGAGCTACACAGGCCTGTCTCTGGACGAGATCGAAACCGGTTCCCAGGTTTACATACTTTACGCTCTGTCCATTCTTGTGGTGTTTCTCTGCCTTGCAGCGCTGTACGAAAGCTGGTCAATTCCGCTGGCGGTGATGTTGGTAGTTCCCCTGGGATTGATTGGCACAGTATCCGCCACCTTGTTGAGAGGATTAAGCAACGATATTTTCTTTCAGGTTGGCCTTTTGACAACGGTGGGCTTGGCGGCAAGAAATGCCATCCTTATTGTTGAGTTTGCTCGCTCACTTCACGAAACCGAGGGTCTACCCCTCGTTTCTGCTGCCATCAAAGCCGCACGTTTGCGCTTGCGGCCCATTCTTATGACATCGCTGGCCTTTACCTTCGGCGTGCTGCCGATGGCGCTTGCCACTGGCGCGGGGCAGGGTAGCCAGCACTCTATCGCCACCGGCGTGGTCGGCGGCATGATAACAGCCACCGTTTTGGCAATCTTTTTTATTCCGCTGTTTTTTGTGGTGGTTTCTCAGTTGTCGGAAAAACTGTTTCCAAAGAAACAGGAGGAGACGAGCGCCAAAAGTATTACAACAGACGCCTAGAAAACTGTGCCAACTTTGAATAAGTTTTGTTTGTAGAGGCTGCTTCGGCAGCCTCTTTTTTTAGTTGTCCATTTTCGCCTCCCATAGTGCGCTGGCATTTTTACAACTTTGGTATTAGAGTAGTGACAAAGCAATCAGTAGTCGAGTTTGGCGTATGAAAGACATAACAATAAATTACCTGGACATGGGTAAAAAATTAACACGTTTTTTGAAACGAAAATTCAGGATGCTTGATCCTGACATAGAGGATATCGTTCAGGAAACCTTTCTGCGTACCCATCAAGCCCAGCTCAATGAACACATCAGTTATCCAAAATCCTTTATGTACACGGCGGCAAAAAATCTTGCTATTAACTATTTGGGTCGATATGAAAAAAAGAATACACTGCTAGTGGGGGATATGGGTGAGTTGGATGTCTATAGCTGCGATAGCAGTCTCGAAAGTGTTATTGAGGCAGATGAAAAATTTGCCATTTTTTGTCAGGCGGTCAGCACTCTTCCCACCAAATGTAGGAGGGTATTTATGCTGAAAAAAATATACGGATTCTCTCATGCTGAAATAGGCCGACAACTCAATATCAGCGAAAAAACCGTAGAGAGACACATCAGCAAGGGAATGGCTCGCTGCTATGAGTTTGTGGAAAAACAAAAAACTGCCAGAGTGACTTTGTCGAGTAAGAACAATTTAAAGGGGAAAAAAGGTTTAAGGGATTAAGTCGGGTCATTTTATGAGCAAGTTAATTTTTTTCCCAAATCAAAGAAAGATCAATGAGGAAGCCAGCCTTTGGTTGACGAGGCTGTCCCGCGGATTGAACGGGGAGGAGACCGCTGCTTTCCATAATTGGCTTTCTGAAAGCGAACGCCATCGAAAAACCCTATGGCGGATTGCGGTTGTCTGGGATGAAATGGACTCATTGAAAGAGTTGTCGAAACTCTATCCAGTTGAAGAGTGGAAACCAGACCCTGATCAAAAATCGGTTTTGGCACCAGCCCTGGCGGCTGCGGCAATACTGGTTGTTGTCGTCTCTGTAACGGTGGTTTCTTTGTATGATTTTGATTTTTATGGAAAAAAAATCAACAAAGATGTAAGCCATCTTGATATTGATAACAGCTACACAACAAATGTTGGTGAGCGTAAAACATTCTCTTTGCCCGATGGCTCGATTATCACTTTAAATACGGACTCAAAAGTGAGAGTAGACTATTCCAATGCAGCCAGAAACCTCGAACTGGTGAAAGGGGAAGCTTATTTTAATGTCGCCAAGGATAAGGACAGACCTTTTAATGTCGCTGTTGCCGGGAAAAAGATCCGGGCAGTAGGCACTGCCTTTAACATTTACTTGAAACCCTCAGGTGGCGTAGAAGTGACAGTTTCTGAGGGCATAGTCTCATTAACTGATCATATCAGCGAGGATGATTCTGAAAAATCTATCAATAACGATACAGAAAAATCTGTCGCATTGCCCATTTCACTATCCTCTGGAAAGCGCGCGGTTTTAAGTGGTGAAACCAAAGCAGTCGAAAATATCGATGCTGAAAACTTGATGAATCATCTCGCATGGCAAAGAGGCATCATTATTTTTGAAGGCGAAAGGCTTGAAGAGGTTCTCGAGGAAGTTAATCGCTACACCACCGCCAAACTTTATACAAAAGATGCGTCGATAAAAGATATCCGTATAGGAGGCTTTTATAAAACAGGTGATATTGATAGTTTTCTTGGTGCTTTGAAGAATAATTTCAATATATCTAACAATGCCAGGAAGGATAAAACCATAGAGCTATTCCATGGTTAATATTGTCTTGCTGTTGAATTGGTGCTGAAGTATTCGCTTGCTTTTCACCATTTTTGTTTCCTGTGCCGCCACTTGACAATGGATGTTGGTTTGTTGCTTGGCAACAGGCCATTCTGGTCGTTGCCTGTATTTTTGTACAACATAAAGACAAATGAATACGTTGTTTTCCTGTTTTCTAAAAATAAAAGTGAGGGTTTTTATTTCATCGTATGTCTATATCCCGTGAGCGTGACGTGATTGTCCGTTCAATATCAGGTTTGTTGAGTATCTTAAAATCCAAAAGGCGTGCTTTGGTGGTTGCAATTGCGTTTATGTCTGCGCTGCCAGCTGCTGTAAATGGCGAAGAAACTCAAAGATTTTCTATACCTGAACAGAAGGCGGATAAAGCTTTAACGCTTTTTGCTGTACAAACGGGATTGATTGTTTTGTTTCCCTATGAGCCGCTGAGCAAGGTGGTTTCAAACCGGCTCGACGGCGACTACAGCGCAAGCGAGGCTATTTCCATAATACTTGATGGAACAGGCTTTACAGGAGAGTTGGCTGTATCCGGCGAAATAATTATTCGAAGAGATGGAGAGTCTGCGATGAAAAAGATTCAAAAATGGTTATTAGGAGTGCTTGGCGCCACATCGGTCACTGGCAGTATGTCCGCTGCGGCTCAGGATTCGCCACAGAGGATTCTTGAGGAAATTACGGTTACTGCACAAAAACGCGCGGAAAGCTTGATGGATGTCCCTATTGCGCTATCTGCCTTCACAGACAGGGAACTGGAAAATTTTGGTATCAGTGGCGCCCAGGGGTTGGCGATGTCTACGCCTGCCATCGTCTACCCAACAACCGGGCCCTATGCGCAACCTTATATACGAGGTGTGGGTAGCAGGCTGCTGCAAAACGGCCTGGATCCCAGTGTGGCTACCTATATCGACGGGCGTTACATTTCTCGGCAATCCGCTATTATGCTGGATCTGGCGGATATTGCCCGTGTTGAAGTGCTTAAAGGCCCCCAGGGCGTCCTCTTCGGTCGCAATTCATCGGCGGGTGCAATTCGTATGATTACCAAGAACGTCAGCGATGAATTGGAGGGTTCAGTAAAAGTAAGCGCAGGTAATTACGACTATCGCGCGGTGTCCGGCTCTGTCAATGTGCCACTAACAGATAATTTCGGCATTCTTGTCAGTGGTATGACGAAAAAACGTGATGGTTATGCCGATAATATTTTCCCTGCTGGTGTCTCTGAAATGGATGATCTCGATACAGAGGGTTTGCGCGGAAAATTCCGTTGGGATATATCCGAGCGCTCAACCTTGGGGGGCTCTCTAAGCTATTGGAGTCGGGACGATAATGAAGGCAACGATAATATTGCCCTTGGTCCTTTGGAGTTGAATACAGGCATCTTCCTGGGAGGAATCAGCGGACAAAACATTAATGAGGTGGCCACTGCTCTGGATGGAACTATTCAAGTGGAAGAGGTGGCCGGTGAAATCAATTTTAGTCATTCTTTTGATCACGTCGATTTTACATCGATTACTACTTACGCTGAAATGGATGACAACATTCTTGCGATTGAAGCCGATGGCACCAGTACAGTGGCGGTGGATGCGACCATTTACGAGCAAACCGAAACCTATTCCCAGGAATTTCAGTTGGCGTCTACTGAAGACGGCGCGCTCAACTGGCTTGCAGGCATCTATTTTTTTAATGATAAAACAGACTTTGACAGCACTGTTGATATAGGTACCAGAGAAATTTCACAGGGGTTTCAAAGTGTTGAAACTACCGCCTGGGCTGGCTTCGGTCAGTTGAAATGGTCTTTGAACGAGGACTGGGCTGTGACCCTCGGTGGTCGCTACAGCTACGAGGAAAAAGAGGTTGTAGCGCTGGCGTCTCCTTATGTCGCTCTTACCGTATCGGCTTTTCCCTATGAAGATGACAAAAGCTGGAGTGAGTTTACACCCAAATTGACGATTGAGCGCCTCTTCGATCAGGGCATGGTTTACCTGACTTACGCGAGAGGCTTTAAAAGTGGTGGCTTTAATTATCCGGTGGCGGGCACTCAGCCTTTAGATCCAGAAATTCTTGACATGTACGAGGTGGGTCTAAAAGGAGACTTTTTCGACAATACTCTTCGACTGACGATGGCTACCTACTATTATGATTATGCAGACCTCCAGGTAACCAGAGCGGCGGCTGAGGGAACAGCAATTGTGACCACAGAAAATGCTTCCGATGCGGAAATTTATGGCGTGGATGTCGACTTTACCTGGATAGCGACAGACCGCATGTCTATAACTGGCGGATTCAGTCTGCAAGATTCCCAGTACAAAGACTATATTGCCAATGCCAAATTTTACAATGCGGTTCTCGGCACAGGGCCAGCAGGTATGAGTGATATCGGCTTTGATGCCGATGGCGAAACTTTGCTGAGAGCACCGAAGGTTGCCGCTTTTTTGTCCGCTAATTACGATTTTGTGGTTGGAGAAGGAACCATGCCATTGGTTATTTCTTACTCTTATAAAGGCAGTTATGACTTTGATTTCAGTCTCCACCCAACAACGGAAGCACTGCAGAATGATGGCTATGGCATTCTTAATGCGCGCCTCAGCTATGTGCCGCCATCAGAGAGTTGGACGATTTCTGTCTGGGGAAACAATCTCACCGATAAAGAATACTTTCAGGATGTAGTAGCTGCGGGCGTGGGTTTGAGAGGCTCTTACGGTGCGCCTCGAACTTACGGTGTTGACGTCAGCTACAGGTTTTAATCTTCGGCAGTTGTGATTGCCTGAGTTTTTGCCAAATTGCGTTGTTTGTCTGTAGCGCTCAAACCCACTCATAAATAGATATACCGTTGTAAAAGGAGCATAACTATGAATTCAAATTATCTCAGTCCGGCGGATAATGCCGAGCAACCGGCGCGAAGGAAATTATTCAAAG
This sequence comes from Porticoccaceae bacterium, assembly GCA_023228865.1. The sequence goes on along the minus strand of JALOAH010000041.1, from coordinate 14,884 downwards.
CGGTGGCCGCATCCATGTTGATGGCGGGTGTTCTGCCATCATCGTTTTTGGGAGCCGCTGCAGTAAATGCCGCTTCCAAAGGCGGGAATATGGTTGATATAACCGGTTTTGGTTTTAACGATCCGAAAATTTGGCGTGAAATTGTCAGTGCTATCTCGGATTTGGAAGATTATATTTGGCAAGACCCGTTAATTAAGGATGAATTAACCCGTGCAGAAGGGGTTCGCTATCTCACCAGGCTGATGGTCACTGCGTTTCAAATGACTTTTGAAGCGATGAGGCCAGACTACCCTCAGTTGTATCATTTTCTCAATACTAAAATACAATGGGGACTGCCTTCTGCGGATACCCTTTATCAATGGGCTCGGCTCGACGGGGATGGCGTTTATCGAATCACCGGCGATAGGGGCACAGCTCACCTGTTTGATATAGAAACACGCACGGGTCAGTTTGCCCATGTTGCGGATTGGAAACTGATTGATCGCCGGGAAAAATTTGCAACTGGCCCCAATAACGAGGTTGAAATTGTCCTCAGTCGTGAAAAGCAGCCGGGCAATTGGATTCGCCTGCCAGATGGGCCGAGTAATATTATCGTGCGCCAGTATTTTTACGATTGGATTAATGAAAAATCCGCCAACCTCCAGATACACCGTGATGGCGTTACTTATCCGCCGCCACCATTGACACCACAGCTGTTGGAAGAAAATGCCCAGTTACTAATCGATTGGCTGAGAACTCTTCCCGGAACCTTCAGGCGGGAAGCTGAAACCCATTACCGGGCGCCAGAGAATGCTTTGGTATTTGATAACATTACCTTCGGCTGGAAGGATCTGCGTTACGGCAAGGGAACCTATGAATGTGCTGAAGATGAAGCCATTATTCTCGAAGTGACGCCACCAAACGCTTACTATTGGAACTGCCAGTTGGTCAGCCATTTTTGGGAGGCTCGCGAATGGCATCTGCGCCAAACATCCATAAATGGTCACCAGGCGGTTTTGGATGATGATGGTGTTTTTCGAGCCGTCATTTCTCACCAGGATCCGGGTGTTCCCAACTGGCTGGATGCCTCGGGTAATATAAGAGGTCTTGTGTCGGTGCGCTATTATCGTGCCGATACCATTCCAGTTCCCGGTTTACGCCGTGTCAAACTCGCCGATGTCAGAAAATCGTTACCGCCTTCTACTCCTGTAGTGACGGCAGAAGAGCGTCAAAAAAGCCTCAGGGATCGGGCCTGGTCGGTGAGTCGGCGCAATTGCCTGTAATAAATTAGGGGTTTAGGAAGTTAAGCATCTACTATTAGGCACTAAGTTTCTGAAATGACTGCAGCCGAAAACCACCCCGGCAATAAGTTATTGCCGGGGTGGTTATAGTTCTCCGCTCAATCGCTGGTCAGGGTCATTAAAATATCTGCGTACCAGACGCAGTTCAGTCCCAGAGCTTCGTCGAGGCTCAAGTCTCTGGTGCCAACATCCAGTCGCGACGAGTGTATTCCCAATAAAATCCACGGAACCGTCGTATTACCTTCAATATGGCCGTGGTGCTTTAAGACTACCGGTGATCCGCTTGTGCCCCTGTGGGTGCGGGCATCGGTAAGAAAGTAACCTTCCCCTTGAAAGCGCAAGCCATAGGATGAAGCAATGATGGCATGGCGAACAACGGGGAGGTGGTGAAGCCTGTCGTGAAAGCCGAGGGGAAAGCCCACAACCAGCAGAGAGCTGCCGATTTCGACATACTCAGACGGATTGATTAGGTTGGCCGGGGTGAATGTTGCGTAGTTAACCCCCTTAGGCAATGCGCCCTGGTTGACTTCAATGACGGCGATATCGATTTGCCCCGCATTGTCCTGTCCCTGTCGCCACAGCGGTTGGCCATTTCTGTACAGAGGGATGGAAAAAAGGGTTGAGGCGGCGAGGTTTTCCCTGTTGGTGTGCAGTTCAACGGTAATTCGGTCAGGCTCATGGCCAGTGGCGATGTCCTGCATTACGTGGCCGCTGGTCACCAGAAAGAGGCGATTGTCTCGAGAAAAGAAAAAGCTCGTGGCGGTAGTCAGAAACTGTTGCTGAAAATAGGTGTTGATTCTGACAGTGGTAAGCAAAATTGAGTCAATCATAATTGCGAGCGGGCTCCATAAAATAGTGTTCGAAATTGGCCGCCCAATGGCAAAAATTACCGGTTGTCCATTGCAGGCAATGGTTACCGCCAACTGCCTGCATGAACGATAACATTAAAACAGCGTTGGTTATAGGATTGCCGCCGTTGCCGCTAAGATAGGTTCGAAACCCTCGTATCCACTGTGATTGAGTATCTACTTTGAGCGCACTCAAAACCACCGTTCTCCGCGCAAAATTCTGGCAACGGGTGCAATTTCCGACTAAAAAATCATGGTTGCTTTTTGATACTCAGGGGTTTGCCTTTTTCGCCCGCATAAAAAACCAGGATAACCGTGGGTTCGGCGCCTTCATTTTTGCCGTGGTGCCAGGTGTTAACCAGTTCAGCCACGGCATCCCCCGCTTTTAAATGCAAAATGTCGCCCCGTTCGGATGTTACGGTTATCTCGCCGCTGAGAATGACGGCGGCATTGATGACGGGGTGCTGATGGGTTGACAGGGTCATGCCGGGGGGAATTACCACTTTGACAATGGCTATTTCGGGATTGCCGCTACCGTATTGGGGCAGTGGTGCACCGTCCCAGCTGGTGTTGCTTTGCAACAGAACGTCGTAATCAATGGTTGCTTGGGTTTCAGCCCCGTGATTCCACGGGGGCAGGGCAAAAAAACAAGCGAATAGGAAGAGGCTGTGGCGAAGGGTGTTCATGGGGATTGTCCTGTTATGGGATTTATAAATGTTTGTTATGGAAGAGAGTTTTAAACCGTTTCCCTTTGACGTTGCTGATTTATACACTGTGTTGCTGATAATTTACAAATTGCCAGGAAAATGTTAAAGTCGAAATCGATTCGAGTTGAGTTGAAATTTGAGCTGAGCTAGACCAGCATGGCGTGGCAATCGTTCAAGATGCCCACTTAATCAGCGCAAACATAGAGATTCTGCCGGGTCAAAGGAGATAATAACCGGGGTTTGAGGGCGTCAAAAGAAGCGGTTGTTCTGGTGAAGCCTTCGGGAATGCAACCAAGGCAGGCCGGGCGGGAGGCGTTTCAGGCGCCCCATCGATAAAGAGCAGTTTTTCAGGCAACTATAACGTACAGCACTATAACCGCTATACGCAAAGCATAATGTTCAGAGGGGTTTTATGAGGGATTTTGAAAAAAAAGACTTTGATGTCATCATCATCGGCGCCGGTATAACCGGCATGTATCAACTGTATCGCCTGCGTCAGCTCGGTCTTTCCGTGCGGGCTGTTGAGAAAAATGGCGATATTGGTGGTACCTGGAATATGAACCGCTATCCAGGCTGCAAGCTGGATTCAGAATCCTATACTTACGGCTATTCCTTTTTGAAAGACCTTCTTCAAGAGTGGAACTGGTCAAACGAATTTGCCAGCCAGCCTGAACTGATGGAATTTTTCAGCCGCGCAGCCGACAAAATGGATGTGCGCAAGGATATTCAGTTCAATACCCAGGTCACCAAAGCGCACTATTGCGAGAACAGCAAGCGATGGGAAGTGCAGCTGGACAACGCGGAAGTGTTGACATCGAGGTTTCTGGTCACCTGTGTAGGGGCGCTGTCAACGCCCAATATGCCCAATTATGAGGGCATGGATTTGTTTCGCGGTGAGTCTTTCCATTCCTACTACTGGCCTCACGAAGGCAACAGCTTTGGTGGCAAGGCTGTGGATTTTCGCGGCAAAAAGGTGGGTGTCATTGGCACCGGCTCCACCGGGGTGCAAATTATCACTGAAGTGGCGAAAACCGCCGGCGAACTTTTTGTGTTCCAGCGCCATCCCAATTGGTGTGCCCCTCTGTGCAACAAGCCTATTGAGCCTGAGCGCATGGAAGACATCAAAAGTCGCTACGACGATATTTTCAAGCTCTGCGAAAGCACCAATAGCGGCTTTCAGCACGACTTTATGTACGAAACTGCGGAAGGTACAACGGCGGAAGAGCGGGAAGCCCTTTTTGAAGAGCTTTACAACCAGTCTGGCTACGCTATTTGGGTGGGTCACTACGCTGATATTTTCAGCAATAAGCAATCCAATGACTACATTTCTGAATTTGTTGCCAAAAAAATTCGCCAGCGGGTTAAAGATCCGAAAATTGCTGACAAGCTGATTCCCAAAGACCACGGCTTTGGTCTCAAACGGGTACCTATGGAATCCGGTTATTACGAAGTTTATAACCAGGACAATGTCACCCTGGTGGATCTCAACGAAGAGCCAATTCAGGAAGTGACAACCGCTGGTATCAAAACCCTGGCCAAGGAATACGACCTGGACATTATTATTTACGCTACGGGCTTTGATGCCATTATCGGCGCTCTCAAGGAAATGGATATTCGCGGTCGCGGTGGTAAAACCCTGAAGGAAGCTTGGGGCGATGGTCCTGTGACTTATCTCGGGCTGCAAGTTCCAGAATTTCCTAACCTGTTTACGGTGGTCGCTGCCCACAATGGCGCCACCTTCTGTAATATTCCCCGCTGTTCCGAGGCGCAAGTCGACTGGGTTGCCCGTTTCTTCAAGTATATTGTCGACAACGATATTGAAGTTGTTGAACCCACCATCGAGGCCGCCGACGACTGGACCAAGCATGTCTATGATGTGGTCAATGACACCTTGTTTACCGAAGTCACCAATAGCTGGTTTTGGGGTAAATTTGGCAAGGGCGACGGCCGCCGCCACCGCTATCTGGTGTATGGCGGTGGCAACCCCCGTTACAGAGCCAAAGTTGAAGAGGTGGCGGCAAACGGTTACGAAGGTTTCCAGTTTGTCAGAGCCGAAGAAGCGGCTGAAGCCTGACTTGGTGTCATTGAAACCCTAAAAAAGGCGGTGCGATTGATGTGCCGCCTTTTTTTTAGATCGAAAACGGGCAGAGCGGCGGCTTTGCCCAGAGAATAGACCCAGTTGCTTACATCTTTTCCATGACTTCGATGCCAAGCAAATTAAGCCCTTGGGCGAGGGTGTTCTCGGTGATGTTTGCCAGTTTTAAACGACTGGTTTTGTCGTTTTCGCTGACGCCTTCCTTCAGAATCGGGCAGTGTTCATAAAAGGCCATAAAGGCGCTGGCAAGGTCGTAGAGATAGTTGCAAAGCACATGGGGGTAGGCGTCCTCTGCAACCTGGTGCAATATTTCGTCAAATTGCAGCAATTTCATCGCCAGATTTTTTTCTTGGGGTACGCTGATAACAATGTTGCCGGTCAGCGCTTCGGGAAGCACGCCAGCTTTGCGAAAAATACTGCGAATGCGGGAGTAGGCATACTGCAGGTAGGGCGCTGTGTTACCCTCGAAGCTGAGCATGGCGTTCCAATTGAAAACGTAGTCATTGGTGCGGGTTTTTGACAGGTCGGCGTATTTGATTGCACCGATGCCCACTTTCCGCGCCACCTGGTTGCGTTCGTCTGGAGACAGCTCAGGATCTTTTTCGGCGATCAATTTTGTCGCTCTTTCAATAGCTTCCTTGAGAAGATCAGCCAGTTTGACGGTGCCGCCACTGCGGGTTTTAAAAGGCTTGCCATCTTCCCCCATCATGGTGCCAAAGGGGTGATGTTCCAGGCTCAGGGTTTCGGGCACAAAGCCAGCTTTGCGGGCAACGGTGAACACCTGTTGCATATGCAGGGATTGACGGGCGTCGATAAAGTAAAGGATGCGATCTGCGTTGAGCACTTGGGCGCGATAGCGCAGGGCAGCGAGATCTGTGGTGGCATAGAGAAAGCCGCCGCCGGATTTTTGCACAATGACCGGGCTTGGGTTGCCGTTTTTGTCGGCGAGTTCGTCGAGAAAGACAACTTTTGCTCCCTGATCCTCGACACACAACCCCAGGGTTTCGAGGTCTAAAATAACGGCAGCGAGATCGCCGTTGTAGGCGCTTTCCGGGCGAATATCCTGATGCCTTAAAGTGACGTTAAGCAGTTCGTAAATTTCCTCACTGTGGGCAACGGAAATATCAATAAACAGTTGCCATAGTTCCCGGCAGTGCTGGTCGCCAGACTGTAGTTTGACCACATAGGCGCGGGCTTTGTCGGCAAAGGCGCTGTCGTCGTCAAAGTGCTTTTTTGCCTGCTGGTAGAAGGTTTCCAGGTCTTTCAAAGCCATTTCCGGCTTTTCACCCACGCCCAGGTGCTCTTCAAGTTCGGCAATGAGCATGCCGAATTGGGTACCCCAGTCGCCCATATGATTTTGGCGAATAACCCTGTGCCCCAGATATTCCAGTACCCGCACCAGGGCGTCGCCAATAATGGTGCTGCGCAGGTGACCCACATGCATCTCTTTGGCGAGATTTGGTGAGGAATAATCTACCACCACGGTTTGCGGGTGTTTTGCGCTGCGCTGGGGGCGCGCCAGCTCGTGAGCCTGAATTTCCACCGCCTTGGCAACAAAGGCGGGGTCGAGGTGAATATTGATAAAGCCGGGGCCGGCGATTTCGGTTTTTGTGGCAATGCCGTCGAGGTCGAGATTGTCGACAATGGCCTGAGCGAGCTCCCTCGGCGGTTTTTTCATCTGTTTGGCACTGGCCATGGCGCCGTTGGCCTGGTAATCGCCAAAACCTTCACGGGTGCTGGGGGTGACATTGGGTTCGCATTCTGCGGGAATACCGGCATTGATCATGGCGGCGTGAACGCGGTCGGCGATAAGGGCGCGAAGTGTCATGGGCGGTCTGCTGTGGCGTCAGTGCATTGGGGGTCGAATTGTATTCTACCGAACAGCTAATGCAAGTTGCGACACAGGTTTGTCTCCATTTCCATGTCTATGGGCTAAAGCGGCGTTAATCGGCCATTACTTTTTGCGATGGCTGTTGTATTTTGTTGAGGATTAACCGCTTTAGGGGTAATTTAGGAGTTGAAGGTCTATGGGGGAATAGCCGTGAACAATGTTCTTGACCGCACCCAAGGTAATGGCGCCGCGCTGGTTGGCGAAGGGTTTGACTTGCTGCTCTACGGCATGGGCACGGTGTTTGTCTTTCTTGTTTTACTGGTGGTGGCAACAAGACTGATGTCGACACTGATTGTGCACTTTTTCCCAGAGCAGGATTTGACGCAAAAACCTGGAGACGAGGCAGCAGTGCAGGTTGACCCCCTAACCTTGAAAATTATTCAGGCGGCGCTGGACAAACATCGGCACCGCAAGTAAATCCATAAATTAAAAGGTTGTTATTTATGGCTGTCAGTAAAACCCCCTTGGGGATTACGGATGTGGTGCTACGGGATGCCCACCAGTCGCTTTTTGCCACCCGCCTGCGTTTGGACGACATGCTGCCCATAGCGGAAAAGCTGGATCAGGTGGGTTTCTGGTCGCTGGAGTCCTGGGGCGGCGCCACTTTTGATGCCTGTATTCGCTATCTGGGGGAAGACCCCTGGGAGCGCATTCGCGAACTCAAAAAAGCCATGCCTAACACCCCCCAGCAAATGCTGTTTCGCGGCCAGAATATTCTCGGTTATCGCCATTACGGCGACGATGTGGTGGCCAAATTTGTTGAGCGTGCAGCCTTCAATGGCGTTGATGTCTTTCGCGTCTTTGACGCCATGAACGATGCTCGCAATCTGCAAGCGGCCTTGAAAGCTGTCAAAGCGGTGGGCAAACATGCCCAGGGAGCCCTCTCTTACACCGTCAGCCCGGTACATACCCTGGATACCTGGCTGGATATGGGGCGCAGGCTCGAGGATATGGGCGCCGATTCTATCTGTATCAAGGATATGGCGGCGCTGTTGCGCCCCTACGACGGCTACGATCTGGTTTCAGGTCTCAAGCGGGTTGTGGATATTCCCATCCATATTCATTGCCATGCCACCACGGGCATGTCCGTCGCCACCTACCTGAAATGTATTGAAGCCGGTGCCGACGCCGTGGATACGGCGATTTCCTCCATGTCCATGACCTACGGTCATTCTCCCACAGAAGCTCTGGTGGCCATTCTTGAAGGCACGGATCGGGATACGGGGTTAAATATTTATCTCCTCGAAGAAATTGCCGCCTATTTTCGCGAAGTGAGAAAAAAATATGCCAAGTTTGAAGGCTCGTTGAAAGGTGCGGATTCGCGAATTCTGGTGGCACAGGTGCCCGGCGGCATGCTCACCAATATGGAAAACCAGCTTCGCGAGCAGGGTGCAGAGCAGCGTTTTGACGAGGTGCTGGCGGAAATTCCTCGCGTTCGCGAAGACCTGGGCTTTCTCCCACTGGTTACCCCAACCTCGCAGATCGTTGGCACCCAGGCGGTGCTCAATGTGATTACAGGGGAGCGCTACAAGTCCATTTCCAAGGAAACCATGGCGGTGCTCAAAGGTGAATACGGCGCCACCCCCGCGCCTGTCAACAGGGCGCTTCAGGATAGGGTTTTGGCGGGAAAGGCGCCAATCACTTGCCGTCCGGCGGACTTGATAGAACCTGAGCTCAATACTCTGGTGGCTGAGCTTAAGACGATCGCCAAAGACCAGAACATCCTCCTGGCCGAGGGCGATAGAACCATCGACGATGTCCTTACCTACGCGCTTTTCCCCCAGGTGGGCTTGAATTTTCTTAAAAATCGCGGCAACCGGGATGCCTTTGAACCTGCTCCCGGTGCAGATACAACGGGAGGCGCCAGCACCGCTGCCGGGGAAGCCGTCTATAGGGTAACGGTTGAGGGGCGCCAATACCGGGTCAGAGTTGCCGAGGGCGGCGATATCTCCGGTATTGCCCCATTAGATTCAGGTGCAGCCGCCAGTGATACAGATAAAAACCAGTCGACAGGGGCGGCAGAAGCGGTGAAGGCGCCGTTGGCGGGAACAGTCATAGCCCTTCAGATCCGGGAAGGGCAGGGAGTCAAAAAAGGTGATGCCCTGATTATTCTTGAAGCCATGAAAATGGAAACTGCTGTCAGCGCCCCCAGAGACGGGGTCGTCCTCTCTTTAAAGGTGGCGGTGGGAACCAAGGTTGATGTGGGTGATGAATTGATAACGCTGGCCTAAGGCGGCAGCGACAAGTGCCGCCGCTACTGCTGTTGTGAACACTGGATTGAGGGGTGACCGTTGGAAAAACTCACAGGCCTGATGCTGGATTCCGGTATTGCCCAGATAACCTGGGGGCAGGCAATCATGGTGGTGATTGGCCTGGTGTTGCTTTATCTGGCTATTCACAGGAAATTTGAACCCTTGTTGCTGGTACCCATTGGTTTTGGCACCTTGCTGGTGAATATTCCCGGTGCGGGGCTGGATCAGGCGCCGGTATTACCGGTGCCGGTGTGTTGGAGTCTCCTGGAGGGCTGCTGTGGTATATCTATAGCGCCGGAATTGAAACCGGACTTTTTCCCCTGCTGATTTTTATGGGCGTGGGTGCCATGACGGATTTTGGTCCGCTTCTCGCCAACCCCAAAACCCTGTTATTGGGGGCAGCTGCCCAAGTCGGTATTTTTGCCACCGTATTGGGGGCGGCCGCTCTCGGTGCAGCGGGTATTCTCGATTTTGATATTCGCGATGCCGCCGCCATCGGCATTATCGGTGGTGCCGACGGCCCCACGGCGATTTTTGTCACCAGCAAGCTGTCTCCCGAGCTGCTCGGTGCCATTGCCGTGGCGGCCTATTCTTACATGGCGTTGGTGCCCATTATTCAACCGCCAATCATGCGGGCGCTGACGACGGCGGAAGAGCGCTGTATTCGTATGGAACAATTGCGCCCTGTATCCCGCCTGGAACGCATTGTTTTTCCTTTGGTGTTGCTGCTGCTGGTGGCCATGTTCCTGCCCGCTGCGGCGCCATTGCTGGGCATGTTCTGTTTCGGCAATCTCATGAAAGAGTGTGGCGTGGTGGCGCGCCTCAGTGATACCACCCAAAATGCCCTTATCAATACAGTCACTATTTTTCTCGGTTTGGGTGTGGGATCCAAAATAAGTGCCGATAAATTCCTCAATCCTGAGACGCTGGGCATTCTGGCGCTGGGTATGGTGGCGTTCTGTATTGGCACTGCCTCTGGTGTGCTGATGGCGAAATTGATGAACCGCGTCACTCGTACGCCCATCAATCCATTGATTGGTTCTGCCGGTGTTTCCGCAGTGCCCATGGCCGCCAGGGTTTCCAACAAAGTGGGGCTCGAGGCGGATCCCGGCAATTATCTGCTCATGCACGCCATGGGACCCAATGTGGCCGGTGTCATTGGTTCCGCAGTGGCGGCTGGGGTTATGCTCAGCCTTTTGGGTTGATGTCGGGTTTGGGTGGCGGGAATATAGGGAATTTTTGCCGTAACCTCTTTGGCCTTACACTTGCGTCCTTGTTGTTTAGAGCCTTGCCATTTTGCTGACGACGATTCCCTATAAACGCCTGTCCCTGTTTTACTTCTGCTACTACGGATTGCTTGGAGTTACCCATCCGTTCTGGACGATTTTTCTCGTCAGCAGAGATTTTTCCCCTGCGGAAATCGGCATTATTTTTTCCATGCAAATGGTGACGCGTATAGTCTCGCCAAATCTGTGGGGTTGGTTGGCAGATCGCTGTGGCAGCCCCATGACCGCCATACGCCTGGGATCATTGCTTGCCGCTGTCACGTTTGCCGGAATTTTTTCCTTTGAGGATTACTGGGGAATGATCCTGGTAATGGCGGGTTACAGCTTTTTCTGGCATGGCGTCATGCCCCTGTTTGAAGCTATAACCCTCGACTATGTTGCCGATGAGCCTCAAAATTATAGCCGGATACGCAAATGGGGCTCTGTTGGTTTTATCGTCTCCGTTCTTTTTGGCGGTTTTTGGTTTCAGGCCAATATTGCTGACTTTCGCCTCGTTTGCCTGTTATTTCTTGTCTTTATCTGGGTTTCAACCCTGTTTGTACGAGAACCCGAGAGTGTTGATCGGCAAGCCGAACCTGATCCCTTTGTTCGGGTGCTGCTTAAAAAACCTGTAGTGGCGTTTCTCGTTGCCTCCCTGTTGATTCAGCTGGCTCACGGTATTTACTACACCCTCTACAGCCTTCACCTTGAGCAGGCGGGCTATTCAAGGCCGCAAATAGGGCTGTTTTGGGCGCTGAGTGTGGTTGCTGAAATTGTTCTGTTTTCCCTTATGCCAAGACTGATGACCAATTGGTCATTGCGCGCCATTCTGCTGTTTTGCCTGGTTATCAGCGCTGTGCGCTGGATCATCATCGGCTTTTTTGCCCAGTCGGTGACCATACTGATTCTGGCTCAGTGCCTGCATGCCTTTTCTTTCGGTGGCTGTCACGCCATTTCTATGGAATATTTGCGCCGGTTTTTTGCCGGCAGTCACAGCGGCAAAGGCCAGGCTGTCTATACTTCATTCAGTTTTGGTGTTGGCGGCGCTCTGGGAGCGATTTGCGGCGGCCTATTGTGGGATTATTCCGGCACCCTGACTTTTTCTGTTGCCAGTATCATCTCCCTATCCGCTGCGGCGCTTATATACCGGGCGCTGGATTATCGACGCCAGCAACCCGGAAAAATGCGCGATTTATTGCAGGGTTAAAAATCGGCAAAGAAAGTGTTCTACGGGAATTGACCATCCATGTCCCGGGCTGTATCATTCGCGCCTCTGAATTCAGTCTGTTTTTGAGTTTGGAGCAAGTTTCGGGGAATAGCGCAGTCTGGTAGCGCGCCTGCTTTGGGAGCAGGATGTCGGGGGTTCGAATCCCTCTTCCCCGACCAGTTTTTGTAGTGTGAGAGCAAGCAAAAAGCCCAACACTGCTTATCACTTCAATGGTGGCCGTAGTTCAGTTGGTAGAGCACAGGATTGTGATTCCTGTTGTCGCGGGTTCGAGCCCCGTCGGCCACCCCATTTTTCATGTCGGACGATTTCGGTAAGGGACTATCTCGAAAAGGAATGGTTGCCGATATAAAAGTTTTGTTGAAATGGGATCGACAGCTCGGCATGATTTGATCCCTTCCGTTTCTGGCAAAGCTTCCACTCATTACGCGCCCGTAGCTCAGCTGGATAGAGCAACGGCCTTCTAAGCCGTGGGTCAGAGGTTCGAATCCTCTCGGGCGCGCCATACCTAAAAACCCACCTCGTGTGGGTTTTTAGGTATGTGGCCGGGGAAAATGGCGTTGTTCACCGCGCAGGTGGCGGAAGTTGCAAAAATCAAAATGCCATCCATAATGGCTACGGCCGTTTGCCCTGTCTGGTGCCTGCGGCTTTTCCATTACATTTTTGAGTATCCTGGTGTATGCATCCTGTCGTTATCTCCGTCGCACTATTGATTTGCAGCAATGTGTTTATGACGTTTGCCTGGTACGCCCACTTAAAGGAGCTTAATACCAAGCCCTGGGTGATCGCTGCTTTTGTGAGCTGGGGAATCGCTCTGTTCGAATATTTATTTCAGGTTCCAGCCAATCGTATTGGCTATACGGTGCTCAGTGTTGGCCAATTAAAAATTATTCAGGAAGTGATAACGCTTTCTGTGTTCGTGCCCTTTTCGGTGATGTACCTAAAAGAACCTCTCAAGCTGGACTATTTGTGGGCGGGGATGTGTCTTGTGGGTGCGGTGTTTTTTATGTTTAGAGGGAAGTTCGCCTAACAGGGTTTGCAGCAAACCCTGTTAGGGAGTGAACTAAATATCAGATCAAGCCCATGGCTGTCATGGCGCGAGCCACTTTAATAAAGCCGGCGATATTGGCGCCAGCCACGTAGTTGCCAGACATGCCGAATTCTTCCGCCGTTTCATAACAGTTGTCGTGAATGTTGACCATGATGTCCTGGAGGCGTTTTTCCGTGTACTCGAAGGTCCAGGAGTCGCGGCTGGCATTTTGTTGCATTTCAAGGGCGCTGGTGGCGACGCCTCCTGCGTTGGCGGCTTTTCCTGGGCCATAGGCGATTTTCGCCCCTTGAAACACCTGGATGCCCTCAGGGGTAGTGGGCATGTTGGCGCCTTCTGCCACAGCAATACAGCCGTTTTTCACAAGGGTTTTGGCATCTTTTCCGTTAAGCTCGTTTTGTGTTGCGCAGGGTAGGGCGACCTGGCAGGGAATCGACCAGATATTGCCATTAGCAATATATTTGGAGCCCTGTCGTTGATCTGCATAGGCGCTAATACGGCCTCTTTCCACCTCTTTGATCTGTTTGATGAGATCGAGATCCAATCCCTTTTCATCAACAATAACCCCGCTGGAATCGGAGCAGGCGATTACTTTTGCGCCAAACTCCATAGCTTTTTCAATGGCATAGATGGCGACGTTGCCGGAACCGGAAACGATAACGGTTTTTCCTTCGAGGGAGTCTTGGCGGGTTTTCAGCATTTCATGCGCGAAAAAGACAGTGCCGTAACCGGTTGCTTCTGTGCGCACCAAGCTGCCACCCCAGTTAAGACCTTTCCCTGTGAACACGCCGGACTCGTAGCGATTGGTCATGCGTTTGTATTGCCCAAACATATAGCCAATTTCGCGACCGCCAACGCCTATGTCTCCCGCAGGTACGTCGGTGTATTCACCGAGATTGCGGTGAAGTTCCGTCATCAAGCTTTGGCAGAAACGCATGATTTCATCGTCTGATTTGCCCTTGGGATCAAAATCACTGCCCCCTTTGCCACCGCCAATCGGCAAGCCAGTGAGAGCATTTTTGAAAATTTGCTCAAAACCGAGAAACTTGATGATGCCCAGGTAAACAGAGGGGTGAAAGCGAAGTCCGCCCTTGTAGGGGCCAAGAGCACTATTGAACTGGACGCGAAAACCGCGATTGATATGGATTTCCCCTTTGTCATCCTGCCAGGGGATGCGAAAGATGATTTGTCTTTCAGGTTCGCAAATACGTTGAATGATTTTTTTATCGGCGAACTCGGGATACTTCACTAACACCGGACCGAGGGTTTCCAAAACTTCATGCACGGCCTGGTGAAACTCTGTTTCTCCCGGATTGCGGTGCAAAACGTCTTGAAAAATGGGTTCTAGTTTTTCATCGAGATTGATTGTCATAGAATTTACCTGACCTCAGATACTGGTGGTAGAGGAAGTTTGTCTTGATTTTCATCAGAATAGGGCAGCTGCCCAATTGTGGGGCAGTATTATATCTGTATCCTCCCTCGGGATGCACCAAAATATTGCCTTGGCTGCCTCCTATGTAAGGGAAATGCCCTCCACTTTTACGGCTGCTTAGAAGCAGCCTTCTGTTGCGGCGTTGTCGCCAGATTTTCCCTAGGGCCTGTTAACACTAATTGGATTATCACTGCTGGATGCCATTTTTGCTTCCAGCTAGGCGGAATGAGCGTGGTTTGGTCATTCCAAATAAGCGAATTTCAACAACGCTGGGGGCAAAAATGGCTCCAGCCCTTCGGGTTGCGGCTAAAAAAGCGCCACTGTCGTCGCCTACATGGATGTAGGTGAGGGGCGTGAGCAGGAGCGGAAGCTTTGCTCGTCGATCATTTAGAACCACTAAACTCACTCCTCGCGCCTGGATTGGCGCTTTTTTAGTCACAACAGAGGCAATTCAATTAGTGTTAACAGACCCTAAGTCCCGGTGACTTGAAGAATTGCATCCGCCAGTTTCTGGCCACTCCACCAGGCGCCTTCCACTTTGTCGCCATTTAACCAGTCGCCACAAAGCCCGAGCGCCAGTGCCTCTTGCCATAGATAGCCGGCAGTCAGGGGCTTCTCCGTATGGGCATAACGCCAGCGGTGGGCAGACCAGGATTGGGGTTCGGCGCCCCCCAGTTTGTAAAATGCTGGGAGCAGTGTTGCGGCAACGGCTTCGGGGCTGTCTTCGATATGGGCTTCACTCCATTCGCCACTGGCGTGCAATAACCAGGTTTCCGTGACACCTCGGCCAGGTTTGCTGCTGTCGCGAGCGATCCAGCGCAAGGGGTCGTCATTGACAAAG